>JBIKZJ010000387.1:0-6165 GCA_044354755.1 Schlesneria sp. | reverse complement strand
TCCTTCCCGAACGATGGGATGATCGTCGACAATCAATACGCGCGCAGGCATTTGGGATTTAGGTGTTTGAGTCAGTTGGACCATGATGGCCTCCTATGGGAATTTGACAAAAGATGCGCGTACCACCGTTTGGGTTGTTTTGGATGTGAAACATCCCGTTGATCATGTTCGTCCGATACGCCATGAGGTGCAAACCGACCCCCGTTGACTGTTGTTGTACGGGGATTCCGACGCCGTCATCGGAAACTTCCAGCATCAAAACCCCCCTTACGAGGCTCAGCCTCAGGCAAATCTCGTGTGGTTTTGCATGTTTCACACAATTATTCACTGCTTCGCGTGCGATCAGAAAGAGCTCTTTTGCAATGCGGGGATCCGCCAGCACGATTTCCCCTTCACAGAAAAAGCGGCAGGTAATTTTCGTGTTTTTCTGGGTCTCGGTCATGAACGCGCGCAGAGCTGTCTGCAATCCATTTGCATCCAAATCAATCGGAATCAAGCCTCGAGCCAAGTTGCGGACTTGGGATAAAGTGGTCTCCAGCCCCAACTCGAGCCGAGCCAGATCCTTCAGCCCCACCCGTTTTTGTTCCTGGAGAGATTTAATCAGGTAGGTCATGCCGGTCAGTTCTTGGGCGACCAGGTCGTGAAGTTCCTGCCCGATGCGCAACTGCTCATGAGCCGCAATGGTCAAGACCTCGCGTTCGAGGGTCTGTCGCTGAGAGGTGTCCGCGAGCATTCCCATAAACATTCTTCCAGAATCGGTTTGAATTTCGCTCACGGTTAATTCCACGGGGAGCATCGAGCCATCCCGTTTGCGAGCCAACACGTTTCTCACCTGTCCGATAAATGATGAAATACCCGTCTGGATGTATTGCCTCAACCCCACAACATATCCAGTTCGATTCACGTCATCCATGAGCAAACCAATACTGGCTCCCATCATTTCCGCCGCAGTGTATCCAAACATTTTTTCCGCAGCGTGATTGAAAACGTGAATCGTCCCTGACTGATCGATGCTGATGATTGCGTTCCTGGCCTGATCAATGATCGCTTGCATCAGCAATTCGGTTTTTTTCAGCGAGACTGCCATCTGGTGCTGGTTGGTGACATCCTCGATCGCCAACAACAGGAAATCGGATCTCTCTTCGCTGAGTGAATGTGGTAGTCGTTTTGCCGTCACGAGCAGGTTTCGTTTCCTCTGTCCCTGAAATTGAGCTCCCCGAAATTGATGTTCCAAAGAAAGTCGCTGTGGTTCGCCCGTTGATTGCTGGAGCGACATCAACAGAGATCGTAGCTCGGGAATATTCCATTCCCCCTCATCGAGTTCAAAAAGATCGCTGTTCAGGGTCTGTTGCGATGTTTGATGGAATGTCTGGTAGAAGCTGTCATTTGCCTGAAGAACACGGAACCGCGGGTCCAGCACCAGCACCCCTAACGACTCGTGCAGCAACTCGACGATACCGACAGCAAAGTCGCGGGCTTCAATGACCTGCTGTTCTCGTTCCTTGAGGTTATGAATGTCGATCAGCAGGATCATGACACCGTTCAGTTGCTGTTCGCTCATGCGAAATGGTCGGATCTCCAGAGAAATCCAGCGACCGTGTACTTCGGTCATCTCTCGCACGAACGCCTGCTGAGAGTCAATCACTTTCAGGATCCGTGATGACAACTCGGAATTTGGGATGCGTAAGTCCAATTCCGCGATCTGCCGACCAATATCACTCGGCTGCAGACTATAGTTCTCGGCGGCACGAGGGCTGAATTGACGGATGGCGAGATCCTGGTCGACAATCACCACGGGGATTCGGACACAGGCGATCAAATTGTTCAGGTCCTGATTCAGCTGAATCACGTCCTGGACATGACGCTCGAGTTGATCATTGATGGAAACCAGTTCTTCGTTACTCGATTGTAATTCTTCCTTGGCCGTTTCCAATTCTTCATTGGTTGACTGCAATTCCTCGTAGCTCGAAGTCACCTCTTCGTTGGCTGCCATCAGTTCCTGGTTGGCGACATCCTTGGCTTCAATCACGGAATGAAGATAGGACTTGGTCATCGCAAGTTCCTGTTGCAGTCGCTCCGTAACGACGTTCTCCACGGATTGGGTCGGTAAGCCCGCGAGCGGCCCAGAGGACCGGATTTCTAACGGAGATTGCTCTAACCGAGATTGCTCAGCGTGATCTTCAAACAGGACCACAAAACAGGACAAATTGTCGGGGAGAATTGTGATCGGAATCACTTCGAGATTGATCAACAACCCGTTGAGTTCCAGCTTTTCTGCCCGAGCGGGGAGTCCATTGCTTTTGGCCATTTCGATAGTGCTGCGGAGGGTCGGCAGAATTTCTGGCCGGATCATCTGCATGATATTGTGACTCGGCATCCCGGGTGCGGGTTCGAGAAATCGCCCGGTTTTTCCTCGAAACTGGAGGATGTGATCCCCATCGTCAATCACAACTCCAGGTGGTGCATAACGATTCAGGACAACACGATCGGCTTCTTGGAGCAAATACGAAGACTGTCGAATCGGCTCGAAATGCTCTTGATGAGACCGTCCCCTTTTGAGTCGAGTTTGATCCAGCCAGAAATTCGACGGCATCCGATTGAAAGACTTAACTCGCCGGTAGATATGCGTCTTTTTATCAAAAGGAGAAAAATAGGATTCAAATCGCCCCGCCGTTTCTGATGCTCCCAGGATCAGAAATCCCTCGGGTTGGAGTGCGTAATGAAAAATCGGAAAGACCCGCGACTGGAGCACCGGCCCAAGATAGATCAAGACATTGCGACAGCTGATGAGGTCGAGTTGAGAGAAGGGGGGGTCCTGCGTGATATCTTGCTTGGCGATGACACAGAGCTCACGCACGTTTTTATTGATCTGGTAATTCGAACCCTGTTTCGTGAAGAACTTCTGCAACCGCTCGGGCGAGACCGTTGCACAAATCTTTTCCGAATACAAGCCTGCGCGGGCATAACTGATGACCCGTTCACTCACGTCGGTGGCAAATAGCTTGATCGAAGTGGTTAACTTTCGCTCTTCCCAAAATTCTAACAGGCAGATCAGGATCGAATAGACTTCCTCTCCCGAAGAACAACCAGGGACCCAAACCCGGAATGGTTTATGCTCGTCATGATGCGTTATCAGTTGCGGCAAGACGGTTGACTTCAAAAATGCAAACATCTCGGGTTCGCGAAAGAAACTGGTCACATGAATCAATGCCTCTTGTTCGAGCATTTCCAGTTCATCGGGATTGAAATTCAAGTACTGCCGATAGGCTTTCAGCGATTCCACCCGACAAATTGCGGCCCGTCGTTCCAGTCGCCGGCGCAATGTGGCTGGCTTGTAATTCTGAAAATCAATTCCTGACGAGGCCGTCAGCAGCGTCAAAATTTCCTGAAAATCGGCTTGCTCTTCCTTTTCGACCAGCTCAGGGTGTGGCTCATTTTTCGCAAATGGATTCCTCGCCCCATCCCGATGATGATGACTCCACAGAATTAATCTCGCTGCAATTTGCTCGGGCGGCAGCACAAAATCGACAACTCCTGTTGCCACAGCACTTCCTGGCATTCCACCATGTACCGCCGAGGAATCTTGCGCAAACGTAATTCCGCCCACCGCTTTAATCGAAGACAATCCGGCGGTCCCATCCACCCCCGTCCCGGACAGAATCACACCTGCAGACTGGAACCCGCATTGCTCGGCGAGCGAATGAAAAAATTGGTCAATCACGTGTGGCGTCGGCGGGACTTCCTTGTCGCGTGGGGTCAGCCGAAACTGATTTCCGCAAAGCGCCAGGCAGCACCCCGCTGGAATGACGAACACGCGATTGGGCTGAATCCGCTCCCCGTCGGACACCTCGACCACATCGAGCGAAGTCGTTCTGGCTAGAATCGAGGAAAGGTTGCTGGGATGCGAGGAAGGAAGGTGCAGCACGACGACGAACGCCATGCCGGAATCGGTGGGAAGGTTCCGTACCAGCGAGGTGACGGCTTCAACCCCCCCGGCGGAAGCGCCAACCCCGACCACGGGGAATTCCAGTCGCAATTCGGGCTGTGCTGGGATCGATGAGAATTTGCTCGTCGGTTGTTCGCCCACGATGGCTCCTGGGATTCCTCGGTTGTTATCGTAACCAACAAGAACTCAATTTATTTAGTTTTTAAGTTTGTCTGATTGTGAGACCGCAAGATTATGAGTTTTTGATGTTGTACGAAAATTTTAATCGTATTGCAAGTTGGAAAGTGTTCAAAAAAGTGGTGTCTCAGGGATTTCCTGATCCGTGATTCAAGTTTGCCCTGATATCGTACTGAATTAGGATTTCTATAATACGCCTCAACCACACCACACGACGGAGGAGACTCGGTCCGCTGAACGATCCATTGCCGAAAATAGCGAGAGCAGATGGCGTGCCAAACAGATGGATTCGCTGAGGGAGATCCTGTTTATCTTTGATGTTGTCGTTATGGTCCCTCTTTTGGAAAGGCTGACGCTTGAACTTGATTGCCATGTTTTTTCGGCTCGACGCTGGCTCAGATGCCAATTGCAACTCGCGATTTCTGTTGAACTCGCCGATCTGACGGGTTTTGAATAGGAATTTTTCACAGAGAACGTCAAGGATGATGTTTTTTACAACATCTTAACGAAGGCAATCTACGATGGAAAAACTGCTCATCATTGACGACGATCGCGAAATCCTCCAGTGCTTTTTCTATGCCTTTCCTCAACACCAATACGAGGTTCATACTGCCGAAACGGCGTCTGCAGCCTTGGAACTGTTCCGGCAACACGCTTTCGATGTCGTGATTGCTGATATCCGACTCCCAGACTGTTCGGGCCTGGAATTGCTGGAACAGCTGCACAAACAGGATGCGCGGGTGCCGGTGATTCTGATGACGGGTGCGGGGAGCTCGAACACGGCGATCGAAGCGATTCGGCGGGGAGCTTACCACTATATCGTTAAGCCATTCGATCTCGATGAATTGCAACTGGTTGTCAGCCGCGCTCTGCAAGCCTCGCGCATGATGCGGACTCAGGTGTTTCTCAATCTTGACGAGGACAAAAGCACGGACTCGTGCGATCTACTGGTCGGGAAATGCGCGGCCATGCAGGAAGTTTATCGCCAGATTGGTCGCGTTGCCGGGCAGGACGTGACCGTGCTGATTCTGGGCGAAAGTGGTACGGGAAAGGAAGTGGTTGCCCGAGCGATTTATCAGTACAGCAAACGGGCGCCCCGTCCGTACCTGGCGATCAATTGCGCTGCCATTCCCGAGTCACTGTTGGAAAGCGAACTTTTCGGCCACGAGAAGGGGTCCTTCACGGGGGCCGGTCGCATGCGTATCGGCAAGTTCGAGCAATGTGACAATGGGACGTTGTTTCTTGATGAGATTGGTGACATGACCGCACTCACGCAAACCAAAGTCTTGCGGGTGCTTCAAGATCAGCAGTTTGAACGTGTCGGTGGGGCAGATCCGGTCCGGACGAACGTCCGCCTCATTGCGGCAACCAATCGTGATCTTTCGAAAATGATGCAAGCGGGGACCTTTCGCTGCGATTTGTATTATCGCCTGAATGTCTACACGATTCACCTCCCCCCCCTGCGCGAACGAAACGGTGACTTGCCGCTGCTCATCGAGTACTTCGTCAAACGGTTTAGCCTGGAACTGGGCAAGGTGATTCAAAGCGTATCACCCCAAGTGACACGTCTGCTCAATCAGTACGGCTGGCCCGGCAATATCCGCGAACTGCAAAGTGTGATCAAGCACGCCATTATCGAAGCCACCGGACCGGTACTCCTTCCCGAGTTTCTTCCCGATTCGATTTGTCGCGCCACCCCAAGCCCTGTCAATCATTTCCACGATCCTCTTGAAGCGGAAACGTTCTCGGATGACCAGTTAGTCCGATTCATTCGCGAACGGATCCATTTGGGAACCGAGAGTCTTTACGACGATGTCGTGCAATCGATTGAACGGACAATGTTCACCGAATTGATGCATCAGATGGATGGAAATCTCAGTCGTGCCGCGGCCATCCTGGGGATCTCGCGCTCGACGCTGCGTTCAAAGCTGGCCACGCTGGGGATCACACTCGATCGAACGGTTCATATTGCCAGTTAACGCCATGTCATCAGTCGTGACCAGGCCATCAATCCTCTTCCGAGGTGCATTCCATGATCCAGC
>JBIKZJ010000385.1:0-6189 GCA_044354755.1 Schlesneria sp. | reverse complement strand
GCACAGCGAACTCATGAATGGGGCGAGCTGGAAAACGAAATCTCGTGGTTTCGCCATCACGGTGTTCAAGACGCCGCACGGGTTGCCGCGTTTGCACAACGTTACCGCGCCGTCTGTGGGGATTTATCACTGGCGATCTCGATGCGTTTCCCGGCGAATACCACGGAGTACTTGCATCAACTCGTCGCCGACGCGCATACACAACTCTATCGTGCGGAGACATTTCGATTACGTCGCTGGGGGCGAAAGATTCTGGTCGAGGTTCCCCAGCGG
This sequence comes from Schlesneria sp., assembly GCA_044354755.1. Taxonomy (GTDB): domain Bacteria; phylum Planctomycetota; class Planctomycetia; order Planctomycetales; family Planctomycetaceae; genus Schlesneria. The sequence goes on along the minus strand of JBIKZJ010000385.1, from coordinate 5,916 downwards.
ATTGTGCGAGACCCTTGTACCTGGATTTCCTTCGGGGTTTTCTGGGGTCTGTTTCTGGGGTCGTTAATCGCTGCCTATTCCCATGAGGAATTTGCCACGGCCGTCGTTGGTGAACAGACGCTCCAGCGTGTTGAGACCATGTATGCCCAACCGCTCGAAAATAACGACGAGGATGGTGGACGAAGTGCGATGACTGGCTTTTACGTTTTTAACAATGCCGGGATTGGTTTAAGGTGTTTTGCGAGTGGAATCTTCCTGGGGGTTGGCAGTCTGATCACCCTGGCTTTTAACGCCCTGTTTCTTGGGACACTGTTCGGGCATATGATTCGATCACCCTCGGCCGACAATTTCATCACTTTTGTGACGGCACATGGCCCGTTTGAGCTCACTGCGGTCGTCCTGTCGGCGGCAGCCGGCTTGCGATTGGGCTGGGGGCTGATTGATACTGGGGGAAAAAGCCGACGGGATTCCTTGCGTGCAACCTCGCCCCAGGCCCTGGAAGTCGCCGGAGTTGCCACGGTATTGTTTTTACTGGCGGCCTACATCGAAGGATTTATTTCTCCGTCGAGTCTTCCCTATTCGCTGAAGGTCGGGACGGCTGCCATCAGTACGCTGCTGCTGCTGGGATATCTGTTTGGACTGGGGTATCTCGTCTCGTGGAGGCGAACTCGTGCAACTTGAAGAGATTCAACTGGCGATTCGACCTCGGACCATTCTCGAATGTCTGGATGTCAGTTTTTTGTTTTGTGGCCGCCATTGGCTGGGCCTGTTGTTGACGGCAGCGCTCGGGATGGTACCGATCTTTTGTTTTAACGAGTGGGTTGTCGATATTCGGAACATCCCCGAATACGGATCCTGGTTACTGCTCGTGATGGAGGTCCCCTGGGCAACACTTTTTATTACTTTATATTTGGGACAAACGACCTTTTCGCCGCGCTTCTCGATTCGTCGTATGTTTAATGATGGTTTGAATGCGATTCCCTCATTCCTGTTATTTCAGGTGCTCATTCGAGGGCTATGCGTGGCGGTTTGTATCCTGACACCGGTGGTGTTTTTGGGGATGTATTATCTCAATGAAATTCTGCTGCTCGAGAAACCACCGATTGCTCGGGCCTGGAACCGACGGACGGCGATGAATGCACAGATCATGGGTCGGATCCTGTCGATTCGCATCCTCGATCTGCTGGTCCTCTGCGGCGGAACAATTGCCGTCACACAATTATTTCAGGCCATCACTTCGCTCTGGGAAGATCGATTTGACCCTTTTCATTGGATGCAGGAAGATCTTGATCCGATGCAGGAATCCGTGGTTCACTTCCCCTGGCAAACGCATCTGGCCTTCTGGGTCGTGATTGTTTTCCTGACCGTGTTTCGGTTTGTTTCGTATCTGGATTGTCGGATACGGCGTGAAGGCTGGGATGTGGATCTGAAACTCCGCGCCCAGACCGTTCTACTGCGACAACGTGAGGGGAGAACATGACTCATCCCATCCGTACTGTGATGCGACTGCTGCTGCTATTGCCATTCGTCTTGCTGTTGCCACTTGCTGGCGAGCGGATGGCGGCCCAGGCTGCCGAGCCGACTGTCGATGATGCCCAACAGGCGCTGAAGCACCGTGCTTTTCCCTGGTATGACTCCGCCAACGACAGCCTGCGTCCCCTCCGTCCCCCCGCGGCGAAAAAGTCGGAAGATCCGAGCAATTTATCCGACAAATTACCCCAGGTCGGTGGCAATGAATTCGCTCCCCTCTTGCGGCTGCTGATGTGGGGGGGGCTCGTTGCGTTGCTTGTCGGGATCATCGTGCTCGTGATCCCGTCGATGCGGGACCTCGAACCGATGCTGGATCCGTCGCAAGAGCCAGTGTCGGCAAGCATCGATCTGGAAACGCTCGAGGCGCTTCCCGAACCAACGCGAGGGGTTCGGGATCTGCTCGCCGAAGCCAGCCGACTCGCTGCGGCTTCTTCGTTTGAATCGGCGATGACGTTTTTTTACAGTTGGCAACTGGTTCAACTGAATCAGCGGCAGATCATCGAAGTTCAAAAGGGAAAAACAAACCGCCAATACACTGGTGAGGTCCGCGAGTCACAGCCCGAGTTAACCTCGCTTTTTCGTCGTTCAACCCGCTTATTTGAAGATGCCTTTTTTGGCAATCTGCCGATCCCGCGTGAGGCCTTCCTGCAGGTCTGGGAACAGCGTCACCAGTTCGACATCGCACCGAAACGAGGTCGCCGATGATCCCCCGGTTGCGAATGAATCAACATCGACTGGTGGTCCTCGCCGTCACCTTTTGCCTGATGATTTCTTGTCTGATGATTTCGGGTTGTACCCCGACGCTGGAAACCCGATACGCCGCTTCTCGCGGGTCGAGCATCAATGGGATCAACACGTTTCTCACGCTGCTACGTCAGTCGGGGCGCACAGTCACCGTCTTACCGGGACTGGTGAAGGGGATGGAGTGGGAATATCAGACAATCATCGTGTTTCAGTCGGAATTTGATGAGTTATCCGAAAAATCCCAAGGCGATCTGCACAGACTGATATTGAGTGGCCTGATGCGGACGTTAGTCATTATCGTCCGCGACAGCGACGCCGCTCTCGATTACTGGCGGCAGATGCAAGACCGATCAGAGTTGTCCTCGTCTGCCATCGACGATGCCAGGCGGTCGTACGAAACATTCCGTACGGACTTTCTTTCCCAGACGAAAACCGAGTTCCTTCCCGGACCCGGGAAGTGGTATGGGTTGAAGCGGATTGACCGATCTACTGACGTGCCCGTGAAAACAATTGAACAGGATTGCGATGAGGGATTACTCACGGTTCAGGCCCGCTGGCCACTCCATCGGCGACTGGAACCTGGCGACTCGGCTGTCGTGGTGTGGCGCTCGGGGGACGATCCGTTATTCACAGTGGAAGAAACCTTAATGGCCCGCGTGATGGTGCTCGGATCCGCGACACCACTGCTGAACGGTGGTCTGGTTGATCCTGGCAACCGGCAACTGGCGGTGGAATTCCTGGGCTGGATTCCGGAAGGGGATCGTGTTGCCGTCGCCGTCTCATCGCAAATGTTCGAGGACCAAGAGTCGAATGCGCAGGGGCCGCAGATTTGGAATTTCGTGAAGGTTCATCCGAACGGGTTCGTTTTTGGCCAGGGGATTTTGGCGTTACTGGTGTTTTGCTGGTGGAAATTTCCCATTTTTGGACGACCGCGACTCGTCGTCAGCCACGAGACGGCTCGATTTGGACGACATGTTGACGCCTTCGGAAAACTCCTCAGAAAAACTCGTGACGTGACGTTCGCCAAGCAGCGCATTCGCGATTGGAATCGCGTGCAAAAATCATCTGAAACCAAGAAAACAGGATATTGATCGTGGAACCCCGTACAGAATTCAGCGAAGTTCGCGACAAGATTGACGAGATCCTGACCGAATCCAGCAAGATCTACGTTGGCCAGTCCGATTTTGTCAGGCTGACACTCATCGCGTTATTTGCGGGTGGTCACGTGTTGATCGAGAGTGTCCCTGGGCTGGGGAAAACGCTGCTCGTCCGACTGCTGGGCCAGATCCTGGGATGTCAGTTCGGGAGAATTCAGTTTACTGCGGATTTGATGCCCTCGGATGTTACGGGTCAACCAGTCTTTGATTCGCGAACACAGGATTTTCGCTTTCGGCGGGGACCGGTTTTCACCCAGATTTTGTTGGTGGACGAAATCAATCGCTCGCCGGCAAAAACGCATGCGGCCTTGCTGGAAATCATGCAAGAGCGTCAGGTCACCGTGGACGGGACCACCTATCCGCTGGAACGTCCGTTTCTCGTCATGGCGACGCAAAACCCGGTCGAATCCGAGGGGACCTATAATCTTCCCGAAGCCCAGCTTGATCGATTTATGTTCAAGCTGGTTGTGAACTATCCCAGTGCCCGAGAAGAAGATGACATTCTGCATTTGCATTGCCGCAAAGATTTTGTCGAGCAGCCTATCGACCAGCAGATCCGTACGTTATTGAATGCGGCCGAGATCGGGCGGATTCAGGGGCTCTGTCAGGAAGTTCATGTCGACGAAAAAATCATCAAATACATCAATAGTATCGTGAGAAAAACACGAGAATGGCCCGCCTTCTATCTGGGGGCCAGTCCCCGTGCAGGGATTGCGATTCTGTATGCGGCCCGCGTTCAGGCGGCGTTTGCTGGCCGCTCTTATGTCACTCCTGATGATGTCAGAGAACTGGCAATTCCCGCACTCCGGCACCGCGTGATCCTCTCGCCTGAAGCCGAAGTCGAAGGGGAAACGGTCGATCATGCCATGGTATCGCTGCTCAAAACCATCGAGGTGCCGCGACTATGATTGCCCCCGCGAGATTATTGTGCGTGCTGATGGGAGGAGTCGCCGTCCTGTCGCTGGTGCTCTATGCGTTTCCCACCAGTTGGCCGGTGTTCGTCGCCATCAATCTGAGTCTCGCGCTGATTGCTGGGTTTGATCTGCTGAACTTGCCTCGAAAACGGGATTTGCGCGCTAAGCGAACGCTGGGGCATGTGGCCACTCGGGGTGCAAAACATCCCATTTCGGTCACCATCGAGAATCGGGCCAATCGCCCATTTACAGGTTTGGTACGGGATGATGAACCGTGGGGGATCGGCGACGATGCCCAGGAATTTTCGATTGCCATTCCCGCAAAGTCGCGAGCTGCCCTGCATTATACGGTCACGCCACGTCAACGCGGCTCGTTCGAATTGGCCTTTGTGGCTTTGAAAACGGAAAGTCGCTGGAAACTGTGGTATCGCTATTTTCAAGTCCCTTGCAAGGATTCGTTGCGAGTATACCCCGCATTAAAACAAATCGGCCGCTATGCGCTGTATGCCCGCATGAATCGAATGTCCTTATTGGGGATTCGTCGTCAGCGACGAATTGGGAGCGAAAACGAGTTTGAGCGGTTACGCGATTACTCTCCGGACGATCAGTTTCGGTCCATCGATTGGCGCGCCACCGCGCGACGACTCAAGCTGACGGTTCGCGATTTTCAAACCAGTCAAAGTCAGCGCGTCGTCTTTCTGATCGACTGCGGGCGGATGATGGTCAATAACTTCGAAGGGGAATCCCTGCTGGACGCGGCGTTCGACGCCGCATTGACCTTGAGTTACGTCACCCTAACGCAAAATGATCAGGCGGGGCTACTCTGCTTTTCGGACCGGGTCTTGCGCTGGTTGCCACCACAAAGTGGCCGTAAGCAACTCAATCGGATGGTTCATGCCGTGCATGACCTGCATCCACAACTCGTCGAGAGCCGGTTTGATGACGCGTTCATGCACCTGCATCAACATTGTCGGAAACGAACGCTGGTCATTCTGATTACAAATGTCATCGATGATCAGAATGCCTCGCGGCTAAAAGCCCAGGTCGCGAATCTGGTCGGACGGCATCTGCCACTGACGGTGCTGCTCAAGGATCATGAACTGTTTGACCCCGCTCACGGGATCGATCCTGATGCCGAAAATATCGAAGAAGACAAAGCGACCCTGTTTCGAGCGGCTGCGGCTGCAGATATCCTTTGCTGGCGCCGTCAGGTGCTGACCGACTTGCGTCAGGCCGGGGTCTTGACGCTGGACTGTTTTCCAGAACAACTGACCGCACCGCTGGTGAACGAATACATGCGGATCAAGGGCCGAAATCTGCTGTAGTTAAATCGGTGTGATATTGGGTCAGAAATGGGTAATCCAAGTCTGATTTCAGCGGTCTGATTTCGAGGCTGCTGACCGTGCTGCCAGCCGAGGCAACCGAGCGTGCTTCTGACAAATTTTCCTGCGTCCGCATTCCCATCACAAAAACGCTTTGGCGCCGATTTCCGGAACTGGCCTTCCGGAACTGGCCTTCCGGAACTGGCCTTCCGGATCTGGGCTTACGAGTCGTGTTGATCGTCATGCGTG
>JBIKZJ010000052.1:0-20725 GCA_044354755.1 Schlesneria sp. | reverse complement strand
CATCGACCTGCAGATGTTTCCGCGAGATTTGGGGATCCCAGGTAATGGCGAGCGGCATCAGCGGATCACGTCCGATCAGATACCGCTGACCGGGGTCGAGCGATTTCCGCCAACGCTGAACCGATTCTAAGCCCTGAGCCACAAGTTCGAGCACGGCAACGCCCAATCCGATTGATCGCGAGAAAGAATCCAGAATGACGTGATATGTTGGCCGGTTTACAGCCAGACGACAATAGACCGAGGGATTTTGCGGGCCCGCCGATTTTTGCCGGGATCCGTCTGGCAACCCCCCGGATATCGAGGGGGGGGTACGACGTGGTTGTGAACGTGCTGTTTTCCCCGATGCGGAGTGCAGGGAATCGTTTGATCAATACGAGTAAAACCTCGCATCAACCTTCGATCAGCTGCAGACGCAACAGATTCATCGCGACCTTGGCCGTACGACTTTTCGCGATCGCGGGGTCGCCGAAGTGCTGAACTTTTTCTACTTTCGCAACATTGGGACCCGCCAACGCCACGAATGAAGCGGGAACCTGACCTAAAGGATCGTCGGGATCAAATTCAGGCCATTCGGTAACGGCTAAGGCAAAATTGGTTCCAAACCGCTGGCGGCAGCCTTTGGCGATTGCCAAGGCGACTTCCTGACTGATCGCTCCGTATTGGCGAATCAGCATTGGGTCGACCGAGACCAGTTCGCGCTTGGCCGTATTGGTCGGAACCACCACTCCACCCATATAACAAGTTTCAAACCCGGCAACTCCGGTTAAACGATGTGCCAGCAGCCCACCCGTTCCCGATTCTGCGGTTGAAAGCGAAGCACGACGCAGCCGCAGTAATCGGACGAGCGCATGTTCGAGTTCTTCGTCTTCGACTCCAAAAACCAGCGTCCCCATCCGATTCAGAATCGTTTCCCGCGTTTTCTCGATTTTGGCCCGGCATTCATCGACGGAACTTGCCACCGCCGTGATTCGCAAGGTAATCGTTGCTTCGTGAACCGTAATCCCGACATCGGGATCCCGGCCGCGAGCGGTCAGGTCACCAAGAATCTCTTCCGCCTGCGACTCGCCCACGCCAAACAAATTGATCCGGGCGCGACGAATCACCTGGCCACTTCCATCGAGACGCGGGAGCACCTGCTGGCGAAACATCTGCTTCATCTCGCTGGGGACTCCGGGCATGGCCGCGACGTGTGAAATCTCGCCGTCCTGCCGCGTATAGGGCATCCAGATCCCAGGAGCTGTTCCGCGGGGGTTGGGGAGAGGTTCGCTCCCTTCCGGAAACATCGCTTGAATCAGGTTCCGTTCCGGCATGGGCCGATTCCGTTTCGCGAACATCGCTTTGACGTGTTCCAGTGACGGTTCATGCTGGACGAGGGGAACATTCCCAAATTTGGCCATGGCTTCGCGTGTCAGATCGTCCAAGGTTGGTCCCAGGCCACCTGTGATCAACACAATCTCGGAACGTTCCGCTGCAGTTCGTAGCGTCGCCACCATCTCATCGAGATCGTCGGCAATCGTCGTATGAGCGATCACCGAGATTCCGATCTCGGCCAGTTCCAGACTGAGCCACTGGCTGTTGGTGTCGAGTTTTGCACCCGTCGTCAGCTCGGTTCCAATAGAGATAATCTCGGCTTGCATGGGAAAAACTCTCGGCGAATTCCCCCTTCGCGATTGACGCTCGTGGTCGGTCATTCCTGTGCAGGAAAGTAGGACTCGAGCGAGAGATCAACGAAAACGGGGCAGGTTCCAGGATGTCGATGCAGGTTGTGGGTTCCGAACAATTTTTCCGGATCATGTTTCCAGACAAATTTTCGCGACAAATCGTTGGTCGCAGGAAAGCTTACTCTCTTATCCGCCACGCAAGCAACGAGCCCCCACCCGGTTGGTTTGTTGAAAGCACAGAATTCTCGATTCCCGGATCGAATATTCGGCTTGGAACGGCTTGTTTGCCGCAGGAATGAAGGCCCATCCCACGATTCTGGAGGCGTGCTGCCCCGATCGCTCGGTTTTCCGAAGTGAGGCGCCGATTCGGACAAGTTCCCCCCACTCGTCACACTCGAATCATGCCGCCTCGATCTTGGAAAAAGGGAATCCGACAAAATTCTCTTTTCTTATTCCCGGACATTGACAACAATCTGATGACGAGTCGGTGTGGAAGTTTGAAAAGGAAAGTCGTGGCATGTGGCGATTCAATCGACTGATCATTTTTGTCAGTACCATGATTCTGTTATCGGCCCGTTGGGTCACTGCCGAGGAATCGCTGGTGGTTTCGTGGATTGAAACGCTGAAAAAACAGTCAGAAGAGACCATGTACCCCAAAACGCTCGGCGGTCGACAATTCTGGGGTGACGTCCATCATCTTCATGGCTGGCGGATTCAGCAGAATATCTTCACCAAGCATTGCCGTCTGATCGATCCCGATGATTTGCGCTGCACTTGGGGCTCATTCGACGACTGCCGGCAAGCATTAACCAAAATTTCCGTCGAGCAAAAACTCCCCCGGATGAAGGGGTCAGCAGTGATCTTGATTCACGGACTGTTGCAATCGTCGAAGTGCATGGAACAGATGTCAGTTTGTCTCGAAGATGCGGGGTTCACCACCGTCGAATTCGATTACCCGAGTACTCAAGTCAGTATCCCCGAAGCGGCGCAGTATCTCGACCAGGTGATTGACTCGCTCGAAGGAATTGACGAAATCCATTTCGTGGTCCATAGCATGGGGGGACTTGTCGTTCGGGCCTACCAAATGGAATTTGATGACCAGCGCATTCAGCGGTTGGTCATGTTGGGGACCCCTAACCGAGGTGCCGAATTGGCGGACCTTTCGCATCAGTACTGGGCTCTGAGGACCGCAGCTGGACCGGGGGGCCGCCAATTGGGAACGCGCACCGATGGTCTGATTCCCAAACTTCCGATACCCCGCTATGAATTTGCCGTGATCGCGGGTTCGCGAGGAACTCCCTCGGGCTGGAACCCCCTCATTCCCGGTGACGACGATGGGACGGTCACCGTCGCCAGCACCCAATTGGAAGGTGCGGCAGATTTTACCACCATCAACGCGACACACTCCCGATTGCTCTGGAACGACGAGGCACTCACACAGACAGTCCACTTTTTAAAAGAGGGGCGTTTGAAACCCAACGATCCGCCACAACCGATTCGTAAGACTGAGGAAGTCAATAAGCGGTCAAAACCGGATTGAAACCCGGTGGAAAGATGGCTGCGATTGGCTCAATGTGGAACGTCGCCTGGGTGATCATCTCGAGTTGACCGCCTTTGGCTTTCAAGCTTTGGCCCACGATCTTGTTGTCCTGGAATGTACTGCAATCCGACTGTTTCCAGTACAATCGCCGGATGTTTACGAATCTGATGGAAGCCTCGACCGGAACGTCTGGTCGCCAATGATGCAGAGAAATACCTGACCCATGCCTGATGAAGCTGCGATTTCGAGTGTTTACGGAATGATCGGTGCCGATGGCTTCGCCCGATTGTGTACGGCCTTCTATCGTCGTGTCCCCACCGATGATTTGCTTGGCCCCCTGTATCCGCTGGAAGATCTGGTGGGGGCCGAGTCTCGGTTGCGCGGTTTTCTCATTTTCCGGTTCGGTGGTCCGGACCACTATTTGCACGAGCGGGGGAATCCCCAGTTGCGGATGCGACATGCCCCGTTTGCCATCAACCCGACCGTCCGCGATCGCTGGGTGTCCCTGATGGATCAGGCGGTCATCGAGGCGAATCTCCCCGCAGAAGCGGTGCCGATCATTCGATCCTTTCTGGCAGAAGTCGCGACCTTCCTCATCAATCGTGGCGCCACACCGAATTTGGTCTCTTGAGAACGTGAAAACGATTATGAAGGTGCAATTCGGAATCAGTCGGGTGGAACTCGTCCAGGGTGACATTTCACAACAACGGATCGATGCAATCGTCAACGCGGCGAATCCCGAGTTGTCGGGTGGGGGTGGTGTTGACGGAGCGATACACCGTATCGCCGGCCCCAGCGTGCTCGAAGAAACCAGGGCTCGATATCCGCTCGGTTGTCCCGCTGGTGACGCCGTTGTTTCGGCACCGGGAATGGCAAAAGCCAAGTTCCTGTTTCATGCGGTTGGGCCCGTTTGGCGAGGAGGGCAACAGCGCGAGGCCGAGTTACTGCAGTCGTGTGTCCGCCGCTGTTTAGAATTGGCGGTCAAATACAACTGTGAGGGGGTCGCCTTTCCCGCGATCAGTACGGGGGCCTATCGCTTTCCTGTCGATCTGGCTGCCGAATCCTCATTGGGCGAAGTCCGGGCGTTTTTTGCGGGACTCACCACGCCACTCATGGTACGATTCGTGCTGTTTGACGCCGGGACCTACGGGGCGTTTGCCCGCGTGCTGGAATCGTTTGTGAACCGATAACAGGAAATTGAACATGTTCCCCCTTTGGGACGATATCCCTTCGCGACGAATTCCGTTTGTGAACTATACCATCATTGCCGCCTGTATTCTCGCGTTTTTCTTCCAGCTGAAAGCCCCGGGTGGCGGCCAGCAACTGGTCCGCGAGTTTGGCATGATTCCCTTTCGCGTCACCCACCCCACTGAACAACAGATCATCGTCGAATCCCGCAATGAACGAGGCTTTACTCAACGAGAGATGCTCGATCTCAGCTCACCCATCTCGCCGCTGATGACGATGTTCACCTGCATGTTTCTGCATGGTGGCTTGATGCATCTCTTCGGCAATCTCTGGTTCTTATTCATCTTTGGTGACAATGTTGAAGATCGGTTCGGATCACTCGGGTTCGCGGTGATGTACTTGGTGAGCGGACTGGCCGCCGGGGTGTTGCACATCATGGCCGACTCGACCTCGTTCATCCCGACGATTGGGGCGAGTGGTGCTATTGCGGGGGTGATGGGGGCCTATTTATGGCTTTATCCTCACGCCTCGGTGATGTCACTCGTTCCGTTGGGAATTTTTACTCGATTGATGCCAGTCCCCGCTCCGTTTTTTCTGGGGATCTGGTTTGTCATCCAGATCTTCTCTGGTTTGTATACCTCATCGGGAGGAGCAGGAGTCGCCTGGTGGGCGCATGTCGGCGGATTTGCCGCAGGATTGGGAATGACGGCAGCGATGGACAAGCTTGGATTGCTGGCCCCGCCCCCATCACCCGCCGAGCAACGATACGCCCCTCGATACGAAGACCGGGGTTGGTAAGCAGACTTCAGGGGGACTCGATTTCAGGGGCGATCCCCATAATCGCTTCGCAGTCTGCTGAAAAACGGGGACTGGTTCCGAAAGAAATCAAAAATCCACTTGAATGATACACAGTGCGAGGTGTCTGTCCCCCTTTTTCAACGGACTGTTAGGCTACTCGCTGAACTTCACATGAAAACCGGAAATCATCATGCCACTGTCGACCGTCAGTGTCTGACCGGTCACCAACAGGCTTCCCGAGATCAGACTGAGGATACAAGTCGCGACATCTTCCGGATCACAGACTCGGCCGAGTGGCAGTGATTTTTCATACGACTGTTTGATCCGATCATAATTCACCCCTAAACCTGCCTCGGTCCAACGTCCGGCGATGAAACCGGGGGCGACCCCATTAACCCGAATCTGCGGGGCCATGGTTCGAGCGAGTGAAACCGTCAGATTATCCAGCGCCGCTTTTGTGCAGCAATACGGGATGGAACTCCCCTGCCCCAACTGCGCCGCGACACTCGACACGTTCACGATCAACCCGCCCCCGGCACTTTGCATCGGTTCACGGACGGCCCGCGCACAATGAAAAGCACCGACCACATTCACTTTATACAGGCGATCCCAGACCTCATCCGTAACGCGATCCAGATCGTCAAAGGGAATAAACTCGGTTGTTCCCGCACAGTTGACCAGCACATCAACTCGCCCCCAGGCCGCGACCGTGTCCGCCACCAACCGCCGGCAGGCCGCGTCGTCAGCCACGTCAGCCAGCAGTGCGAGTCCCTGTTGGCCCAGTTTTTCGATTTCTGCCACGGTCTGCTCGGCCTCGTCGCGCGAACGTGAATAGTTGATCATCACGTGGTAGCCCAGCCGTGCCAGGCCCAGCGATGTCGCGCGACCCACACCCGTACCACCACCTGTGACAATCGCAACCTTCTGAGGCAATGACATCGTTGATCCTTCAAGAATTCGGCGAAGCGAGATAAAGATTGTACAGCGTCCAGATGACGGCGAAGAGGGGTATGAAACGCTAGTTGATGGGAAGAAACGTCAGTGTCCCACCAACCATATCGGGGACAATCAATTGTTGGTTTTTGGCATCATAGAAAAAGTCGGCAGCGGTTTTCAGGCCATCGAGAATCACTTTCGATTCACCCGTTTTGCGGTCGACTTTCCAGACTTTTCCCTGAGTCCAGCTTGAGGCATAGAAGTGATCCTTGGTCACCGTCAGGCCGTCGATCCCACGCATCCCACCCGCCAGCTTCACATACTTCCCTTCGTGATAACGGATCAGATCCCCCGCGAAGAAATCACCGACAAACACACCCTCTTCCCCCGCCACTTCGCTGACGGTCACACCGTTGGGAAAACGAATCGCGGGATTGCCTGCAGGAACGGCGAGCGTCACTTCACCCTTCAAGGTTACCTTGTAAATGCACCCCTTATTCGGCAAACTTTTGGCTTCTTTTCCGTCAACATCCCACATCTTACGCTCACCGCTGGGATCAAACATCGGGGTTGGAGTGCTCATCTCAGAGACATAAACGCTCGCTCCATCCTTTCCCACCGCGACATCGTTCAGAAATTCGATCGGCTGCGGAAAGTCTTTCGCTTCGGCCAGCTTCGTCGCGACTCCATTCTTGTCGATTTTCCACAAGGTGGTTTCATCGGCCGTCACCAAAAAGTCACCCACGAAGACCAGCCCTTTCGGGGACTGAAAACCTTTGGCAAACGTCGTCACGGTGTCGCCGTCCAGCGAAACAATCGTCCCATCCCCCAAAACTTCTTCGTTGATCATCGTGACGTAGAGCTTCCCCCCAAATCCACGGCAGACACTCTCGGGATTCTTCCCCACCGGGATTGTTCTCGGTGATTGTGCCTGAACCAGGCTATTCGCAAACAGGACAACAGTCAGGCACGATAGGATCAAGCGGGTCATGGGTCACTCCGAAAGGAAATTTTAGAACGAACACGTTGGTCAGTCAGTCAATCAATCACTGGGTCAATCGGTACTGTAAATGTTCGATCGGCGGAAATCGATCCTCGCCCCCGAAATCGATCACGGTCTTGCGGGGGGCGAGCCTCGCGGACCCACGCTTACGCGATCGGTCCTGCTGCGGGTTTCCCCAGCAGCCGACTGATCCAATACAGCGGCAAACCCGCCAGAAACGGGATTGCAATCAGGGGCAGTAGCGGAGCCGCATAATTCACGGCTGAATAAAGTCCAAAGGCACTCATCCCACAAAACAGGAGGGGACAGAGCGGAAACCAGGGGGCCTTGAATGGCCTTAGGCGATTCCGATCGATCACACGTAACACAAAATAGGCCACACCGGTACTCAGGAAAAACAACCAGAAGATTGGAGCCGAGGCCGCGAACAAGGTATCAAATCCGCCAAAATACTGATCCCAGGGGATGGGCTTCAGCCCCACCTGTTGCAACCCCCCATCGATCAAGCCACGGCCGTCACGGGTTCCGACGGCCAAGATCATCACGACGGTGATCAGCCCTTGAGCCAGCAGGGACCAGACCGGCGTTTTCGTTCGCGCGGACCAACGCCCCAGATACGCAAACAGAGCATGGTCGGCTCCCACCGCAGCATGCACGCGCGAGACCGCCAGAATCAATCCATTCAATCCCCCCAACGCCGAGACCATCACCAGCAGACTCATCGCTCGTCCGGCATGCTCCCCCAGAACCGCCGATAAAGCATCGGCGGCGGGACGTTGTGATTGCCGTAACCCTTCAAAACCGAGAGCGCGCAAGTAGGCCAGATTCACCAACAGATAGACCACGGAAATCAATCCCAGTCCCGACAGCAGTGCCAGAGGAATATTACGTGAGCGATTCCGGACCTCAGCCGTGACAAACGCGGCATCATTCCAGCCACCATAAGCGTATAGCACCAGAATCATCGCCAAGGGCCAGCCAGGGCCACTGACGGGGGTCGTCGCAACCAGCGAAACTTCGGCACGGGATGTGAGTCCCGCCACGATCAATAGTAGCAGCCCCAGTAGCTTGGCCAGTACCAGAAGCTTCTGCGTATGTCGACCGGCGTGAACACCCAGCATGTTCAGCAGCGTCAGACCAACGACGGCGCCCAGGGCGAACCAGACCACGCATGATTCGGGAGCCTGAAAGACTTCCGCTGCATATTCCGCAAAGACGTACGACAAGGCACCAATACTCCCCGTCTGAATGATCGCCAACTGGGACCAGCCAAAGAGGAACCCTGCCCAAGGCCCGAAGGCACGGGTGAGGTAATTGTATTCACCGCCGGAACGGGAATAGGTGGTCGCCAGCTCGGCGTAACAAAGTGCCCCGACAAACGACAGTCCGCCACAAAGCGCCCATAATCCCAGCATCATCCATGGGTCCGAGACGTTACTGCTGATCGTCCCTGGAGTTTTATAAATGGTGCTGCCAATCACAATTCCGATCACCAGACTGATCGCATCCCATAATGAGAGCGGCCCCTGTTCCTCGGACTGGCTATGAGTGGGATCAGACAAATCAGACTCCTTTGAGCGACGTAACGCGGCGATCAGCCCACGGCAAAGACGATCATCGATCGAGGCCCATGGGCATCGATCACCAACGACTGTTCAATATCGGCGGTTTTGGAGGGCCCGGCAATAAAGCCGCCGAATGGAGAGGTCGTCAGCGCCAGACGATCGTAAGCTTCGGAGAGGTGATGCACCAGCTGACTCAACGGAACGACCAAGGCCAGATGTTGACAGAGAAAGTAGATGACTCGATGGGTCACATTGAGATCATTCACCCAAACTGCGGCGTTCTCGGCAACCGCCAGTTCACCTGGCAGGATGGCGAAATCAATATCGAATAATTGATGCGGATCGGTAATCTGGTCCATGGTGACCGTTCCGGGAAACGCACCAGGAACCAGCGACAAGGTCTGTTTCGCCTGAGAGAACTGCGGCATCTCTGCCAGTTCCGCAGCGATTTCGGCTTCGTGGGGAACGCGAACACACCGCCCGCCGATCACTTCGAGGACACGAGAGAATTGGGTGAGTGGATCGGGATAGGTGATCCAGGAGCCATTCAACTCGGGCAACAGCGACGACTGAGGCAATTGTCGACGAACGGCAGCAACAATCGCATCGCGGGACGACATGGAAACAGCGATTTCTGATTACGAGTAGTAGAAGAATCAAAACGCATCGTGCATGCGGTGACCGAACCTTCGGTAGACCCGCCACAGTTTAGACAAGCCTACACGACAAAGCACGTCAGCAGCAGCCAGAAAAGACCAATCCCGCGGAAACGTCCGTTCGCTGGATGTCGGCTGCGAATAACTTTGCCAATGAAATCACTCTTGAAATCCTCGAATTGACATGAGAGGCTCGTCATCCGCCTACTTGCCGAGAAATGCGACGGATTTTGGTCGTCCCAAAATTGACGCGCGGAGGCAATATTTTCGGCACTACCAATTCCCCCAAATTTTCTCGGTCCATTCCTCAAGTGCGGTCACACCCGCCATAGATTCGATGACGACGATTAGACTTTCCGGTCGCTATTCTCTCGACTCGCCAAGAATCAATGGTTATAACCCATCATGCGCAGTTTTTCTGCGCGACATTTTTAGCATACCGTTTGATGAGGTTGGCATGCTTGTCAGGCTGTTTGGACGTAATTTTCGCTCGATCAAAGAACCGTTTGAGCTTTCCCTCGTCGCGGCTGATCTGACGCGTAAAGAGGATTGCAATCGTGGAACAATTGCTGTCCCCATTTCGGGGATGGCTGAGCCTTTGCGTTTGCTGCGAACTCTGGGCGTCTACGGACCAAATGCATCGGGGAAATCCAGTTTGCTTGTTGCCGCGAAGGCATTGCGATGGCTTGCGACTGAGTCGAGTCCTCGTTCCAAGCCGGATCAAAAGATTGCTACTTACGACCCATTTCTGCTTGATGATAAAACCAAAGCTGCACCGGTTGAACTCGGCTGTGATGTCGTGTTCAAAAAATCGCTTTTGAGGTACGAGATCAAGTTTACTTCAAAAGCAATCCAGACGGAATTTCTCACATTGATTGACAAGGATGGAGAGCACAAGCTCATTGAACGCCATGCCACAGGGGAGGTTCGAGGCCAACTGATTTTGGACAATGAAGCAAATCGGCTTTACGTCCGCGAAATGCAGCCAAACGTTGCCGTGCTTTCGAAGTTGGCACAGCATGGCCCCCGTAATGGAAAAGGTTCTGTAAATCTTTATTACAAGGCAATTCGAAATGCGACTCATCACGAGGATTATGCTGATGCAGCCGAGGAAATGATAAAACTTGGTGAGTCGAGTGCAGATGAAAAATTCGCCGACGATCCCGAGTATCGCGAATGGATTATGAAACATCTTATTCGAGCAGCAGACATTGGAATTTCTGACGTTCGGACTCGCCGCGAAAGTTTCAAAATGCCCGCATCAATTCGAGAGTCGCTTGAGAAAAGCGGTTTTCCAGGGAAAATTCCCGATACGAGAGTCATCGTCGAATTCCTTCACGCTGGTGCTAAGTCTGGAACAATCAGTTTCGGGGAAGAATCGGCTGGGACGAAAAAGCTGTTTAATATTGCGAGTCGATGGTGGGCAATGGCGAATCAAGAAATCGCGCTCTTTGCAGACGAACTCAGCGCAAGCCTTCATCCAAGGTTGCTGAATGGACTTGTTTGTTCGGTGAACGAACCGACCTCTGAAAAGGTACGATCGCAGCTTATTTTTGCCACTCATGACACGGGACTTCTTGAAAGTCAGGATGGACTCCCTCCTGCGCTTCGTCGGGATCAGGTCTATTTCACGAAGAAAGATGCCCAAGGCTCAACGGAGCTCTATTCTTTAACAGAATTTAAAGAGGATGCACGCGCTGTACACAATATTCGAAAGAGGTACTTATCGGGCATTTACGGCGCACTTCCTTCGGTCGAGAAGCTTTCATTATGAGCAAGCCTCAGAAATCGGCGAAGCCACAGTCAAAGGCGGTACAACATCTTTTGAATCAATTGCAACGAAAGCGAGAGACAAGGGAAACTGCGAAATGGTATTTGATCGTATGTGAAGATGACAAGTCTGCTCCCAATTATTTTGAGGCACTGAAGAGATTTCTCAATCTTTCGGCAACGTGTATTAAAGTCGTTGGCAGCGGAGGGCATTCCCAACCTATTCAAGTTGTCAATAAGGCCATCGAGCTGAAAACCCTATCGATGAGTCCAGAGAGTAGCACCGAACCTTTCGAAACGGCTTGGTGTGTGATTGACGGGGACTTTGGACCAAAGGTCAAGGAAGCGAGAGCTGTCGCAGGTCAATCAGACGGGATTAAATTGGCTGTTTCGACGATGTGTTTTGAATATTGGATTCTCCTTCATGGCAAAGAAATCGGTATGCCAACAGCAAGTTGCGATGAGACGTTAAAAACATTGAAAAAGGAGTACCTTCCGAACTACTCCAAGGGAGACTTTAGCTTTGACGAGCTCGTTCGCTCCTATCGGGAAGCTAGCCAACAAGCAAAGAAGCTAAGGATGACTGGTATCCGCCGTAGATCGCTTGCGGAAGATCAAAATCCCTGTTCCGAAGTGTACCTTCTCATTGAAGAAGTTTGTGGTGACATTCGGGAGACCTAGTACGCAATCGGATGGGCATAGAGGATACTGAGGGCACGGTCCGATCTTGAAAATGCCACGCGAATTTGGGTTGAACGACAAACCCAGTGCGCGAGGTGCGAATCCGCGACTCTGCAGCAAACATGACAACTTCGTTCCCTGATCCGTCCCCCTTGACCGCCATGACGATCGGAGTGCTTGGTCTCGATCAGCTTCATGGTCCCCTGCTCACAGAAGCGTTCAGGCAAGTCCATGAAATACTGCTGTCGATTCGTGAATCACACTCGATTCAAAATTCAAAAAAGCGAAGATTGTGAACCACGAATCATACGAATCACGCGAATAGGAAGAGAAAAGATTCGAGATTTGAGATTCTGAAAATCGAAAACGAAAGCGAGGATCGTGTCGCTGCAACCGTTTGGCAGGGGGCGACGCCGCGTCTCCCTTGGCAATACGACAATGGCCACTTCAAACCTGCAGAATCTCCCGTAATTGGATCAGTTCGGTCACCAGTCTGTCGGGACGAATGGCAGGGTCTTTGAGTTCGGCGGAGGTGACCTTGAGGCTGGTTTTATCGCCGGCAAACAGCACCGTTCGCATGCCGCACGATTTCGCGATGGCCAGGTCGTCGTGGATGCGACTACTGACATGCAGGATCTGGTGTGGCTCAATCCCGATTTTCTGGAAACCCAGTAGTGCCTCGGTGTACAGCGACTTCGATGGTTTACGAATCCCACTGGCATACGAGAGGGTATTGAGCGAATCCGGCATGATAGAATTGAGCTGCTGTACGTTTCCCTGGCTTCTGAGGGCTCGCGTCAATTGGACCAGAGTGAAGCATTGGGCATCCGCCAGTACCGCCTGACGAAGACCGCCTGTCGAGATTGCGTGGAGTGTGGCGAGCCCCCCCTGGGCCCCTTCGGTCCCCTGCAAGGCGGTCTGAAAAAAATAGGCCACCTTCTGCGACAATTCATTCCAGTCGCCATACACCGATTCGTCGTAGCGATACTCTTTTTTGTCGAGCAATTCCAGCAGCTTCCGCCAGATCTGCGCGGCGTCGATTTCCGGGTAATCCCCCTTCCGGCTGGTCGAGGTCAGTCGCGCCTCTTCGAGCAGATTCAGGTATTTGGGGAGCAATAAATCGGCGGGCTTTCCCGGACGCCGCGTCATGCTGTTCCACATGTTGAATTCTTGGATCGTCTTCTCGATCGCCACTTCCATCCGCAACGCTTGCGGATGGCGCAATAGCAATTCTCCATCCGTTATTCGTAGCAAGGTGCCGTAAAGACTCCACGTCACCCCCCGCATCCCTGCCAGCGGCTTCAGGGAAGGGGTGGCATTGACCAGTTCGAACTTGGGTGGCGCAGGCCACCGCAAGTCACGCTGGTCTAATGAATCAGCATATTCCAGCAATGTTTGAGGCATGGTGCAGCGAACTTGGGAACCGGCGATTCTTCGCTCAGCCTTCAAACGGTTGTGGGGGGGATGGATTTCATAATTCCGGAAATTCCGACAATCACTGCCGCCAGCAAAATCATGACCAGCTGCCAGAATTTACCGTTTTTCCGCATCCCCTCGAATGCCTTGGAACGCCCGACCAGTGCCGAGGCGAAGAAAAAGAGGGTCAGTGCCAACAGAAACTTGGCTCCGAACAGCCCATGGTACAGTCCCTGGCCTTTGTGCAGCGGCCTCTGCACGACCAAGTAGTTGTAAAAACCACTCAGCAGAAACAGCGCAATCCCGCCGTGGACATATTTCTTCCACGTCTTCATCACCGCTTCTTTGAGCGTATTGTGGTCTGCATCGGCCAACTTCGCGGCGGCAGGAGCCAGCACAAACCTGAGGAAGAAAGTTCCCCCCACCAGCACAATGGCGGTACCGATATGCGTCCAACGGGAAACAAGCGAAATGAGATCCATCTGTTGAGTTCTTTATCTTCGAGGTCGGAACAGTGATTTGAGACACTCGACTTTACGAAACCGATCGCGTCGCTCCAAGTCACGCGCCCGTTTTGCTCAGAACTTTTTCTGCCTGCGGCGGGTGTGATGGCCTATCAGTCTGTTGAAAAAGGGGGATAGGCACCTCGCACTGTGTATTAATCAAGTCGGTTTCTGATTTGGGTCCGAGCCAGTCCCCGTTTTTCAACAGACTGCTAATCCCGCTCGGCAGGTGTCGCCTCGCCGATTCAGATTGCCCGGAAAAGTTCTTGCCCGATGGCTTGCAGTCAGAGCCTCTGTTTGGGTTAGAATCAGAGGTCGTCTGATCACGTTCATCGGTTGTTATCAATCGTTTCGCCTGGAGTTTGACATGAGTGGCCACGAAGAATCACATGGATCGAAACCGGCTGCCGGGATTCGACTTGGTACGAAGAAAGAAGATCTCCCCGTTAACAAGCTGTTTCGTGCCCTGATCGACCTGAATGGTTCGGACTTGCATCTGCAAGTCGGCAAGCCTGCCATCTTACGAGTCAAAGGATCGCTGCAACCGCTCGACATGCCCCCCCTTGATGAAGACAAGATGCGCGAGTTGTGCTGGCCGCTGATGGACGAACGAAATCAAGAGATTTTCAACAATACCGGGGGGGCTGACTTTGCGCATGTGGTCGAGCATAAAGGGGAGCCGTGGCGGTTCCGCGTGAATCTGTTTATCCAAATGAGCAAAATGGGGATGGTGACACGAAAGGTGGAACGGAGCATTCCCAACTTTGAAGGGCTGTTCCTGCCGCCGATTCTGGAAAGTTTGTGCGTTTATGACCAGGGGATGGTTCTGCTGGCAGGGGTGACCGGTTCCGGCAAGTCCACCACGATTGCCTCGATGCTCGACTGGGTCAACCGGAATTACAAAAAGCACATTCTGACGATCGAAGATCCGGTCGAATTCGTGTACAAGGCGGACAAATGCCTGATCAATCAGCGTGAACTGGGGCAGGATGTGTCCGACTTCCACACGGCGATGAAACATGCGGTCCGTGAAGACCCCGATATCATGCTGGTGGGGGAAATGCGAGACCGTGAAACGTTTGAAACCGCGATGCACGCGGCGGAAACCGGGCACCTCGTGTTCGGGACGATTCACGCTTCGTCGGCCCCTTCGACCATCGGTCGTATTCTGGACCTTTTCCCGCAAACGATGCACAGGGCGCTGCGATCCTCCATGGGCTTTAACATGAAGGCGATTGTTGCACAAAAGCTGCTCCCGACGATTCTCGATAAACCCAAACGGGTTCCGATCACCGAGATTATGATCTTCAACGGAACCATCCGAAAATTGATTCTCGAAGAACAGGACGAAAAACTTCCCGCTGCGATTCGTATCGGCAAACAGGAAGGGATGATGCAGTTCAACGACAGTCTTTATCACTTTGTGACGAAGGAATTCGTCAGTCGTGCCGAGGCCTTCGAAATCAGTCCCAACGTGGAAGAACTGAAGATGATGCTCAAGGGGATCAACGTCAAATCGTCCGGGATTCTGTAACCGGCATCCGAGCGTATGCTCGACCGCCTGGTGATGGCCAGCGATGACGAGTCAGTGAAACGACGAAAAACGAATGCCGCGGATTTCCTGGAAAATCCGCGGCACTTTTTCTTGGGTGCAATCCCGTCAATCTTTTCACTTTTTTTCCGAGAAAGCTTGCCGAAAACGGTCGTCATCGTCAGTACGCAACGCGAAACGAATTTCCTGCGACGCGTTGCGGACCTTGACACCCACCAATAAAAAAATCCCCCCTGGATGAGGCAAGAGCAGAGTTCGATGTTCGTGGGGGTGATTGGTACCGATCCGTGCGTGCGTGCGGGTGACTTGATGGTATGTGGTTCCTCAGCGACTGGGCTTATCCAGTTCGTTCCAGAGGGCAACAAACCACAACAGGGCGGCGCGACGCTGGCCGATCCCCGAAAAGTGGCGGCGCGAGTTTGCATCGCCGCGATTTTCACCCCCCAACAGATCCGTATCGGGGCCAGGAGCGAAGTACGGTCTTTTCCAGAGTTGTCCGATCGCCATCCGGATCCGCTCTTCCGCCAGTGGTTCGTTGTAGACGGTTGGGTGAAGCGTCGACTTGGCCAGCAACCAGATTGGCTCAAATTTCCATTCGCGGGCAGCCGCCTCGCGGATACGGATCATGTTTTTGACATACACTTCGATCGTGGTTTTTTCGATGACATCCGATTCCCCCTGCTGCCAAAGTACCGCCCGGAACGAGCCGACCCCCTTCCCTGCCGCAACCATCTGCTTGTGCAGATCACCCTCAGGCATCCATTGCCGGGTCGAAGTTCCTCCGACCGAGACATTCACGAATCCGACGGGGACACGCAGGATCGGAACCAGCAGATCACCCAGAGGGGGCCAGATCGTGCCACCTTCGCCGACATGCGGTTGTGGGTCATGAGCAATCTGCCAGCGATTGGTCTTCCAGTCATAAGCCGAGACTCGTCCCTGCGGATCGGCGACTTTCAGCTGTTCGTCATTGGTTCCGCCCGCATATGATTGACCCGCCACAAGGAAAACTTCGCCCACCCCGATCGGCTCGACCCCCCCCGCAGCGACGGTGACACCCTTGTCCAGACAGCGAACTTCCAGTCGATACCAGCCCCCGGCGATCATTTCGGCAGGGCCTGTAAACGACTTGGCGTGATCTTCGACGACCAAGGGGATCCAATCGGTACTTTCGCCAAACGCTCCAGGAAGTGCGATCACGCGAAACTCGAACGTCCCTTGAAATCCTTCCGGACGAGTCCCCTCGACCTGGATGTCGGCGTAGCCCAGTTCAGGGCCGGTGGGATTGTGAGGATGTGACTGACCCGGTTCGAACCCTTCTCGTTGAATCACTTGATAAGGTAATGGACTGGTCAGGGCTAATTTGGTGACCGTATCCGCCGCGGCGAAGCGAGAACCGAGTGACAGCACAAAGAAGAGTGACAGCAGGCGGAATCGAAACATGTGAGGCTCTCCAGAATGAACAAGGTTTCCCAAGAGACTCATTGTGAGATGAGACAACCGATATCGCAACATGCAAACCGGCAAACCGATCGAAAACCGAGAGCCAAGGGGAAATTCGGCCTGGTAATCTGCGGATCAGTCCCCACAGGAAACAGGCACAGAAATCAGACCCAGAAATCAGACCTAGGGTGCAACTCCCCGCCGTGGCAGGGGTTTCATTTTCAACAGGGCGAGTGCCGGTTACGATCGAGCGGCGTCTGGTTGTGGTTGTGTGCGGATCTTTTACTCGAAAGGAATCTCAATGGTTCGTTCGCTGGCAATGTTGTTGGGTCTGTTTGTCCTTGGGGCATCCGTCGAGGGAGCGGTACAGACGAAAAAGGTGACTTATAAACATGGGGACCTGGACTGTATCGGATACCTGGCGTGGGATGATTCGCTCGCCGGACCGAGACCAGGAGTGCTGGTGTTTCACGAGTTCTGGGGTCTGGATGACTATGCAAAGCAGCGTACCGAACAACTGGCCAAGCTCGGTTATCTGGCGTTTGCTGCCGATTTGTATGGGGGAGGTAAGCTGGTCGATCACCCCCAGGACGCCGGGCTGATGGCCATGAATGTTCGTTCAAGCGTCGAAGACTGGCAGAAGCGGGGAATCGCTGCACTCAGCGTACTGAAGTCACAACCTGAGTGCGATCCAACAAAGCTGGCCGCGATTGGATACTGCCTGGGGGGGTCCACCGTGC
Source organism: Schlesneria sp. (assembly GCA_044354755.1). Classification (GTDB taxonomy): domain Bacteria; phylum Planctomycetota; class Planctomycetia; order Planctomycetales; family Planctomycetaceae; genus Schlesneria. Next base: position 3,273 of record JBIKZJ010000052.1, on the reverse strand, counting down.
AGCAACTGGCGTTCTCGGGGACCGATTTAAAAGCAGTCGTCAGCTTTCATGGCGGGCTGATAGTTCCAACACCGGATCAAGTGAAGTCGATCAAGTCGGCCGTGTTGATTTGTCACGGAGCGGATGATCCGTTTATCTCGAAAGAGACGGTGAAAAATTTTCGCAGTGCGATGGATCAAAATGGGGGAAAATACCAGTTCCAATCCTATGTGGGGGCGCGCCACAGTTTCACAGTACCCAACGCCAGTGCGATTGGCATGAAGTTCAAGCTGGACGGGATGCGTTACAACAAAGCGGCGGACGACAACAGCTGGTCCGATATGCTGTCACTGTTCAAGGAAACCCTGGGAAAATAATCGGATCACTCGTGGGTCAGTTTCTTGATCGCTGAGACCGGCGTGCAGGACTTAAACACCATTTGAGGATCCGCCAGTGGCCTGGATCGGGAATTGCCAGCGGATGATCCGTGCAGCGGTTCATCCACTGGCAAGAACTCGTCGACTTGTCGCACCTTGCGGGGCCGCCGCCGGCGCCGGGTAGTGGTCTCGCTTCCCGCGTACAGGGTATAGGTGCGGCTGACCTGACCGACGATGTTTCCCGCACGGTCCATCACGGGACCGCCGCTGGATCCCTGTCCAAAGTCCGCCGTGACATTCAGCCAGAAAGCCCCCTCGTCATCCCGTTCATAATTGGCGATATGCCCGGCGGAAAAGAAAAACAGGCTGTCACCCGGATGTCCGATCACGCAAATCGGCGTTCCTGGATCGGCATTTTGCCCCAGGGGAAACGGTTTCAGCCCTCGGGTTCCAATCCGAAACAGGCAGGTGTCCGCCAGCCGGTCGGTGGCGAGGATCTCGACGACGGGAAAGACCTGGCCGCGAAAATCCATGACCACCACCGCGTCATCCTGGTCGTCATGGTCAAACACATGCGCACTGGTCGAGAGGATGCCATCCGCATGGACCACAAATGCGGTGGAAAACGCAGTTTCCCATTCGGTTTCCTCGGCGGTCGGTCTGGTTAACCCAGCAACCAGAAACAGACTTTCCGCGGCGCGACGATACAGTTCTTGAGTCGACAATTCGGTCGTGGCCGGTTTGACCAGCGTTAGCGAAATCTGTTCGCGGTCGAGTTCCTGACGAAGGTCACTCGAATTCCGCGTCTGTTTTTTCTCGATTAGTTTTTCGGTCGCATCTGCCAGCAATTCGAGCAGATCATCGGCATACAAGACCTGTGACGGACGATCCGGTGCCGTCCCCTCTGATCCCGCTGCGTGCCGATTCTCGTCGGGCAGGCTGGACTTCGCCACGGTCGCGGTCGGGTCTTCCGCTTCGGCCACGATGGCAATCCGCTGCCAGTTGAGTCCGATCAGCACGCCGCAGGCGAGTGCCACAGCAAGGGCAGCGGCCGTCACTTTTTTCATCACGATCATGCTCGTATTGAGGTTAGTTCCGAGGAACTCGAACACCGGGTTCCAAGAATTCAATATCGAGTAAACGGAACGTGAAATCAATCATCGTGGAATCGGCCACGACGAATCAAGAACGATTTCGGGTCGTGGACTCGGGTCGTGGACTCGGGTCATGGACCCGGGAGCAAAAACGTCGCTCCCCGTTGCTCGGCGGAACGACCTGTGAATCCACGTAGCGAGAGTCCTGACTAATTTCTCAAGGACAGATTGTCAAAGGGACATTGGGAAATTTCGTGCCGAACGTTTGTTGATTGATCTCGAGGCAGAGGACCCATTCTTTGGGGAAGCCTCTCAGACCCACAACATAGACATCGATCTCGCCATTTTGGCGGACTTTTTTGACCAAAGTTGCTGGTACTCGCTTGATCTTGCATTCCTCTTTCGACTGCTTGATGCATTGGCATGGGACACAAACGGTGTACCTGCAGCACTTATGTGTGTATGTCACATTTGTGAAGGTGATCCAGTTTGAACTATGTTTTTTGATGTACGGAACATCAATTTCGAAATTAAAAGATTCACACGTTTTATAGAACGGGACATCTCCGTCTTCTACCTCTTCGATCTCAGTATCCTTGATGATTGGTATGTCGATGATTACGGGAGGCTGTGTGTTGCAACCTGGCCCATTGACATGAATATGTGGCCAATTGCATCCTGTTTGACATCCGCTACATGTCTGTGACGATGTTCTGCAGGGATCGCAAATCACGGCCGCAGCAGGGGGCCCCGACCAAGGTGTCGGTCGGGTTGGTTGCATTTGTGGAACCGAAATCGTTTCGATGACAACCCGGCCATCTGGGTAAACAACCCGCTGGGTAATTGTTTGTGTTTGTGCATCGGCGGTACGAGACAACAAGCCCATTGCCATGCCACACATCACTACGCTCAAAACCTTAAGCATCTTTCGACCTCCGATATCGCTTCCATTCGCACCCATGATCGCAGTCGCCTGCAGTACATACTGCGAGGTTAGTTTCCGACGAAGTGGTATTAACAACCCACCTGTGAAAATGTGTGCGTAGGTCAACGCCAAACAATACTCCGTTAATTTCGATGCCGTCAGCGAAGATTCTGAGACCATTGATCCAGCGATCTTGACTGACGATTTACCTGGGATAGCAGATATTATGCAATTCTTTTCGTTTTTGTCAGGATTATGCTGTTGTTTATTTTAAAAATCTTTTTTAATCAGGGATTCCCTGATGTGCTTATACTTTAAAGCCTTTTGGGGTGAAATCCTCGTCCGCTTCGGGCTGGATTCTCATCACGACCGCAAAAGCCGCGTGGCTTTGGCCCGTTGAATTTGCTTTTTTTCAGCCGGAATGCGCACAATCCTCGTGCGCGGGTGATGATGTGCATCCGTCAACGGCCGCGATTGCGGGGGGCGCCGCGTCTCATCCCGGATGCACCGGTGCTCAACCTCGCAAACGAGCTCAACCTCGCAAACGACGAGTCGCGATTTTTAGAAATGCTCCGTCATCGATTCCCTTTAAACTATGGCCCCTGTTTCTCACCCTCATTTCCCCTGACAAGGCGACTCAGATGACCAGACTGCCGAGCCGATTGCTGGCGTTGGGACAAGAGCTTGATCTCTCACCCACGGGTTTTGGCTTTCTTCAGGAAACCGATTCCCTGCAAGGGATGGACGCGTTGCGGCAACAGATGGAGCAGGATGGCTATCTTTATCTGCGGGATTTCTGGAGTCGCGATGCGGTTCAAGCGGTCCGTGACTCGTTGACTCGGCAACTGGATCAACTCGGCTTCCTTCCCGCAGGATCTTGCCTCGATGAGGCGCGCTT
>JBIKZJ010000384.1:0-6215 GCA_044354755.1 Schlesneria sp. | reverse complement strand
TGGGTTTCCACCGGGGGAAGCTATATCTATGTACCGGAAAAGTGGGGCGAGCTTCGAATTAATCTGGTCAATAATCGGGATGAACCCCGGGATTTAATGTGTGCGACCTACTTTCAGGATCAGCCCAATTTGCAGTTTGGTCGTCGAGTCTGGGTTCCCGCCAAATCGACGTTACGAATATCTCATCCGATTGTGATTCCGGCGCGTGACCCCAGCCAGGGGCGGGGACTGAATCTGCAGTCGCTGGTTGTGGACGCAACGGAAGGAGGAGATGTCCTCGTCAAGAACAATACGGGACAGATGCTGCATGACGGAGCACTCCTTGTCACCTTTTCCGGGCGAAACACCGGTTTAATCGGGACCACCGGGACTGATCGAGATGTTCCCTCTGCGGAAGTGACGGATCTGATTATGGCCACCCGCGTGAGCCAGCAACTGAACAATCGATACTCGTTGCTGCTGGACCAATTCCTTCCTGCCGATGAAAGTGAACTGAGCAGCCTGGATCATCTTGTCTTGCTGGAAAACCGTATTACGCAGGATTTAGCGGCGATGGCGGCGCTGCGGCACTGGCTGCACCAGGGAGGCCGACTCTGGATCATGATGGATCAGGTCGATCCGATTGTGTTGGAAAGCCTGTTCGGTGATGATTTCAAGGGACATGTTGTCGATCGCGTGGGCTTGACGACGGTCCGGATCGACAAAGGACCGACATTATCGAATCCCGACGGAGACGTGGGCGAGTCAACGGATCATGAAGAACCGGTCGAATTTGTCCGGATGGTGACATCGAACATTGATGTGACACACGAGGTGAATGGCTGGCCTGCCGCCATGACAAAAGCGTATGGGGATGGCCGCGTCCTGATTACGACTCTTGGTCCGCGAGGCTGGATGACAGCTCGTCCGCCGAATTCACGCCAATCCGAAGATCCCGCCTTTGCCTCGCAGTGGATCCCCCTGACATCCATGAATGACATTGCCTCGGACTTTTTCGCCATGCGTGAGCCCGAATTGATCGCTCATTCGGCCATGGAGCCTCAGGTTCGGGAATATGTCGGGTATACCATTCCCTCATGGGGTTTAATTGTTGGCACGCTGATTGGCTTTTCACTGGTTCTGGTGCTGATTGCACTGGCACTACTCCGCTCGGGACGACTTGAATCCTTGGGATGGATCGGTTCATTGCTCGCCATCGCAGTCAGTATCGGCCTACTCTCGATCGGCCGCTCGTACCGCCATGGAATTCCGGCAACCGTTGCCAGCATCCAGGTGGCTCAGGCAATGATGGGAACAGACGATGTCCGAACCCAGGGAATTGTTGCGGTTTATCAACCTGAAGGAAGCACCTCGCCGATTCAAGTCACCGGGGGTGGCCGGATGATGCCGGACATGTCCGGCTTGGAAAACTCAAACCGCCGTATGGTGACGACCGATCTGGGGGCTTGGCACTGGGAAAATCTTCCACAGCCCCCCGGCCTGCGTGCGACCCCGTTTACACGGGCAGAAACCGTCGTCGATCGACTGGAAGCCCGTGCCTCGTTTGATGCCCAGGGGATGGTGGGGACCTATTCCGGTCGGCTGTCTCCGGGGTCTGATTCTCTGATCGCCACCCGTGATGGCCGCCTGGGAGTACAGCTCAATGGGGATGGCTCGTTTACCGCCCGCGCCGACGATGTTTTTAGCAAAGATCAATTCCTGGGTGCTGGTCTGCTGAGCGATGAACAAGATCGTCGTCGTCGCACGCTGGAGAAGATCCTTGCGAATCCAAAACGCAAAGACTACCCGGATCGCCCTCAACTGATGTTCTGGTCCGATCAATGGAAACATGGATTCCAGTTCGGTGAAGCGATGAAGCCGCAAGGAACCACCTTAGTTGCGATCCCACTCATCCTGGAACGACCAGCGATCGATAGTGAATTCGTGATCCCATCACCCCTGTTGACTTATCGCAATCAGCGCAATCCTGATGGCAGTCCCCCTTCCACCATGTGGAATCATTCGCGGAAAGAATGGCAAGAGCGTTCCGTGCCGGCAACCTCGTGGCTGAACATCCAAATTCCACGCGAACTGTTGCCAATCCAGGGGACTCGACTCCGAATTGAGATGAATGTTTCGGGACCGATCGGCCGGGTGGAAGTCCTGGGATTGAAGAACCGAGAAGTCGTCAGTTTGGAAACCCAGATGGATCCGGTCGGTGCGCTGGCATTTGAAATCAACGATGCCAGTGTTCTTTCGGTGAATCCCGATGGTGGCTTGATTTTAGGGATCAGTGCCGGGGATCCACAGCGACCCGAATTGACGCAAACGATCAACAAACCGGGTGACAAAGAGGCCGAATATTCGGCGATAAAACAAGATCAAAATGCGAAGATCAATTACTGGCGAATTGAATCGCTGACAGTGCAACTTTGGGCCAAAACGATCGAACCGAGGGAGAATAACTAAATGACAACATCGAATCGACCCCTTGCAGCGGCCGCAGGAGCCCCTGTTCTGGTGATTGAAAACCTGACCAAGCAGTATGGCTCGTTCACGGCACTGAATGACCTGAATCTGACCCTGAATGCCGGGCAAATTCTGGGTCTGATCGGGCCCAACGGTGCCGGGAAAACAACCACCATCAAAATCCTGGTCGGATTGATCCGGCCGACTTCCGGCAAGGCCAGCATCGCCGGCGTGGATTGCGTCTCGGATGCGAGCAAGATCAAGCGAATGGTCGGCTATATGCCCGATACATTCGGTTCGTATGACAATATGCGTGTCCGCGAGTACCTCGACTTTTTCGGTGCGGCCTTTGGGATTGCCCCGCGAATCCGTGCCAAACGGATCGAAGAAGTGATGGAGACGACCGGTACGGCGTATATGAAAGACCGGTTTGTCGAAAGTCTCAGTCACGGGATGCAACAGCGTGTGGGGCTTGCTCGCACCATGCTGCACGATCCGAAAGTCCTGATCCTCGATGAACCCGTGAATGGTCTCGATCCACAGGCCCGAATCGAAATGCGAGATCTGTTGATTCAGTTGGCGGATCGGGGCAAAACTCTGCTCGTGACGAGTCATATTCTCCCTGAATTGGCCCGGATCTGTGATCGGATTGCCATTATGACACACGGCAAGCTGCGGGCTTACGGGACCGTGGAAGAAATCGGTCGGCAGGTCAGTCAGCAGCGGACGATTGAATCGACGCTGGTTTCTGCCGAGCAAGTTCCGGCGGCTGCGAATCTCATCCGCCAGGCAATTGAACCGGGTGCGGATGTCGTCGAAGTCCCCGCAGAAGCCACGGTTCGGTTCCGAACCGCGAAATCAGAAGCCGAATTGTGTCAGGTGCTGACCCGATTGATACAGGGCCAGATTCAAGTCACCCAATTCCGCGAAGTCCAAACAGATCTGGAAGAGGCCTTTATGTCGTTCGCACGCCCCCAGGAGGCGATTGCGGCCAAGCCCGTTGTGACGGGGGGAACGACCCATGCTTAACGCGATGGCGCAACGCGAAATGACGACGATGCTACGTCGTCGACGCATGATGGCGCTGCAATGTGGACTCGTGATTTTTTTCGCGATCCTTGTGGCGGTTCGCTGGCCGACCGATGCCCGGGTGGCGCTCACCGGAACCCGCTCGCAACAGGTGTTTCAGCTATTTGGCTATGGATTGCTGGCCACCGTACTGCTGCTGCTGCCAGTTTTTCCTGCGACGAGTATTGTGCGGGAGAAAAAGCAGGGGACATTGGAACTGCTGCTGAATACCACCATGGGGTCCTGGCGGATTTTTTTCGGTAAATTATTTGCTGTCATGGCTCTCGCGGGAATTATCCTTGCAATGAGTCTTCCTGCGGCGAGTGCCTGCTATGCCATGGGAGGCCTCTCGCTGTACGGTGATTTATGGCGGATGTACCAACTGCTGCTGCTGGTCGCCTTGCTGTTTTCCGTGCTCGGGTTGCTCGTGAGCAGCTACTCGAATTCCATCGACTCGGCAGTGCGGGTGACCTACGGACTGGTCCTTTGCCTCTCCATTCTGTCGCTGGGGCCACACTATTTTTTTCAGGGAACAAAAGGAACGCTGGCGGATCTGGGGGAAATTCTCAGGGGCGTATCACCGTTTGCCGCGATGATGTCGCTCACCGGAACCGGTGACGTGGGGAGCCAGGGGATTATCTCTCAAAGCAACCTGTTGGGCCGATTCACCGTGTCGTCGCTGATCATCTCGGCCATTGCAGGCCTCTGGACCATCTCGCGACTGAATCACAAGATTTTTGACGCATCTCGCCCGGCGGGTACGATCAGTGATGATCAGGCGCTGGGTGTTCGCTTCTTTCGGCGTCTCTTTTTTCTCGTTGACCCACAGCGCCGATCCGGCGGGATCTCGTCCCTCGTCAATCCGGTGATGGTCAAGGAATTTCGCTGCCGCCGGTTTGGTCGCCTCCATTGGCTGCTCAGACTGGTTGCGATTTGTGCGGTGCTGTCCCTGGGCCTGACTTACGCAACTACGGCGGGGACCCTCGATTGGGGTGTGGAAACCATCGGTGGGATCATGGTGGTGATGCAAGTCGCTCTGGTCGTATTGATCACCCCCAGCCTGTCTGCCGGGTTGATCAGTAGTGAACGGGAAAGTCGCGGCTGGCAACTGTTGCAGACGACCCCCATGTCGATCGCTCGCATTGTCTGGGGCAAGCTTCTCAGCGTGATTCTTCCTCTGTTGTTGATTCTCTGTGCGACACTTCCTGGTTATGTGGTGATGGTTTACATCGAGCCGGGTATGACGGGTCAAGTCTGGAAAGTGGTGATTTGTCTGGGCATCACGGCGGTTTTCGCCATGTTGCTCAGCGCTGCCGTTGGGAGCCTCTTCTCTCGAACCGCAGCGGCCACCGCGGCGGCCTACGGTGTGTTGTTGTCCATTTGTGCTGTACCGCTGTTATTCTGGCTGGGACGAGACGCCCCCTTCGGTCACGGAACGGTCGAGAAGGCACTGTCGATCAACCCGATCGCGGCGGCACTTTCCGTCATCCGTATGCCTGGCTTCCAGAATTATTCCTTGATTCCTGCGAATTGGTGGTTTCTGGGGGTGACATCGGTGGTCTGCCTGCTCGTGTTGCTCATGCAAACTTACCGGATTTCACGGCCTCGTTAATCAAGACCTTTGATTATTACCGTTGAGAGAAACAAAACCGTCATAAATCTGATCGATAGGAATGGGCTAAACTCGTCACTGTTGAAGGAATCCGGGGTAACGAGCTGTTGCTGCCGTTTTTTACGGTGGGGATTTTTCACTCTGCTTTTTTACTGTGGGGATTCCTGTGAGCTCCCTCGATCGCATTCGCAAAGTTCCTTTTGTCCCGAGACGATTTTTCATGTCCGGTCGCGCCCTTCTTTGCTTGACCCTGCTGTTGACGATGGCTGCGGCTCCTGTGCAAGCCGAACTCCACTCGGATTACCTGATGGATACCGATCCTGACTGTACTCCGCTGCCTCGTTTTAAAAACGAGATGCGGCAACATCGCGAACTGTGGATTCAGGCACTGGGTCGACCGGAAGTCGATTTACAACGGATGTCGGCGGAATCGATTGCGTTGGCCGCCGCGAAAGAGGTTCCGGGTCTGGAGAGCGCCATCCCCAGCCTGGAAAAGCTCCTGCAGGGGGAATCGACGCATTCCTCCGCTCGGTTTTCCGCAGCGCGGGCTTTGATCGCGCTCGATGCTCGTCCGTCGGCAGCAGCGTTATTTGCCGCCACGCAAACCTCGGGTTCGGAACTGCGTCAACTGGTCGAGCCGGCACTCGCCGACTGGGATTTCGGCCCGATCAAAGTGATCTGGCGCAAGCGACTGGAAGAAAAAAAAACCGTTCGAACACGAGAATTGATCCTCGCGCTGCGCGGCCTGGGACAGGTCAAGGAAACCTCCGCACTTCCGCTCTTAAAAGTGATGACGCTGGATCTGACGCAGATTTCCGATCTCCGTCTCGAGTCAGCCTCTGCGGCAGGTCGATTGACTGAAACGGGTCTCGAAGAGGATGCCGAACGTTTGATTCGCGAGAAGCGAGGTTCCCGTTTTGTGAATTGCCACTGTGCCATTCGTTTTCTCACACGGCACTCAAATGCGACCGCGATCCGACTCTTCACAGAACTGGCTGCCGATACCGAGCCTTCGCTGGCGGCCGCCTCGCTGCAGCGTCTGAACGAGATCGATCCCGCCTTGGCCTTGCCACTTGTGCCCGTGGCC
>JBIKZJ010000383.1:0-6255 GCA_044354755.1 Schlesneria sp. | reverse complement strand
GGTTCCTGCAGAGGAACCAGTGGACGCCGAGCCTGTCACCACAGCCGCCGAGCCTGTCACCACAACTTCGATTGACTGAAACTGTGGTGTCCCGTTTGGGGTTGTCCTTGTTTTCGGTGTGGTTGGTGTGGGTCAATTCCGCTCGTCGCGGCCTCGGAGCGGAATCGTTCGCAGCCGCAGAGCATTGGCAATCACTGACACCGAACTGAGACTCATCGCCACCGCCGCGAACATGGGGTCTAAGGTGATTCCCCACCAGGGATAAAGCACCCCCGCGGCGATCGGAATCCCGATCGCGTTATAAGCAAATGCAAACCCAATGTTCTGGCGGATGTTTGTCGACACACGGCGGCTCAGTCGAATTGCGTCGGGAATTCCTCGCAAATCGGGATGAACCAGAATCACTCCTGCCGATTGCTTGGCGATGTCGGTCCCTGTCCCCAGGGACAGGCCCACATCGGCTGCGGCTAATGCGGGGGCATCATTGATCCCATCACCCGCCATCGCCACGAACTCGCCCCGCTGCCGTGCGGCGTTGATGATTGACAGCTTATCAGCCGGTTTCAAACCCGCATGCGTTTCGTGGTCCCCCAGCCCTAACTCGGCGGCAATCCGCTGCGCCGATGCGGGATGATCCCCCGTCAGAATTCCCCGGCGAATCTTCATCGACTGCAAATCCTGCAGGCTTTGCCGGGCGGTCTCGCGCAATCGGTCCGAAAACTGAAGCTCACCAATCACCTGACCGTCGACCGAGACACTCGCTGACATGTGTGAGGTCCGGATGGCAGACGTGGCATCGGACGAGGTATCGGACCGGGCCTCAGACGAGGTCCCGAGATCCCGCCGTCCTACCTGAATCTGCCTCCCATCGAGTTCGCCCGAGACACCCATTCCGGGAATCGCCTGAAAATGGGTGGCAGCACCCCGCTTCAGTCCCGCCACGTTCGCCGCGTCCATGACGGCTCGGGCGAGCGGATGTTCGCTGAATTGTTCCACCGCCGCCGCGAATGCCAGCACATCGTCCGCGGTCGAGCCCCGCTGCGGTATCGTGGCAATCACCATGGGGCGACCTTCGGTCAACGTTCCGGTCTTATCGAAAAAGAGTATGTCGATACGGCCAAGCTGTTCCAGCGATTCCGCATCGCGAAACAAAATTCCCTCACGAGCCCCGCGTCCCATGCCGACCGTGATCGCCATCGGGGTCGCCAGCCCCAAGGCACAGGGGCAGGCGATAATCAGCACCGCGACGGCGTTGGTAAGTGCTTGATTTCCGTTTGGCTGTGGCCCAATTATCAGCCAGGCGAAAAACGTGATGATCGACACAGCAACCACCATGGGAACAAACCAGCCCGAGACCTGATCTGCCAGACGTTGGGCCGGAGCACGGCTTCGCTGTGCTTTGGCGACCAGATCGACAATCTGAGACAACAAGGTCGACCGGCCCACCCGTTCCGCCCGCATCAAAAACGAGCCGGTCTGGTTCATCGTGCCGCCGATGACCGCGTCTCCCTGTTGCTTCGAAACCGGCAGCGGTTCGCCGGTAAGCATCGACTCGTCAATCGTGGTCAGGACGATGTTTTCCCGCAACGGGGATGGCACGGAATCTGACGCCGAAACCGCTTCCCGCAACGTTTCGGCCAGAACCGTTCCATCAACGACCGTTCCATCAACCGGGACACGTTCGCCGGGGCGGACGCGGAGCAGGCTTCCGGTCGAGATCTCTGCGAGCGAGACTTCGGTTTCGACTCCTTCGTGAACCAGATGCGCGGTGGGTGGAACCAGTTCCATGAGCTCACGAATGGCTTGTCCGGTTCGCCTGCGGGCCGTCCCCTCCAGAATCTGTCCCAAGAGCACCAGGGTGGTAATCACCGCAGCAGACTCGAAGTAGAGGTGTGAATGTTGATGTTGCCCCCCGGCCAATAGCATCCACAGGCTGAAGCCAAAGGCGGCTCCAACTCCCAACAGTATCAGGGTGAACATATTCCATTGCCGCGAGACAAATGATTTTGCACCAATCACCCAGAAGGGCCAGCCACACCAGCCAATCACGGGAATCGACAAGATCCCCTGCAAAACTGCAGATGTCGCCGGCGACACAAACTGCTCGAACGGAATTCCGACCATGGGTCCCATCGCCAGCACGAACAATGGGACGGTACATCCCGCAGCGACCAGAAACCGACACCATAAATCACGCTGCCCGGCATCCATCCCGGCCGGGGCTGCGGGGGCGGTGGTCAGGTCGGGTTCCAGATCCATGCCACAAACCGGACAACTCGCTGGTCGATCGCTCTCGACCTCAGGACACATCGGGCAGAAGTAATTCGATCCGGGGGGTGGCGGTTCAGTCGGTTTCGAGGAGGGATTCAGGAATTTGACACGACAGTGTTCACAGCAGAAGTACCAGGTTTTTCCATCCCGTATCACGGAAATCGCGGTTTGTGGATCGACGGACATGCCGCAAATCGGGTCGATCTCGAACGATGCTGGGGGGGCATCGCGAAGAATAGTCAGCTCGGGCATGGTGAACGCTGGTCGGACTTCGTTCAAAATGATCTCTCTTTTCGCGGATCAGGAATTTCCAGAAGTGACTCACCCGAGGGAGGGGCACGAAGTCAAGATTGTACTCATTGAAGCCTCGCTTGTGTGGAACTTTTTCCGCAGCTTCAGCGGCTGAGGTGGGTGATTGTCTTCTGAGTATCAACTCCACACGGGAGCGACCACCCAGACCCCGGATGATGGTCCGCTCTTGCTGGAATCGGTTTTCAGGCTGAACACGGGGATGTGACCGTCAGCAGGACGTGGATCCAGCCAGGCCCTGATACCGCCGCAACGGGAGGGATCTCGGCAAGAATTCTCAACCTCGTCGCGGGGGCCGCTGGGATCAACGCAGGATTTCGAAAAAAGAGCCTGACAAGTTCTGGCTGGATCGCTCCCCGCTTTTGCCCTCCACCGCTATCATGTTCCGCTCACGGGTGGCAAACACAGGCGGCAATCAGACATTCACACCCTCCTGGTCCGTTCTGCCAACGGAGCCAGCTCTTCCAGCAAAAAAACGGCCGGGAGGGGAAGCGGGGGCTGGGTCGAAGGTTGTTGGATTGCAAGCGGCGAGCCTGGCCATCGAGTTTATGCGAATTATCAACCATCAGGCGGGGGGAGTGCGGATATGGCCGAACAAGTCTACTTAGCGATTGATCTGGGTGCCGAGAGCGGCCGCGTCATGGCGGGGATTTTTGATGGCCAGCACATTCGCCTCGAAGAACTGCATCGCTTCTCCAATGGCCCGGTCAATGTCGCGGACACCCTGCGATGGGATTTGCTCCGCCTCTGGTCACAAATCCAGATCGGCCTGCAAAAGGCAGCCGCACGGTTTGGACAGGGGATTGTTTCGGTCGGCGTCGACACTTGGGGGGTCGATTTCGTTCTGCTCTCGAAAACGGGCGAGATGCTCGGTCAGCCCTACCATTATCGCGACGCAAGGACTCGCGGAGTCATGGAACAGACGTTCCAGCGGGTCCCTCGGCCCGAGGTATTTGCCAGCACCGGCTTACAGTTCATGGAGATCAACTCGCTCTACCAGTTGCTGGCGATGAATCAATCAAACCCGGCCCTGGTCGAAATGGCAGACAAGTTCCTGATGATTCCCGATTTTTTTCATTGGTTGCTGTCGGGAAGCCGCGTGGTGGAATTCACCAATGCGACGACCTCGCAGATGTATCATCCGACCAATCGCAACTGGTCGCTGGATATGCTGGGAAAACTTGGCCTGCCCACCCAAATGTTTCCCGAAGTCGTGGCCCCTGGAACCAAGCTGGGGCGGCTCCGCGAAGACGTGGCTCGGCGAGCGGGACTTCCTCGCCTGGATGTCGTGGCACCCGCCACGCATGACACCGGAGCCGCGATTGCTGCCGTCCCGACAGAACGAACCGGATCCGCCAATTGGGCCTATATCAGTTCTGGAACCTGGTCATTGATGGGTCTCGAATTGCCACATGCGGTCCTGACCCAGCGAGCGCTGGAATTGAACGTGACGAATGAAGGGGGGATCGACGGAACATATCGGCTGCTCAAGAACATCATGGGTTTATGGCTGGTGCAAGAGTGTCGCAAATCGTTTGAGCGTAACGGATCTCCCTATGACTACGGTCTGCTGGCCCAGGTCGCCCGCGACGCCCGCCCGTTCCGAGCCTTCGTCGATCCCGATTCGCCCGCCTTTCTCGCCCCGCACGATATGCCCGAAGCGATCCGTGACTGGTGTCGACATACGAACCAGGAAATCCCCGATACCGAAGGGGGTTTGATTCGCTGTGCGCTGGAAAGTCTGGCCTTGAAATACCGGATGGTGCTCGGCTGGCTTGAAGAATTGTCGGGCGAGAAAACCGATGTGATCCACATCGTCGGTGGTGGCACCCAGAATGAACTGCTGAATCAGTTCACGGCCAACGCCACCGGTCGTATTGTGATCACCGGCCCCGTCGAAGCGACAGCACTCGGGAACGTGCTGGTCCAGGCCCGAACCAGCGGGACAGTCGGTTCATTGGGGCAAATCCGCGAGATTGTGCGGGCCTCATCCACCATGCAGCGGTATGAACCGCAGAACACGTCACAGTGGAACGACGCGTATGGGCGGTTTATCGAACTGGTCAAAAAGGGGAAATAGTTGGGGAACCATTGGAAACCGCGTTAGGGCAAGGAGGATCGATATGAAAAAATGGCGTGCGATTTACGCGATGAATTTGCTATTTGCCATCGGTTGCGGTCAATGGCATCCTGATACTCCATCGATCATCGTTGGTCAGCGGATTGTAACAGTTTCTGCCGACGATCCATTCGTCGACACGAAGGACGGGACGAGGATCGGTGTTGATGGCGTGCCACTTGGTCAAATCATGCAATTCAAACTGACGCAATACAAAGACAGCAACGGAAAGATAGTGGTAGACGTGGACGCCGTTTCCGAACCCATGTCTGAACCTGAACAGCCCTAACAAACCGTTGCACACGGAGCCGCGAGCCGCACGGTTTCTGAAATCAATGTTGTTCGCCGCGGCCCGGTGAACGGTGGCGTTGGTCAGAATTTGCTTGATTGCCAGACACAAATAAGATAGCGTGGTTTTACCTCTTTTTGGTAAAGCCGCTTTATCTTGTGGGAATGTGATGGCCGATTGGAAATTCTACGGACGACGGGGGGAACTTGCGGATTTGGAGCGGATGCTCGGTCGCCAACGATGGTTCTTTGCCAAGGTGACGGGTCGTCGTCGGATCGGCAAGACCACGCTGATTCAGCAGTCGATGCAGGAACTTGGCAATCGGCAGCCGGTGTTTTACGTGCAGATCCCCGACGCCGATTCGGCAGGGCTGCTTTCGGCAGTGAACGACGCCTTAGAGACGTTCCAGGTCCCTGCCGACCGGCATCCGCGCCCCACGAACCTGCTGCAGTTGGCCAAGTTGCTGGAGTCGATGGCCGAAGAGGGATACATCCTGATCCTTGACGAGTTCCAATACTTCCATCGTAAAGGCTACGAAGAGTTCTGCTCGTACTTGCAGGCCAGCGTGGATCGGTTGGAAACGAAGGGTGGACAGGTTCGCGGGGGCTTAATCGTGCTGGGCTCGATTCACACCGAGATGGTGGCGTTACTCGACGATCGAACCGCACCGCTCTACAACCGCGTCACCGACACCATTCACCTGACGCATCTGGATATTGGCTCGATCCTGACGATTCTTGAGGAACATGCTGAGCCAACTCCAGAGCGGCTACTGTTTCTGTGGACGCTCTTCGAAGGGGTGCCGAAGTTTTACCGTGACTTGTACGAGCAAGACGTGCTGGGGGGTGAACGCAAGACCCTGCTGCGTCGGATCTTCTTCGAGAGTTCCTCGCCACTTCGATCCGAGGCCGAGAACTGGTTCCTGCGTGAACTGCGTGGGCGTTACGATGTGATCCTGAAGTTCGTCGCCCGCAACCCAGGGCGCATGCATCAGGAAATCGTTCAAGCGCTTCGCGAGTCCAGCGGCACGGCGGACACACAGGTTGGCGGCTACTTGAAGGTTTTGATCGAGCGGTTCAGTCTGATCGAACGGAAGTTACCGATATTCGCCCCCCCCAATGCCAAAAGGAGTCGGTATTACGTCACCGACAATTTTCTCTGTTCGTGGCTGGCGGCACTCGCCAATCCCGTTTCCGCGATCGCGTTTCGGCCAATCGACGAGCTGATTGAGGAAGCCGATCAGCGTCTCGAAGTGGTCGAAGGTCGT
>JBIKZJ010000382.1:0-6271 GCA_044354755.1 Schlesneria sp. | reverse complement strand
TCACAATATTTTAACATGCCTGAATATGTTGCCAATGGATTTGATGTTCCTTGGGCAACCTCGCTGATACCAAGTTTGTTGGTGACCTCTGCTTTCATAATACCTTGCGTGATGATGGGATACTTCGCGCTCCGAACTCGCGAACTGGAGTCCAAATGAACAACATGACCTCACAACAGCGAAAGCTGGTTTATCTGATCGGCATTATTGTCCTGCTCATTCCGATCATCTGG
This sequence comes from Schlesneria sp., assembly GCA_044354755.1. Classification (GTDB taxonomy): domain Bacteria; phylum Planctomycetota; class Planctomycetia; order Planctomycetales; family Planctomycetaceae; genus Schlesneria. The sequence goes on along the minus strand of JBIKZJ010000382.1, from coordinate 6,038 downwards.
CTCAGTCTTCCTTCAGATGGAAAGAACAAACCTGGGGGGGTTCTCTCGCAGTTGCGATCTCAGTATGAATTGGGTGAATCGGATTTGGGTGATGTGGACGCATCGAGTGCCGCGATGAATCTGGTTTTGCTGGGGATGCGTGGCGTCGCAGTGAACTTGCTCTGGATGGATCTTGATCTTCAGAAAGATATGAAGCGATGGGCAGAAATGCAGGCAACGACCGAGTCGATCGTTCGGTTACAGCCCCACTATGAAAAAGTCTGGGACTTTAACGGCTGGAATCTTGCCTACAATACCTCTGCGGAATGGGATGCGGTACCGGATCGTTACTACTGGGTGAAGCAAGGTGCCAAGTTTCTAAAGCGTGGCGTTGAACGAAATAAACGCTCAACCGAGTTGTTGTATCGGACGGGTAAGGTGATTGAGCATAAGATTGGTTACGCGGACGAATCGATTGATTATCGACGATACTTTCTCAGCGATCCTGATCCGGCCTTCAACAAGGGTCCCGATCCCACGATCAATCCCGAAGGAAAAGACAATTTTCTGGTTGGGAAAGAGTGGTTTGATTTAGCGTGTGAGAGCGAGTTGACTCGGCCTCAACATATTTTGGACCGCAGTTTGTTTCGAGCGACCCCTGCTCGCTGCCAATTTGATTATGCTCAATCGCTGCAGAAGGATGGAAAGTTCGGGGAAGAAACTCGTGCAGCGTGGGAGCAGGCTCGTAAGGATTGGACCGAAGTTTATGGTCGTGAAATCTATCACGCACAGATCGGCGCGGAAGAGTCGGATATTCGTCTTGAGATGACCGAGGACGAGATTAAGCAAGTGGCGGGCAATCCGGATGACGAACTTCGTGTCCGCAGAGCCGTGGACGCCTATCAGAAAATGACCAACTATCGGTATTGGCGGACGCGAGCATTCGCGGAAGCAGAGCAGGATACCGCAGAAGCTCACCGAAGTATTTTTGAGGCAAAGCAGGCATTTAAGGCACAGGAATTTGATAACGCTCTTAAAGCCGCATTCAGCGGGATGGAGGGTTTTGACAAACTGTTGAAGCGCCCCGAGTATGCAATCCTGGTTGAAGAAGATTTGCTTTGTGAAGAATGTCTGCTTGGATGGAAGATCTGGGATGACATTTCCAAGTTGGCTGGCGAAAAGATTCCTGACGAGTTTCCACTTAAATGGTTGTTGGAACTTAAGCAGGGAAATGAGCAGTTAATGGCCAGTGTGAATAAGCAGTTCCGTCGACTCTTCCAAGACAATCGCTGAGGAAGAGATGACGGACTGGAGTCATGTGATTTCACAGACAGTTGAGCATGTGCAGCAGACATTAGCAGGGGATAGCTCTGGGCATGACTGGTGGCACATCGATCGTGTGCGTAGAAATGCCGTTTCGATTGCAAAAGAAGAGAATGCAGATCTTTTGATTGTGGAACTCGCCGCTCTGCTGCACGATATTGCAGACTGGAAATTTCATGGTGGTGATCTCGCGGCCGGTTCCCGAGCCGCTCGAAATTGGTTAGCAAAGCTTGGTGTCGACGACTTTATGGTCAATCAAGTGAGCGAGATTATTGCTGGCATCTCATTTAAAGGTGCAGGGGTTGCGACCGAGATGCCGACCCTCGAAGGGCGATGTGTGCAAGATGGTGATCGACTCGACGCCATCGGTGCCATTGGGATTGCCAGGGCATTTGCATTTGGGGGGTACTTTGGTCGTCCGATGTACGATCCGGAGATCGCGGCCGAATTGCATCAGTCGTTCGCCGCGTATCAGACCAAGTCAGGTCCAACCATCAATCATTTTTATGAGAAGCTGCTGCTGCTCAAGAATCGTATGCAAACCGCGACGGGAAAGAAGATGGCGATCCAGCGTCACCAATTTATGGAGCTCTTTCTGCAACGGTTTTTTGACGAGTGGAATGGTGGTCGCAGCGAACCTGTCAGCGGTTCGGCGCCATGAGGACCTCGAGGATTTTTCGAGGATCTCGATTTCCAAGCGGATTGCAGGTGAGTCATCCTCTGCTGAGCCGTGGCGGTTGATTCAGTGTGTAAATCTCGGTTTCCGCTGTGATCCGATTTCTTATGTAGAGTGGCGATTGCAATAAGCCGAGCAAAGTCTGACCATCAAACATCTTAAGCGGACCGTTCGTTGATTGCTGTAACAACGAATTGGTACGATCGGGATCTGGCCGCAGGTTGAGGATTTTGTCGCTGGCGAGAGCCATTCCCCATGGTGAGCCATATGTCGGAACATTGGCCGTCACGACGGATGTTTGCCGGAAGACGGATGAAATCGTTTTGAGTGTTTTGGCCAGGGGGGTGATGAGTGGCGGAGCAAGCGAGCCCGCTTGGTTCATGAACACTCCGCCGGGTGCCAGAGCCTGTTGACAAAGCGTAAAGAATTCGCGGGTAAAAAGTTTAAAAGCGGGTCCGGATTCGATGGGATCCGTCAGATCCGCGATGATAACATCCCAGCCACGAGTTTGGGCGATGACCTCAAAAGCATCTCCAATTTCGATACGAACGCGGCGATTGTTGAGCGAGCCTTGATGAATTTCCGGCAACCATTCGCGACAGGCCTCGACTGCGATTCCGTCAATGTCAACCAGCAGAATTTCTTCGACATCATTCCACTTGAGCGCTTCACGTGCTGCTCCCCCATCAGCCCCGCCAGCGATCAAGACTCGACGTGGTTGTCCATGCATGACGAACGGAGTATGAATCAAAGGTTCATGATAGAGAAATTCATCACCTGTGCAGGTTTGCCAGCGACGATCTAATACCAGCGCCTTACCGTAAGTACCACTTTCAACGATCATCAGTTCCTGAAAGGGGGTTTGACATTGAACGAGCACCTTGTTGATCCGGTGCTGCCAGATGTCGTCTGGGGTGAGAATTTCACCAATCCATTCCTCTGTCGTCTCCATCCGTTTGGCCTTTCTGTTGCGTTTCCCCTGCTGCTTGTCTGGAAGCATGGGAAGTGAGTGCGATGTCTCTCAAAATATTGCGATGGGGATCAGGTGTTCCGCGATCAGAGCCAGAGTTTGATTCGATCCCGCAACTGAGGGGGCATTTTCTTCATGACAGCTCGTTCGATTTGATTGGTCGCGTACCGGGTACTGAAATGCATGGCGATAATCAGTTCGTTATGGAATCGATCCGCTCGTTCGATGATGTCATCTAGATGCATATGCCCAAACTTGTAGATCTTTTCTTTGCGGTGTTCTGGCCGGAAAAAGGTTAATTCGGTGATGAGAATTTTGGCGTCGTAAAGTGGCGGATAATTGTCGAGCCCAGGTGGTGCGGTGTCACCTGTGTAGCAGACCAGCGGAGTTCGTACTTCGTGAGCCACCTCTTCTCCGGATGCCCGCAAGTCTCGGATTTCGTTTCCCGTGAGTGTCAAGTACTTCAGTTTCAGTTTCTTGCGGCGTTGCCAGACCAGGTAACCGACCGAAGGGACGGTGTGGCGGGTCTCAAAAACGGTTACGAGATGATCGCGTGAGAGTTCGATTTCCTGGCCTGCCTTGACGCCAATCAGGTTGCAGACCATCCGGCCTCGATCGAGTTTCTGCCAGACTTTCAGCAACCGATCCGCCCATTCCACATTTTCTTCGGGAAGATAGATGGTGGGCGGTTCCATCTTCATCATCCGTCGTCTCGCGACATAGACAGGAAGAGCTGCCATATGATCAAGGTGAGCATGGGTGATGAAAATCGTGGGCAAATTCATGAAATCCCAGGGGCTACCTCCTAAATCGAACCCCAGCTTCAATTCAGGAATTCGCCAGTAACTTTGCACGGCGGCTCGTGAGTAGCCCTCGATGGTGAGTCCATCGTGATGCAAGGTATGAAACGGGAGATTTTCGACCATCGCAGGATCATCCGATCAAAGTGAACGTGGCAAAATTGCCGGCGTTCGTCGCAGGTAAGAGTCATCGCGAAGCTGAGTCATCGCGATGTTAGACAGCCCGAATCTCGCAGTGGTTCTGTTACAGAACTTTTACGGGCTTGTTTGTCTGAATGCTTTTCGACTCGGCATAACAGACTTTCAACGCATCGCGTGCCAGTTCATCCGAGAGTAATCGAGGTGTCTCTCGGGATTTCACGGCATCGACAGCCACCTGCAATTCGGAAGTAAATGCCGAGCACCATTCTGTTCCCCCTTTCAGCTTGGGTTGCGTCACTTTTCCGCCGGAAACCACCGTCAAAGGCCGATCCTGAGCCCATTCCCCTGCAAGAGTTCCTGCGCTGTAAAGCAGTGTTGCCTTGTCGAGAAAAATCTCGAAGCCAGCGGAAAAAGCAAGACCCTCAGCGGCGATTCCACCACTCACACAGGAGACGGCCAGCGAGGGATCTTCGTAGAGGTACTGCGTGTGAACGTGATTGACGAATCCGTCCTGGAGAATCCCTCGTGAGAAGACCTGCTGAGGTACGCCACAAATCAAACTAATAAAGTGATTGTCATGAATGTGCAGGTCGATCCCCCATCCTCCGAGCTTGCGGAAGTCGGACATGTCGCTGGACCATTTGGGTGAAGAAATCACGCGGCGAAAATGTGCTGCTCGCAGCTTGCCGTATTTTCCCGACGCAATCGTGTCCGCCACGAATTTGAATTCGGGGAAGAATGGCAGAACTTGGGCGACCATCAATTTTCGTCCGGACTTTTGTGCCGCGGCCACCATTCGGTCGGCAGATTTAAGGTCGACCGCGATCGGCTTTTCGATCAGCACATCTTTGCCGGCGTTCAGAGCAGCAATCGCGACTTCTTCGTGCTGGTCGTTTGGCAGACAGATGTCGATCAGATCAATATCGGGCGAGGCGAACATTTGATGGTAGTTGTCGTAGGCGACAATTTTCGTCAGATCCAGCATGGCCCCTTTGGGGCCAAAGTTTCCCTGGATCGATGTCCAGTCACCAATCAATTTTTCCGGACTGCGTGAGCAGATCGTGGTGACGGTTCCTCCCTTGAGCTTCGAGCCCGTAATCCGTCCTGCCTCGGTAAATTTCATGGCACCGGAAAAATGAGCCCACCCCATGAACCCAATCCCGACGATTCCAATTTTGACCATTGGTCGAATCCTTCTGCTCGGAACATATTTTCAATCACAACAGGAGCGTTAGCATCCGGGTGGCGTTTGGGAAAAGCAAGCGTAAGCCACCTGCCTAAAGAGTAGGCGTCTTGGCCTGCCCGCTTTCTGTGCGTCTGGTAGATTCGAGTTCATGGGTGAGGCTGCCTAGAAACTGGGCAGTCAGTTTTATGTTGCAAAAAGAGCCGATTTTCTGTGGTCGGCTGTTGTTTTGGTGGTTTTTTCGCCTGCTTTCCGTGCATGGTGGGTCGGCGGTGGCTTCGGCGTCTGGTTTTTAGAATTTTCCTGAATTCTCAGATTGGGCTGGATTTCTGTGGTGTTCGGTTGTTATCCTTCTGACGTCGTACTCCGGTTGACGACACGAGCAGCCAGCGGCTGCAGGGAAAGATGTCGGGGAGTCGATCCGTTGAGACCGCGCAGCAGAAAACAGGGAAGAAGAATTACAGGACCATGAAAGGGGTGGCGGTATGTTGGTGCTCTCTCGAAAGCCAGGCGAAAAGATCTTGATTGGTGACAACGTGACGATAACGATCGTCCGTATCGGCCCGAACACTGTTCGGATTGGCGTTGAAGCGCCGCGGGATATGAATATTGTTCGTGAAGAACTTTGTGAGCCCGCTGGCCAAATGGATGATCCCACGAGTGGGCATCACGATCATGAGTCTCTCTAAGACAACAACGCGTGATTGATCACGGGGGACATCTCTCTTGTGTTTCGATTTCAAAATCGATCATTCAAACCGGCGGTGCCCAGGCATCGCTGGTTTTTTGTATTCTAAGTCACGAGAAATTGGGAAAGTTCTGCAGCGAGGGAATCGAGAAGGGAATGGATGAGGGGAATGGATGAAGGGAATGGCCCCGAATGCAATTGTTCCATGACAAAATTCGTCGTGGGCTCTCAGATCGCATCCCAGGCAAAGAATGCTATAGTTTCCTTCGTAGGGTGCG
>JBIKZJ010000381.1:0-6278 GCA_044354755.1 Schlesneria sp. | reverse complement strand
AGGCGGCTGTGGTCGAGGCGGCTGTGGTCGAGGCGGCTGTGGTCGAGGCGGCTGTGGTCGAGGCCTCGCCGCCGCTGGCGCAAGTCGTTCATGAAGTCCTCTCGACGGGACCAACAGACTCCGCCGTGGCTGTGGAAAGCAGCCCTGCGGAAAGCAGCCCTGTGGAAATCGAAGAGGTTCGGAGGCGCCCGGTCTTGAACCCCAGTGTTGAAGACCATCAGACCCGTGCTGTCGGTAGCATTGGCGCCGAAGTCGAGACCGAAGCGGTTGCGATGGCAGCAGCAGCAGCGGCCCAAACCGAAGCCGCCCTTTCCTCGAGAGCACCCCTCGGACAAATTGAGCTCCCACCAAAACAGTTGACGCTCGACGATGGGCTGGAACAAGAAATCGAAGCGGCCATGTCGGGCCAAATGATCTCTCCCACCACACCACCCGTTGGCGCGGCGACGATTGATCCTTCCTCCACGGCAGAAGAACTTCCACCGTCCGAAGAACAACTGGAATCCGGCACACGGCTGAAAGCCAAAGTCCAAAGCGTCACGGCGGATGACGTCTTTTGTGAAGTCGGTTATCGTTCCCCCGGTGTGCTGCCGGCTCGACAGTTCCCTCAAGGTAAACAGCCTCGCGTGGGCGAAGAATTCCTGGTGGTGGTCGAGAAGTTCGATCCTGAAAACAGTGTCATTCTGGTTAATCTTCCTAAGGCGACTCGTAAAGCACGTGGCAACTGGGAAGAACTCAATGTCGGTCAGGTGACCGAATGTATCGTGAACAAGACGAACAAAGGGGGGCTGGAAGTCACCGTCGGTGGCTTGCGAGCGTTCCTGCCAGCCAGTCAGATTGATCTTGGATTTGTCTCGTCGATGGACAGTCTGGTCGGTCAGAAGCTGGTGGTTCAAATCACCGAACTCAATCCCGCCAAGCGAAACCTGGTTGTCAGCCGACGAGCGGTCATGATCGCCGAACGAAAAGAATTGGCTGGGGTCTTCTGGGAAAAGGTCGAAGTCGGCCAGCAATTCACCGGTAACGTCAAGACGATCAAAGACTACGGTGTCTTCATTGATCTGGGTGGTGCTGATGGATTCCTCCACATCGGCGAAATGAGCTGGACACGCGTGAAACATCCCTCGGAAGTTCTCAAGGAAGGAGAATCTTGTGATGTGGTCGTGCTGTCGCTCGACCGCGAAAAACAAAAAATTGGTCTGGGGATGCGACAACTGACACACAACCCTTGGGGTAGTGTCGAGACCACTTATGCAATCGGAAAAGAAGTGACTGGTAAAGTGACCCGAATCACCGATTTCGGTGCGTTTGTGGAACTGGAACCCGGTGTTGAGGGGCTGATTCACATTAGTGAAATCGATCATCAGCGAATCCGAAAAGTCACAGACTCAATCAATGTCGGTCAGGAAGTCCAAGCTCAAGTTCTTGAAGTCGCTCCAGATCGCCAACGAATCAGCCTTTCGATCAAGGCACTCAAGCAAAAACCCGAGAAACCCAAAGACGAAGATCTCGCACCGGGTAAGGGTGAAGCTTACGAACGAAAACGAAAAGAACCTCTTCGTGGTGGCAAAACCATGGGGAACGGTGGTGGCCTGTTTGGTAATCCCGGCGACTTTAATCGCTGATTCCCCATTCAGAAATCCCAGGTTGGCGGATCCCGGGTTGACCCGGCTTTGACAGCCTCGCGATAAAAACGAACGATGATTCGTGTCACTGCTTGCCGGAATTCGGCAAGCAGTGTTCGTTTCAGGATGATCAAAACATCAAACACGAGTGTCACGGTTGTTCCCTCACAGGATGCTTACCATGCACAGGTTGCTACGATTTCCCTGGATCCTTCTCGTCACGACCGGACTCTTGTGTCTTGGGGTTGGCTGCAGCGATGTGCCATCATCAACGGCCAGTGCCACCATGCCTCAGGCAGACGAAGCGGGACGAGCAACCGTAAAAGAGCCGGTGATCGCACCGGAACTCCCGGTCGCAGACGATGCCATCAAAGGGAGGGATACGGATGGCAGAGGCGAAATCAAAAAAGAGCCGGAACTCGTCGCTGCTAAAGCCGCAGAAGTTGCCGCAGTCGTTGCCGCTGACAAACGGCCGGGTCATGATTGGCCTATGTTTCTCGGCCCCCATGGTACGGGTGTTTCAGAAGAAATCGACCTGCTTGACGAGTGGCCTGCGGCCGGCCCCACTCTGCTTTGGGAAAAACGAATTGGCCAAGGGTACAGTTCCCCCTCAATCAAGAATGGACATCTTGTCATCCATCACCGCCAACGCAATCGCGATGTGATTGAATGCCTGAAATCTGATGATGGGACACCCATCTGGACGCATGAATACGATACAGACTACTCAGATCCATACGGCTATAACAACGGCCCGCGCTGCTCACCGATTCTGACAAAAACACGCTGCTACACCTTCGGAGCTCAAGGACGACTGGTCTGTCTCGAACTGGAAACCGGAAAACTGATTTGGGAAAACGAGACCGCTAAGAAATGGAAAGTTCCTGAACATTTCTTTGGCGCAGGATGTACTCCGATCCTCGAAGGAGAACTGTTGATTGTGCTGGTTGGCGGACAACCGAATTCAGGGGTCGTCGCTTTTCAGGCGGAAACTGGCCAAGTCGTCTGGGAAAGCGTCGGTCAGCAAACCTGGGACGGAGTCGAAACCGATCAAAAGGGGAAACGATATCAGTGGACCGGTGATGAAATGCTCGTCAGCTATTCCTCGCCCATCGTGGCCACCATTCACGGAAAAAAACACTTACTCTGCCTTGTTCGTCAAGGACTGGTTTCGCTGGATCCCGCCAATGGAAAAGTTCGCTTCCAATACTGGTTTCGGGGTCGCGTCAATGAATCGGTTAATGCCGCTCGCCCGGTGGTTGTCGATGATCTCGTTTTCCTCTCGGCCGCTTACGAGACCGGGGCGGCCTTGCTGCGAATTCAGCCCGATGGAGAAAACTATGATGTGGTCTGGAGAAACAAGCGGGGGATGTCGACACACTGGTCGACTCCGATTTTTCAGGACGGTTGCGTTTACGGGTTTAGCGGACGACACGAAGGGGAAGCAACGCTCCAATGCGTCGACCTGAATTCAGGTGAACTTTTGTGGGAGACCAACGGCTATCGTGGCTCGGTTTCTGATCTACGGACCACCAGCACCGGGGAAGTGATTGACGCAAAAGGCCAGCCCGCCACGTTTTTTGGTCGGGGTTCCAAGACTGCTGTGGATGGCAAGTTCATCATGCTCGGTGAACGAGGAATCCTGGTATTAGGGAAACTGAACCGCGACAATTTTGAGCTGATCAGCCGAGCCACCTACAAACAGATTCGGTATCCCGCCTGGGCCGCTCCGGTCATTTCCCATGGGAGACTTTACCTTCGCAGCGAAGATCATTTGCTCTGTCTGGATGTCGCCAAACCCGCCTCAAAACCACAATAAAAAACCACAGGAAACCGGTGATCAAGCCTGGCTGCGATGTTTGACCAGTCGTCCATGGATCACCAGCGCCAGCAACAGCACAATTCCTAACAGAAAAGGCCTCAGCAAATCAAACTGGGTCACCCAACTCGCTTTGAGCCAAGCCTCTTTCATCCCACCAGACAACGGTGATTGCTTAATCAGTCGTTCGACGTTCGTCAGATTCAGGCCCACTTTGAGCACTGTAAAACTCAGCACCCCGATCAGCGTCCGACCGATGCTCCCTTCGCCGCCGAAGAGGCTGGTTCCACCGAGAACCACGCATGCGACGGCATCAAGTAGCAGATCCGCGTTCTGATCAAGGCTGACGCTGTTCATCCGCCCCGAATTGACCATCCCTCCACAAGCTGCCGTCATGGCACAGATTGCCAGACAGGCAATCACAATCCGTTCGGTTCGGATTCCGGCGAGCCTTGCCGCTTGCCGATTTCCCCCGGTCATATAGACATATCGCCCAAAGCGAGTGTGTTGCAGCACCAAATGAGCCATCGTCATGACCGCCGCCGCCAGCACCGCATTTTGAGGGATACTGAGTGTCCCCATTCGCTGTACGGTGATGTCGAGCAGCGAGGAATTGCCGAGTTGATTGAGAATCGGGGGGACCGCAAACTTCTGGCTGCGAGTCAGGAAACGAGCCAGTCCGAGCGAAATATTCATCATCGCCAGAGTAATAATAAAGCTCGGTAACCCCGAGGAAATCGTGAGCCACCCCGATATCAGCCCCAGCAGAACCGCGATCAATACCGGAACCAGAATCACAAACGCGGTGGTCATGAGCGAGACGCTCTCGACACCGTTGATTTCTTTGGGACCCGCCGCAAAGGGGGATTCCCACATCACGCCGCACAAGCAGGCTGACAACAACGCGACCATGCCAACGGATAAATCGATTTCAGCACAGAGCAAAACAAACGTCAGGCCCGTCGCCACAATCGCCAGCACAGCCCCTTGCTTCAGAATGAGCGACAAGGTGCCAAAGCTGAGAAAGTCACTCGCCACCACCGAAAAGACCAGCACCAGCGTCGCCAGGCTGATCAGCGGTGCAAAGTCCGCCAACTGAAATCGGGGAGCAAACGGAACATCGGACTTTGGACTCATTGTTTGATTCTTCATTTACAGTGGATCTGCTGTCCGACCATCGTGTCAGTAAATTTTGGAACTCGAAAATCTCGATACGATGTTGTTTCTACAAAGATTTCAGGGCATTTCATCACGTTGTGACTTCCGGCAGATTCATGCCTCACACTCTTTCATCAACAGGTCGTCGCATGAGATATACCAGATTGCCATACAGAGACCCACTGAAGGAAAATTGTACCGCACATCGCAGTGCCTGGTCACGCGATCGTTGTTTGACATGGGGTGCGGGAACAGTCGCTTGTCGTCAGGAGCTAGTCGTTCAGATGTCCCGCCTTGCGTCCCCATTCCAGCCATGCTGCTGTCATCTCAGCCATATTTCCGGCGATGTTCTCAGAGATCGGGTTCTCGCCAGTGATCTTCGTTAAGGCCCAAAACCAATCCGCTGGCCCATAGTCTTTCAGATCTCGCAGTAACGAGGGAACGGCCACATTCCCATGCGCAATGATCTGATTGTAAAGTGGATGAGAGATTTTTTTCGAGACATTCGAGAGGAAACGTGTTGCGTCTCGCCATTCCTTGATAAGCCGCTGAATTTCCCCGGCGGAGGGGGATGTTCGTAGAACAATCGATGTCAAATTATCGCGATCGGTCACCCCCGCGCCCCCCCCTGAGCAGACGACAACAGGCACTATCCGTGGTGCTGGGATGTCGAGGCGAGGATTTGTTAGAGGTAAACAGACCACGCTCATGATGGCACCCCAAACATCATTTCAAAGTGAACTTCACGCAATTCCAAACCATCCACTACTAGAACACCAACGTAGAGTCTGGTCATCCTTATCTCAAAGAGATGAAAATCCAAATTTCACCACGAAGGTGTTACCTTCGGCGAGGTGATATCGATGAATCAAAGCATGCACGTTGAGTTTCAATCGGAATCAGCAAATTCTGAATCCGAATTCCCAGCAGTTGTGGCATACCTAATCCTTGTCCGCCTCGAACCCGCTTTGCCCAATTGAACGCGGCGATTCGAGATCAACCCAACTACTTCCGAGCCTTCTTCAGCGTTGTCAAGTACTCGACAACATCAGTCATCTCTTCCGTGGAAATCAGCTTGGCAAAATCGGCGGGCATCAACGAGATTTTCTGCTTGATCCGTTCATCGATGTCTTTGAGCGGGAAGGTGCGGACGATTGCGTCGTTCCCTTTCAACAGCACCTTTTCGGCATCTTCACTCACAATGATGCCGGTCTGTGTCGTCCCGTCGTGCAGCGCAATTGTCCACGCTTCGTAATTGTGGCTGATCCCGGCACTGGGGAAAATAATCGATTCAAACAAGGCCTGCTTGCTCAGCTTGGCTCCAATCTCAGAAAGATTGGGACCCACTTCTTTTCCTTCGCCATTCACAACGTGACACGTATTGCATTTCCCCGCTGTCGCAAACAGCTTTTGGCCATTCCCAACATTCCCCTTCAATTGCGCCAACTCACCCAAGGGGGGAAGCGGCTTCGCATCTTTGCCAGCAGGAAGCGGAAACAGCTTTGCGGCACTCACCCGAGCTTCGTCAAAGGCCGAACTGTGCAGCGCCGCCGACAGGGCCGGGGTCAGCGATTCGTCAAATTGCTTGGACTCCGCCAGCTTCACCAAGGCGGCAGCCCCCAATTTCGTTCGTGAGGCTCCCTTGATCGCTTCACGTCGCAAATCCGTCGGCAATT
>JBIKZJ010000380.1:0-6284 GCA_044354755.1 Schlesneria sp. | reverse complement strand
TGTTGGTCCATGTGACCCCTGCATCGGTACTCGCCGACCATTGCACCGTCGGCGCTGGTCCACCGCTGGCGACCGCAGTGAAACTGGCGGTGGTGCCCGAGATCACGCTCAAATCTGTGGGCTGTTGAGTGACAATCGGTGCCGCGAGGGTCGCCGTCGTACCGGTAAAATTCCCATTACCGTTCGCCATGAATACGGCCACGGTGCTCCAGTCGGAATTGAGGGTAATCATTTCCGTTCTGGCGTCCCCGTTCAGATCACCCAGAGCCACCGAAAATTGTTTGTTATTGGTCGCAAAGGTGGTGATCGCTTTAAAGGTACCGTTGCCGTTCCCCAGCGAGATGGTCATATTAGGGACGCTCGTGTTTGAGAAGGCCAGGTCGGAAATCCCGTCTCCGTTCAGATCACCGATGGTTACCGAATAGGGGTTGGCTCCTGCCGCGAACGTGGTTTGCGCTTGGAAGGTCCCATTACCGTTCCCCAGCAAAATGCTCACCGAATTGCTGGCAGTGGCATTGTTCGCCACGGCGAGATCGGGAATCCCGTCCCGGTTGAGATCGCCCAAAGCCACCCCAGATGGCGTGGTTCCCGTAACAAAGTCGGTCTTTGCATTAAAAGTCCCATTCCCGTTTCCGATCAACACGCTCACTGTGTTGCTCGTCTGATTTGTGACTGCCAGATCTGGTATCCCATCCCCGTTCAGATCACCCAGAATCACCGAAACTGGCTTGGTTCCTGTCGCGAAGGTGGTTTGCGTTTTAAAAGTTCCATTCCCATTTCCTATTAAAATGCCGACCGTATTGCTTCCACTGTTCGCAACGAGGAGATCGAGGCGCCCGTCCCCGTTCAGATCGCCCAGTACCACGGAAGTTGGCTTGGTTCCCGTCGAAACGGTCGTCTGTGTTTGAAACGTTCCATTCCCGTTTCCCAGCAATACACTGACTGTGTTGCTAGTGTAATTGGCGACGACTAAATCATTTTTGCCATCCCCATTCACGTCGCCTGTCGCCACCGACCGGGGGCTGGTTCCTGTGGCGAAAGTGGACTGTGCTTTGAAAGTCCCGTCTCCGTTCCCCACAAATGCGCTTACGGTATTGTTGTTGTTGTTGACAACCGCCAAGTCGAGTTTCCCGTCCCCATTCAGGTCAACCACATTCACGGATCTGGGGTTTTGTCCCGTGTTGAATGTCGCCTGGCTGGCAAAACTGGCCGTGGGATTCGCCTTCACCAGCGGATTTCCTGCCGAGTCTTTCACGACATTGGTGTCAACCAGATTGACCCCAATCGTTCCGGTGCCGGTGATCCCACCGACGGCGACCGTGTAAACCGTTGAGCTAACAGCAGTCACGGTTAATGTCGACGATGATGCCGTCCCGGTTTTTGCGAACGCGCTGGCGGTGACTCCCGTGACCGCTTCACTGAAAGTCGCGGTAAAATTCAAGGTGCTTCCGGATCCCCCGGCAGCGGCAATCGAGGCGACAGAGGGGAAAATCGTGTCGAGTGTTTCCAACTGCCCCGTAAAATTCCCATTCCCGGTTCCCGCCCCACCCAGGGCCAAGCTACCACCAATGATACTATCGTTGTCAACGAGATTCAGACCGAGCGTCCCATTTCCGGTCACGCCGCTGGCCGTCACGGTGTAAGTGGTTCCGCTGCCGGTCACCTGCAGCAGGTTGGCACTGACGGACCCGGTCTTCACCAAGGAAAAATCGGTCGGATCAACACCCGTCACCGCTTGATTAAAGGTCACGGTCCACGGAATCACCGACTGGTTCGTCGTGGCAGGAAGAACGTCATTGATCGATGTCACCGCAGGAGTGGTGAGCAACATGCGGCTTTCCAACGGTTCCGTTGGGACCACCCCTGATGAGCGTCGACGTTGTCGTCGCAGCAGTCGCTCGGCCGCGCGTCGTGCCCGCCAATTTTGGTGCATTTTGAAGACGATTTGAGACCAGCAGCTTGCTAACCAGTGAATTTTCATGGATTCAGGCCCAAAAAAAGACGAAAACCGCCCAATATGATCGATACGAATTTATGAATACAAAAAACATTGCCGACCGAAATAACTCGACCCAGAACTTCCTCATTCGCGTTCTGGCGACCTGACCTCACACAGGGATCTGATCTGAAACAGGGATCTGACCTCACACGGCAACCTGACTTCACAGGTCTCCCACCGATTTCCTTTGGCAGACCACCCGGTGGAATTCCGCACAGGACTGGAACTCGACGCGAACATCAGCGGCAAACACCGCGAGGCGATTCCAACCCGACTGCGGCACACACCGGGGGATCTCTCGATGGCTGCTGCGGCCGTTGCGAGAATTTCAAGATCAGATTCCCGGGTAAAATCGGGTAAAAACCGCCATGAATGGCGGTCAGCACCTCGGGCGGCATCCTGCTCAAGCGTCCCTGCGCCCCCAACATCGCCAACTCCGTTCAATTCAGCCGATTCCCTGCAGAGGAATAAATACTGAAACATGAAAATCAACCCAAAAAATCCTGGTCATTTTGTTTGTGGAACGTTGTCTGTTTTCTCTCGTCTTTCTCTCTTCACCGAAAACCAACCAGGCCAGAAATCAGCGGTTATCGACACATGCTTGTGTTGCCCGTCGCGTGTATTCCCTGTGGCTATTGTTACCGGCGGCTATTGTTACCGGCGGCTATTGTTACCGGCGGCCATTGTTGACGGCGGCCATTGTTGACGGCGGCCATTGTTACCGGCGGCCGCTGGCGACATACTCCTGGTTGTCTCAAGGCGTGCAAAAACAGTTCCCCCTGATCATCAGAGGAAATGAAAAGCGTGATCAAAAGCCAAACAGAACAGGGGATGTGGGGGGGGGGCGGAGCACAGCACGT
Organism: Schlesneria sp.; assembly: GCA_044354755.1. Taxonomy (GTDB): domain Bacteria; phylum Planctomycetota; class Planctomycetia; order Planctomycetales; family Planctomycetaceae; genus Schlesneria. The sequence goes on along the minus strand of JBIKZJ010000380.1, from coordinate 3,425 downwards.
CCCACATCAAAACATCCTCAGCCGCAGAAAATCGAATCTTGGTAACGACCTCTCTACAGAGAGATTTGTGCGTGCCAACAATCCCAATCCCCAGCGACGATTCTGAACCCTGCAAGCGAGCACGTTAAAAACCTTGTCGATTCCTTTCTAGCCATTTTCTCGATAAATTTAAATTTTGTGGTGAATGATGCGTATTGCGTGGTGAATCGAAAGTCGAATCACAAAATTTCCGAAACCGGAACCCATTCTTGATGAGCTTCGTGAACGAATATGGCAAACAACACCCCTTCCTACTTCGTGAAACCGAAGTTGCGTTCGAGTCCGCTTCCCGAGGCGCGGCGACCGATCAAGACGGAGGGAAGCCTGTTCTGGAGTTTGCAACTCCTCTTCTGGGGGTTTGTGGGAACATTGATCTATTTTTTAAGCCGTTACTTCTTCGTACCCGATTTTTCCCGCGGCGACTCGTTGCTGGTCGCCACCACCCGTTTTTGTGTCGGAATTCCGATCTCAACCGCATTAGGCTGGGGGTACAATTCGGCATCCCGCTTCAGTCGAAACCGCAAGACATTCCTGATCGCCTCGGCCGGACTCATCCTGATCGCCGCGTTGGTGGAAACCTCGCTGTTTATTTTAATAATTTTTATTATCAAAAGCTCTTTATTAAATTACATTGATACTCGACTGAAATTCATCACATTTTTCCTGCATCGCATCGAGTTTCTGAGTTTCTGGAGTTTGATGTTCTTCGGGATTTTCTTTTGGAAACGGCTGCAATCGGTCAAGCTGCAAATGGCGCGGGCGGAATCGGCCCTGCTGACCAGCGAGCTGAGTCGGCTGCAATTACAAATCCACCCGCATTTTCTCTTTAATTCACTCACCGCCGTCCTGTCCTGTCGGCACAATCCAGACGATGTGACCCGCGTGGTCCGGGGACTTTCCCAGTACCTGCGATTTTGCCTCACCCGCCAAGAGATGCTGGCCCCGCTGGCCATGGAAATGGAAGCCCTGCAGCAGTACGTGGTGGTCGAACAGTACCGATTTGGCGAGACGCTCGATTGCCAGATCCACTGCACACCCGAGGCCGCTGCGGCGGTGGTCCCCACGATGATCATCACCCCCCTGCTGGAAAACGCCTTCAAGCACGGAGGCCAAACCTCGACGGACCAGCTCGTTGTGGAGGTCGATTGCCAGATCCAGGTGGAACAATTGATCATCACGGTCTTCAATACGGGATATTGGATCGAACCGACCTCGATGAAGGAAGGGGGGCTGGGACTGGCGAATCTCAAGTCGCGGCTGGCGCTACTCGGGTTGGCCGATGCACAATTAGAATGCGGTCCGTTCGCTGCGGATCCCCTGAAGAAGGGGGTACGCTGCCAGTTGATCCTGCCGCTCTACCGAGATTTCCAACCCACCGATCAGGTCACCGCCGAGTCCCTCTTCCCTTGAATCCCAAGAAACGAATGGATCCAGAAAACCAAAAGAATCCCGAGAAACAAAAACCCTTTTTTCGCGAGGTCACCAGTAAATGATCATTCGTGCGTTACTCGTTGATGATGAACTTTCTGCCATACGATGGATGTTAGATCTTTTTCGCCTAGAACCATCCATTCAGGTGATCGGAAAGGCGACCAATTTTCGACAGGCCGAGAAACGGATTGCGGAAGGCCCGATTGATGTCGTCTTTCTGGATATCCAACTGCGCCGTCATAACGGCTTAGACCTGCTTGATCGCCTCGATAAAAACACGCGGGTCGTACTGGTCACCGCTCATGAAGAATACGCGCTGCGGGGCTATGAGCTGGGAGTGATCGACTATCTCTTGAAACCCGTGTTCAGCGACCGGCTGGCGGTGACGGTCGAGCGTTTACACCAATCACTGGGTAGCACGACTGCTCCCCCCAAACCCGACAGCAACACCATGCTCTCCATTTCCACGGCGGACAGTATGGTGCTGATTGAGCCCGAAAAAATCTTATGGATCGAAGCCGAGAATAACAATACCTGGATTCACGTTGAGAGCGGGGTTCCAGTAATGCTGAGACGAACATTGAGTGAGTGGGAAAACACGCTCTCTGAGCGGCAATTCGGTCGAATTGGACGATCGCTGATTATCAATTTATCTCGCATGCGAGAAATGACCTTGCAAGAGCCGTATGTTTGGAGACTGAAATTCAATGATACAATGAAAACACTCAAAATTGGCGCAGCGGCAGCGAGGGGTCTACGAAAGATCCTTTCACAGATTTCTCATCCGTTGCCTTGAGACTTTTAGAAATTAAAATCAGAATTTAACAGAAGGGAATGAAACGGAGCGCCATTGCGAGGTGACTATCGGGTGAGCTTCCTCGTATGCAGCAGCGCGACCAGGCTGACCAGACCGAGCGCCAGTAGCAACAAACCAGTGACTCCGATGAGTTCCCATGGCCTTACCATTTGCCGATCAGAGGCTTGCGCGTAGGCGATAAAGACAATCCAGGCCAGCGTCGCCATCACGAGCAAAAGTACGGCTGAGGTGATCTGTTCCAAAAATCGCGTTCCACGCCCAGCCGATCGCTGCATTTGGTCATTTTCGGGATTGATCAAGTGGTCGTGATGCGGGGTTGACCCTGTTTGCTCTTCGGGAGCACTCGACTTAACAGTCTGTGGAAAAAGGGGGACAGGCCGTGATGAATTCCTGACCGAGTCTTTCCTGCAAGGCGGAACTCGCTTCCAAGGCGCGCAGGGCGTCCAACAGATTATCCGGCAGTCGTCGAGTTCCCAACAACTGCGAATGGTCCAGATAAGCGTTGATCTCCGATGGCTTGCCGGGATCACGTTGGTGCTCAACCCCGTCCTGCCCCGCTTCCAGAATGGCCGCTGCCAACAAATAGGGATTCGCGGAACCATCCACCAGCCGTAATTCAAAACGACCGCCACCGGGAATTCGGATCATGTGCGTCCGATTATTTCCTGCATAGCTGAGAAAGAGACAAAATCCCGTATTCTGTTTTCGTATTCTGTTTTCGTATTCTGTTTTCGTATTCCTTGCGTCCCTGCGGCTTGGCGCCTTTGCGTTAATCTCCGAATTCGTCTGACCGCGTCGTATTGAACTACGGGGGGGGTGTTCGCATGCCTGAGCTTTACCGACTCGATGATTCGTGATCATCTGAACGGGCAGGAAATTTCCAGCTCGGCTTCGAAGACTTCTATTTGGATTGCACCCTAGCAGAACCAGGATCCACCATCGGGCCGAATGAATTCCACAAAAATTTTTAACGCAAAGGCGCCAAGCCGCAGGGACGCAAGGAAGAGGAAGACGATTAGGAATAGGAAGAGACAAAATCCCGTATTCTGTTTTCGTATTCCTTGCGTCCCTGCGGCTTGGCGTCTTTGCGTTAATCTCCGAATTCGTCTGACCGCGTCGTATTGAACTACGGGGGGGG
>JBIKZJ010000379.1:0-6293 GCA_044354755.1 Schlesneria sp. | reverse complement strand
ATCACGCCCCGTCCTGAAAGAAATCACCTGTGACATTTATGAGGGTGAGTTCGTTTCGTTACTCGGCCCGTCCGGGTGCGGTAAGTCGACCCTGCTGCGACTCGTCGCGGGCTTAATCTCCCCCACCTCGGGTCAGCTCACACTCGCAGGCCTCAGCCCCGTCGCGGCTCGACGAGGTGATCAGCGGGTCGCCTTTGTCTTTCAGGAACCCAATCTGCTTCCCTGGCGGTCCGTAGCGGACAATATCCGCCTGCCACTTGAACTCCGGGGGTTGCCACGCCGGGAACATGCCGAGCGAATCGAAAGTTCGCTCAAACTGATCGGACTCACCGCCGATGACTCACAAAAACCACCCCGAAGTCTCTCGGGGGGAATGCGGATGCGCGTCTCGCTCGCCCGAGCCCTCGTCACGCAACCGGATCTACTGCTCCTGGATGAACCATTTGCCGCACTGGACGATGTCTTGCGTCAGCAACTGAACGAAGAACTGGCCCAGATCTGGATGCAGCACCACTGGACCGGCCTGTTTGTCACCCATAACGTTGCCGAAGCGGTTTTTCTTTCGCAGCGAGTTCTCGTGATGAACAAACGGCCGGGAACGATTATCGCCGAGATCAAAATTCCGTTTTCCTATCCTCGCAAACCCGAACTACGGGCAGACCCCGATTTCGCCCGGCTCTGCGGAGAATTAAGCCAGCAACTGCGCGAGGCGGCACGATGACCCCCATAAATCCCGGTCGAAAATTTCTCGAATCCATCGTCCCCCCTCTACTGTTGTTTGCCGTCGTGGTGGTCGTGTGGCATGCCTGCGTCCTGGGATTTCACCTGAAACCTTATGTGCTCCCTGCACCGCTCGCCGTCGCCAAGGCTCTTGTGAATGATCGTGCCATCCTGGTCCGAGCCGTCGGCTATACCGGATCGGCAGCTCTCTGCGGATTCAGCGCCAGCCTGCTAATCGGCACAGCCATCGCCTTCGTTTTTTCACAGTCGCGCATCATTCGCTCGTGTGGATATCCGTATTTCATCTTTCTGCAGACGGTGCCGATCGTCGCCATCGCCCCGCTGATTGTGCGCTGGTTCGGGAATGGTTTTCAGAGTGTCGCTTTCGTCTCGTTGATCCTCAGCCTATTCCCCATTCTGTCGAATGGAACCCAGGGATTGCTCGAGATTGACCCCGACTTGCTCGACCTGTTTCGCCTGAACAATGCCTCACGCTGGCAGATCTTGACCAAACTACGGTTTCCCAGCGCTGTGCCGGGAATTCTTGCCGGCGCACGAACTTCCAGCGGCTTGGCCGTTGTCGGTGCCATCGTTGGCGAATTTTTCGTGGGGTATGGATCAAAACGATTTGGGCTCGGCTATTTGATCAATACCACGAACGATCAATTACAGATCGACCGACTGTTTGCGGCGGTCTTTACCTCGACATTATTTGGGATTGCGATTTTTGGGTTGGTGAATCTGATTAGTGTGACAATTCTGCGGCGCTGGTACGATGGGCCGGTGGAACACCGTAATTAGAAGGGATAAACCGGGACACATCCTTGTCGTTTTGGCTTAACCCCAACGCGATCGGTTTGGATCTCGTGCCAAGCCATAACCAGAACCCCTTCAACACGAAAGACATAAAAACGATGATTGTTCATTTCCGTTGGTTTCCTTGTCTGCTGCTGGTTCTAATCGGATGCCAGTCCGAGAAACCGGTCGCTCCCGTGACGAAGGCCGCTGGAGCCATGACGGATGTGACCCTGGCCCTGAACTGGTTTCCGGAAGCCGAGCATGGTGGATTCTATGCCGCGGCGGTGCATGGCTATTTCGCTGAAGAAGGCTTGAACGTCACCATCAGACCCGGTGGTCCCAAAGTTCCCGTCATTGCGGATGTGGCGGAAGGAAAAGTCACCTTTGGTGTCGATAATGCCGACAAGATTCTCCTGGCCCGAGCCCAGCAGGCGGATGTCGTGGTGGTGATGAGCCCCATTCAAAACAGTCCTCGCTGTATCATGGTTCATCGGAAAAGTGGTCTGACTCGGCTGGAAGATCTGGCCCAGCAAAAGACCTTCACACTCGCCATGAATTCGGGCCAGCCCTACGCTCAATTCTTGAAGAGTAAGGTCAATCTCGATGCGGCACAGGTTGTCCCCTATCCCGGCAACGTCGCCCAGTTTCTTGAACAAGCCGACTATGGACAGCAAGCCTACAGCTTCAGCGAACCATTCCTCGCCGAACGAGAAAAAAGTGACCCACTCTGCCTGATGCTGTCAGACATTGGCTTTAACACCTACACCAGTGTGTTACTGACCGGACGTGAGCAGTTCGAGAAAAATTCTGAGCTGGTCGCAAAAATGACGCGCGCCTCAATTCGGGGCTGGAAAAAATATCTTGCTGACCCGGACGAAACCAACAAGCGAATCCATGACGAAAACCCCGAAATGGGGAATGAAATCCTCGCCTTTGGCGCTAAAGCCCTGAAGCCCCTCTGCCTCCCCGAAGGATTTGAGGAAGCCCGTCTGGGCCAGATGACTGCCGAACGCTGGCAGACACTCGCCGCACAAATGACCGAGATCGGACTGCTGAAGCCAGACGCAGTCAAAGCCGAAGACGTCTACACGCTCGAGTTTCTTGAGCAGTGACTGGTGCCGTGGCACAATCGAAAATGCCCATCATGGTTATCGATCGCCAGAACCTTCTCGCACTATCAATCGGCCAAATCCGGCTGTCGTGTTCCCCAAACCAGCACAATCGTGGCCACCACCACGATTGTCCCCGCACCGGCCAGCCACAAACGGGGCAGATGCTCTTGTTCTTGCGTTCCGATTCCGAGCGTCGCCAATTCCTGTGTGAACGATGACATCGACAAGAGCAGGCCGTTGTGGAGCGAATGCAATAACATTCCCGGCAACACACTCCCCGTCCGGTAACAGACCATCCCCAGAATCAGCCCCAGAAAACAGGTCGGAACAAACCGCTCAAAAAACAACGAGTCCATCACAATCACATGGAAAAGACCAAACAAGACCCCTGACAACGCAATCGCCAGCGGTATCGCCATTCCCGTTCGCAGTGCCGTTAGCAGGTAACCGCGAAAGAAGAGCTCCTCACAGATCGCCGGTATCAGCGCCAGCGAGACCAACTTCACCGGCAGCGGGATTGCATCGAGCATCGTTTTGATCTGCTCGAACAGCTTTTTCATCACCTCGACCCGCTCGGGAGAAATCGCCACCAGCTCCAGTTCATAGGCAAACGGCCAAAGCGATAGACCCAACAATGCCGACGCCACGAAGGCCAGCAGCGACGTTTTACGCAGACGAAGCCCCTCTCCCAACGAAACCGCCGTCCAGCGAGCCAGCAACAACGGCCCGACAGCAAACAGCAAAATAGTAATGACCGCATTACCTATCAGACGGCCTTCAATCCAAGTCCCAAACATCCGTCCCGGCACACCACTCAAAGTCAAAAAGGCCGGAAACAACACCGCCAGATAAAACATCGCCTGAGACAGCGACGCCGCCTTCTGGGGAGTCGTCGGACGGCGAACCAGATCGGCCCAACTCCCCTCACTCCCATACAGCACCGCATCGGTCCCAAAAATCCGCGCCGCGATCGTCAGCGCCACCGCCGAATACAGCACGGTCGACAACAGCGTCGCCAGCACCCAGGCCGATTGCGCCCGGCCATCAAAAATGTCTCGGGCCAGAATCACAATATTGACCAGCGGTGTGACCGACATCCAACCGGTCATTTCAATCCCCGGCAATAGACAGAGCACTCCCGGAGCCAGCGAGACCAGCATCACCGGAATCAGGTACGCCTGCGCCTCTTTAAAACTCCGAGCAAAACTGGTCAGGATCAGGATCACCGAGGAAAAGAAGCCCGCAAACACAAACAGTAACCCAAACACCAGTCCCAACATCTGCAAGCTGATCCCACCCGCACCAAACAGCAAATTTTCCAGCCCACTCGAATAGGCAGTAATCACCATCGAGGTCAAATTCGCCAGCGCCGTCAGCAGCGCCACAGTCAGAACCGCCAGAAACTTGGCAAACAACAATTCATGTCGAGGAACCGGAGCCGAAATCAAGGCTTCGAGTGTCCCTCGTTCCCGTTCCCCAGCGGTCAAATCGATCGCTGGGTACACCGCCCCCGTCACTGTCATCAGAATCAAAATCAGCGGAATCAGCGTCGCAATCGAAAACGAAGGAGCGTTATCCTCGGTGACGATCGGTTGACGTGTTAGCGAGACCGGCATCACCAGTGGAGGATTAAAGCCCTGCAGCCGCTCGGTCACAAACCGCTCATTCATTGCCTTCAATCGGTCTTCCACGAAGCGGCGCGCGTCAAGACTAAACGGCGATGCCGATCGATAGACGATATCAAAGTCCCAGGGTCCCGTCTCGCCTCCCCCCTTCAGTCGTATCCCCACATCCGCACTTCGATCGGCAACGATCGAGTTGATATCCAGTGTCCCTTCGGGACGGGTCGAAATCAGAAATTGAATCTGCGGGTCATCTGCCGTCCCGGCCGGAGTCCGGTCTCCGTTGGACTTCATTCCCATCTGCTTCCCGTACACACTCATTCCCTCCTGGAACAGTTTGCGGAAGATCTGAGAATCGAGTGTCCCTGCCAGCGCGATCCGATACTCGGTTTTGGTCCGATTCATCGCCTGCGTGACCAGTAGTTTTTGAAACGTCACCCCCAGCAACGGATAAATTAGCAGTGGCATCCCAATCAGCGTAATAATCGTACGGCGATCTCGCAGGATCTCGCGTAATTCCTTCTGCGTCATTCGCCACCAGCGCAGCGACGAGAAGGGATTCGTGTTTTTGGTCGCCGTCGTTTTGGTCGCCGTCGGTGGGTTGCTCATTGGCGGATTGCTCATCGGTTGCTCCCGTCAGGTACCGCACCCGGCTTGATTTCACGTTCGTTCATCAATTGCAGAAACATCTCAAACAACGTTTTACACCCGGTGGTCTGTTGCAGCTCAGCAAAAGTCCCTTCATGGCGCAAAGTTCCCCGATGCAGCAAACCCATTCGATCGCAAATCTGTGACGCCTCATCCAGCCGATGCGTCGAAACGACCACCGCCTTTCCCAGCGTCCGCAAATGACCGATGTACTCGAAAATCACATGCGTCCCCACCACGTCCAGCCCTCGCGTCGGTTCGTCGAGCAGCATAATCGGCGGGTCATGCATGAGCGCGCGGGCCAGGGTCACGCGCTGCTTCTGTCCGGTACTCAGTGTCGAACACCGTTGATCGATAAATCGCCGCAGGTCGAGCAGGTCGGCGAGTGACTCCAGTCGCTGATGAGCAAACTGCGGGTCCAGGCTGTAAAGATCGCCAAAGAACAGCAACATTTCGCGCGGGGTCAGCCATTGGTAAAGCCCCGCACTGGCAGAAACCAGACCGATCCGCCGTTTGACCTCGTCCGCATGCTGCGAAACCCGAAAGCCATCAACGATCGCATCCCCCTCGGTCGGCTGCAACAGCCCCAGAATCATCCGCAACGTGGTCGTTTTCCCCGCTCCATTCGGCCCCAACAGCCCGTAGACCTCGCCCGCCTGAACTTCAAACGACAGATGATCGACCGCCACCAGTCTCTTGCCGCCAGATTGAAAATGGCGAGTCAAATTGTCGACAGTAATCATCGGGTGTCCGCAGAATAAGTGGCCGGGACAGGAAATGGGTTTGACGATCCAAGTACATTTTTACAAATGCACTCTTAACAGTGCAATTTTACCAGTACCATGCTCCTCTGCCAGCCAGACCTCGTCGCAAAACATGCCCCGGGGGCCATCGCAAGCACCGGGAAGAACAGGTTTTTCGCATCCAGACTGACCGCCGCAGCGTCTCGTACCGCACACCGCACACCCAGAATCATAACGAGTTAATCCCCCCATCGCGAACGATCCATTCCCCGAATCATTCGCGAAATCGGACTCGCCAAGGGACAAAATTCTCACCCGCATTCGGCACTCCGAAGAGAAATCTTGGCCAACGGATCAAAATAATTCGATGTCGACTGGCACGAGCATCTTCAAAACGGTCTGATGCCATCTTAGAATCGACAGTTCTCCGCCCGCCATTTTTCTCGCCCGAGGATTTTTCGCTGATGCAGACGTACGCTCAACACCTGATGTTTCTGATTCCCGTCCTCATGCTGACCGGCCCATCTCTCGCGCAAGAGCCGAATGGATCACTCGCCGCTCAATCGGTGGTGCATTACACCTTCGCCGAAGAAAATGGCCCCGCCAAAGATGCCGCCACCGTCGGACAGGGTGCCGATGAAGGGAAGCTG
>JBIKZJ010000051.1:0-21143 GCA_044354755.1 Schlesneria sp. | reverse complement strand
ACCCGGCAACCCGCCCGCATCGGGCAGACCTCCGCCGCCGGGGAAACCGCTGGGGCCGGTTATCCCGCCGGGAGTCGGAGCACCGCTGAACGGGAGCGGTATTGCACCGGGAGGAAGCGGTGGTGCGTCGCTGACCGAAAAACCAGGGGCAAAGGAGAGTCCCTGGTCCTGCCCCTGCAATTGACCGAGCGGGAACATTCCCAGGCGGGCTATCATGGATGCAGTCCGAATCATCTCTCATCTCCAAGATCGCGTTACAAAAACGCGTAACGCGTCCGGTTCCACCGATAGCGAATAATTCGCCAAGGATTTCGACGAGATCAGGATTTTGGCTTCAATGATCATGAGAGTTGGCGGCAACGATTTTGCGACCGAGGCTGCGCAATCGTTTTCATCGGAAACTCATTCGGCAAGTCCCCGCCACGGGTTACCACCCATCGACTTCAAGAACGATTGATTGGTCGATTCACCCCAGTTCTGTTGACAATCGTAGGGAAAGAGAGTCCAGTCACGGGGAAATTCACGAGACCGTGTGCAGGAATCTGGCCGCTGAGGGGAACCCTGATTGCTGCCCAACGGGAGAGGTCATGTACGAGAATAAAAACGAGCCGATTGCGACGAGGCGGGTTTTCCTCACACGCCTGATCGGCAGCTTTTTGACGACACTGGGGGTGATTGTCGTCTCGCTGGGCTTTGGAACATGGGGCTACCACTTTTTTGGCGAAATGTCCTGGATCGATTCGCTGCTGAATGCCTCGATGATTCTTACGGGGATGGGGCCGGTGACTCCCTTGACAACAGTCAGCGGCAAGTTGTTTGCGGTCGCGTATTGCCTGTTCAGCGGAATCGTCTTTTTATCGCTGATGGCAATCATCCTGGCTCCGATCTATCACCGCTTCCTGCATTCGTTTCACCTTCCAGACGACGACGAGGGTGGTGAGGCTAAGAAACGGGACTGGGATGGTCTGGGGGCTGACCTCACTTGTCGCAGGGCCCCCAAACCAATCAGGATCGTGCCACTCAATTCCAACCCCGCATTCAGCCGATGGCCAAGATAGGGAACTTTCAGGAAGAGGCGATCAACGTGTTGAATCGAGGCGGCGCGAATGACAACAAATCCGAGCAAAAACACGATTCCCAAGAACGCCAGCCGACAGTCGCGCCACCGGGTGCGAAGGAAAAAGTAGCCCCAACCCAAACTCGCCACTCCGCATGCCGCTCCCGCCAGCAGCACGATCCATTGAATCTTCTTTCGCTGGGCAAACCAGCCCCCTTGCTTGGCCGACTGCCGACCAATTTGAGTCAGTAATGTTTGCAAGTCAAGTTGCTTATTCACCCCCAAACCCAGCAACAGGATCGCGAGCCCGAACCAGAACCAGGCAATACCCTTCGATCCGTGCTTGCGACATTCTGCCAGCTCTTTGCGACCTGCCAAAAAACAAAGCACGCTCGCCAAAAAATAGGCAATCGTGACGACCCAGCCCCAGAAATCAGGATCGCCAGCCTGAGGACGCCAAGTGATCGCCGCGAAAAAACAAACCATCGGAAAAAACCTCGATTTCCAACCTCCATTGAGGAAGAATTTTGTCGGGAGCAGATCATGAACCGCGTTTAGGCCAATGCGATTTCAGGGGTCACCAACGGAGCTCGGATCATTCACCGCTCCTCATGGCTGCAAAGCATTCTACACAGCAGATCAAGCGATTTCGACAGCATAACAAACCGATCTGCAAACCGGGCAAATCGATGTGACATTGAATCGAGTTGGCCCAAGAGAGTGTTCCGGTGCAAGTCGGCCAGGACTGGAGATCGCTGACACGGCGTACCGAGTCTGGACGGGTTGTGGACGTGATGGACGTTGTGGAACCTGTATTGAAAATCAGCATTCCGCAGTCGATTCATGCATATTCCTCAGGCAATCTTGATGGAAATGGGGAATCTCGATCAACGACGCATTCAAAGGAAGGCCACTTCTGAAAACCGAAGAAGCTGTCTAAAACCCTACCAATCAGATCGTTACGAAAAATGCATCAACAGAATTTTCGATAGAGGGAAGAAAATGCTTCCATTCGGTCCTGGTTTTGCTAAGTTAATTTTTCATGAATGCGAAAAATCGATTTCGCATGTCGTTCATGGTATCTTGCTTCTGTAGTTCATCTGTTTTCTGGAGGTTACGAAATGAAACGATTGATTTCTCGGAGACCTGAGGCGAAGCTTCGTCGCGAATCAGGTTTTACTCTCATCGAGCTACTGGTAGTGATTGCGATCATTGCCGTGTTGATTGCACTGCTGCTGCCAGCGGTGCAACAGGCTCGCGAGGCGGCCAGGCGTACTCAGTGCAAGAACAACATGAAGCAACTGGCACTGGCGGTGCATAACTTCGAGGCTTCTAATATGACTATTCCCTCGGGTGGATTGGGGCCGAAGGGATTTGTCCCGTACGACAAGCAGTCGTTTGCGAGTCCTCTGGTTTTTCTTTTGCCGTTTATCGATCAGGCAAATCTTTACCAAACGCTGGAACGTGACCAGTTGAAGGTCGATTTATTCGGGCAGGATTATTGGTTCTGGGTGGATGGATGTTACAATGCCTCATTGAAGAAGCTACCCGGATTCCTGTGTCCTACTACGAATTCGTTGATTCCTCAAAGTGGTTTTTTTGTGCTCACCAATCTGTACGCACCGAGTGCGGGAACGGGAACGATTGAAGGAGCGTACGGTTCGTTGGCGGGTGGCTGGGATCCGGTTGCGCCCACCAATTATATGGGAGTATCGGGATTTCTTGGGGACGTGCCGGGATTCGACAAGTACAAAGGGGCCTTTCTGCAGAGAAATCCGAACAAGCTCGGCAACTTCACCGATGGAACCTCGAATTCAGTGCTGTTTGGGGAATCGATCGGTGACCGTCCGATTGGCAGCGCATTGCAATTCAGTCATTCCTGGATGGGTTCAGGGGCGCTCCCCACCGCTTGGGGTTTGAGTACGACTCCGGCATGGTATCGGTTTTCATCGGATCACACCGGCATCGTTCACTTCGCGATGGCAGACGGTGCCGTCCGGGCGATCTCCATGAACATTGATGGGGTGCTCTTTAAGCAGTATCTTGCAGGCATCTCTGATGGGAACACTGTCGGCGACTTTTAATTGACCCCTGCAAAGACATCACTCCAGTAATGAGGCAACTATGATTCTCTTCCAACGATGCATTCTGTTCGTGCTGCTGTTCACTTTTATCGGCTGTGCAGGCGAAACCCCGATCGTGAGCACTCCCCCTTCTGAGGCAGGAAAACGTGATGCTGGTGTTGCGACGCCGCCACCGGCTGTGGAACTACCAAAGTAATCGGCTGAGATTCGTCGAACCTCAGACCTATGTCCGGTGGGATTACCGTTCGTCAAGAAGCCGCTCGAAGTTCGAGCGGCTTCTTTCTTTTCACGGACTCTGTCAGAGAAAGTTTCGCTTTGATCGGTGGACGACGAAGTCGTGGCAACGGATTGGAACAGCGGGGGCAGAGGATGAGAAAAGAGACAAACTGGCTGACGAGTTTGCTGGTTGCAGGGCTTTTTCAGATTCAAATCAGTGCCGCAGTCGCAACCCCGCCCGACGCCGAATTCGTCACCGCCAATTCGTCACCACCAAACAGTCGTTCCTGAAAGCGATGAAAAAGAAATCGACCGAGGCCCGTGTGGCGGCGGTTGATCGATTCGCCGAGTTGGCTCGGCCCGAGACCGCCGATTTTCTGATCGATTTGCTCTTAAAAACAGAGGGACTCATCCAGCATGATGTGATCCAATACCTGACGCGGCTCACCTCGCAAAAATTTCGTAATCACGATCAAGAATGGAAAATCTGGTGGACAGAAAATCGTTCCGAGTTTGACTTTCCGCCGCTGGGAGATGTCTTGCCAGAAGTGATTCAAGGGGAGCAGATCCGCACCGATTATGGGATTCCCATCTGTGCCAAACGGATGGTGTTTGTACTGGACACCTCGGACAGCATGCGCGGGCAGCCAATTGAACGAGCCAAACAGGATGATGTCAGCACGTGATTGGTATACCGCATCGTGTTGAACTTGGTACGCCAAACCGCCGAACCTACCGGGCGGCTCTGATCCTTCGGGGGACCGATGGCATTTCGGCGGGGAATGGATGAATTTCGGGTCCCACTTCCGCTGTCTCGATCGTTTCGGAATCGATCTGCTGTTCGCGGGTGAGCGCGTTCTTCAGTTCCTCTGTCGTCGGTTTCGTTTCCCACTCACTTCGTCGACCCGGGCGGCAACAGAGCATCGCGGGAAGCAGCACCAGCTCTCCGAGTAGCGACGCAGTCATCTGTGCCGCCATCAAGCACCCAAACCGGGCGGTTGGGGCAAAGCTGCTGAAGCATAAGGCCAGCATCCCCAAGGCCGAGATTAACGTGGAATCGAGCATCGGTTCGCCGGAATGTTCCAGCGCCTGCAGTACCGCTTCTTTGGACGTTGCCCCGTTGTTGTAGGCGGCCTGATACTTGACGAGGAAGTGAAAAGTACAATCGACCGAGATTCCCAATGCGATACTACCTGTCATCATCATGCCGATATCGACGGGCATCCCCAGAAAGCCAACCCCACCGAATACCAGCCAGATCGGGATGATGTTGGGAATCATGGCGATCACGCCGGCGACGATCGACCGTAAGGAAAGAATCATGACGATCGAAATTGTCAGACAAGCAGCGGTAAAGCTTTGCCAAAATCCGTCGAAGATTTCTTGTTGTGCATTTTTCAGCAGTGGAGTCAGTCCTGTGAAATGGACCGGGTCTTCTGCCAGTTGTTCGGTTAACTGGTTCAACACATCGACAGGGCTGAGGTCTGCATCGTGTCGAATCCGCGCCGAGATTCTCCAGAGTCGTTGACCTCCCGAGATCAAGCCTTCTTCACCCGAATACGATTTGGCATGACCAAGAATTCTCGCTGCGGCCATCGTGTTTTCCGGCAATTCTTCCGGAAAGAACGAAGCGAGTGAGAGCGTATGACGGACACCGGGATGAGCTGCGATCTTTGCTTCAATCAGACGGACCTTTTGCAGTTGATCCATGAAGGCGAGTTTTTCGCTGCCGAGATCCACGACCGCTTCAATTGAGTCGATGTTGGTCAGGTCAGTCTCAATCTTGTGCAGATCCGCCAGGACCTTGCTTTTCTGCGGCAGGAATTCCGTCGGATTGATGCTAGGCTCTAACTGAAGAATGCCCATCGCGGTCATCCCCAGCAGGATGGCAGACCCTGTCAGCAAACTCCAGCGGTGAGCGGCGACTCCCGCGCCCCATTCCCGGAAATTAATCTGATACCGTACGGATCGAACCGTACACTCGGGCATGACGGTTAGCAGGGCGGGGGTGACCCCCAGCCCGACGATTAAGGCGACAATCGATCCGCAAGCGGCGGCATATCCAAACTGGCTCACGGGAAGAATCGTACTGACGTTCAATGAAACCAGGCCGAGCAATGTCGTCAGGGTTGAGAGCATGCAGGGATTCCACGATTCCATCACTGCCGCAGCCAATGGTTCGGCAAGACCTTCCTTACGGTTACTGTCGTAGTAGCTCACGACATGCACCGCGATGGATAACGTGAAGATCATGACCATCACCGAGAGTGACCCCATGATGAAGTTCATTTCTCCACCGAGCATCACCATCACGGTTTGATTCAGGAAAATTCCCCACAAGGCGGTTCCTAGCACCGCTAATGACAAACCCCAATGGCCAAACGAGTAGTACAGCAGGCAGAGACTGATTCCGCAGGTCAGCAGGAAGAATTGGCGACTCGATTTTTGACTTCCCAGACGATCCAGTTCGGTCACAATAACAGGGGCACCGGTGAGTGCGACCGCATCCAGCGGCAACTGGCAGTAGGCAAGTGTCTGCTTGATCTCGTCAACCACCTGAGAACGATCTTTGACGCCTGCTTCGGAAAGCATCGCCACGACACCGATCAGGTCGCCCGACTTTGAAGTGAGCAACCCATCGAGTCGGTCGCGTGCGGCCTGTTCGTCCATACCAAATTCACGCATCCGGGCCGTCATTCGGTCGGGGGTCCAGCAGAGGCGAATTCCTTTGAGTCGTTCCATGCGTCCAGCAAAGGCTTCGACGAGTGCCGGATCGGCGGATTCGCGAGGAAGTCCCACGACGATGATTTCCTCGGCACCGAAATCCTGCTTGAATTCTTCATACAACAAGCGGACCGGCGTTTCGCGTGGGAGCCACGTTTCGATATCGTTGTTCGAACGCATCTGTTCAGACTGATGCCATAGCCATGGAAAGCTGAGCCCCACGAGCCAGAGGATTGCGACGCTATATCGTCGATAAAATTGAGAAATCATCTGGTGCGGCGTCTTTCTGGCGAATCAACGGGTGTCGGTTCTTATTGGGGGCCGGAAAGCGATTAATCATCCACTGAAATTGCTGACATCGAATCCATGACTTTCCCGGTGATCCACGCAAACGAAAATGGTTGGACCACCATGCGTTCGCGGCAAGAGACGTTCATTTCAAGGTATCATTTGACTGTGCAAGTTGGGTGAGTGTGCAAGTGGGACGAAACTCCCTTCGACCGGCATCGCACAACTGACCCTCAATTCTGTCGGCGGTTTCACGCTGTACTTTGATCGTTTCACGGTCACGTTTTCATAAGGTTGCCGGTTCCGCGATGAAAGCCCGTCTCGGGTAAACTTTGCGGGGTGCAGAAAAGATTCTCACGGCCCGCAATAAAGGACTCGCTCACGAACGTTATCCGGCCGCGCAAGCCAGGAATCTTCCCGAATACGAAGACGTTGTTTGCATCAAGACGTTGTTGGCACCGAAAAGATTTCGTCCTACGGCCTCAAAGGGGCAGCCTCCTTCATGCAGAGATGGCCATGAGACGCGACTGATGACCCCACTTCCGCTCGTCAGGCGAGCCCAAGATCTTCTCTCAAGGCCTACAACCAATTAATGCAATTGATACTCGGGAAGACTCAACGCCAGTTGCAGCAATCCCCTCAGTTTTTGTTCCGAGGTTCCCTCGGTCGCATGGAAAAACTTGAGTAATTCCGCAGAGATTTTGTCATCGATGGCATCGCTGAGCAGCCATCGCTGCAACTGTGCAACCACCGCATCAGCAGTTTCATTCGCCAGCAAACGGAGACGGAGAGAGAGTGGGCCATATTGGTCTGTGGTGATCAATTCCGTCGCAAAGTTGGCTCGTTGCAACAGCGATGACGAACTGATCCATAATCGTCCTCCTTCCCAACCTTTGACGGAGGGAGGGGAAAAAATATCCTGGCCTAGATCCGCCAGCAAACGAACGACTCCCGGCCAGCGAATGGGATCGGTGACTATTCGCAGGGTCCCTTGAACCAGATCGAGAGGCGACTTGATCACCCTGCGGCGGTTTTCGCGGGCAAAAAACCATTGTGACGAAAAGAGCTCTTGTAAAACCGTTTTCAGTTGGAAATCCGCTTCTCGAATTCGGGTTGCCAGTATCGCCAGCATCTCCTCGGGTGGTTCCGGGCAGACAAAGGTTCTTGCCAGTTTGAGCGCCAGGAAGCGAGGGCAGGCGGGTTGGGCCAGACAGAGATCAACGATATCGTTTCCGTCAAAACGTCCAGTTTGACCAAAGACCGTCTTGGGGGAATCATCGTGTTGCTGGCGATTTCTCCAGAATTCGCCGTCACGAACATGCCAACCGGTAAATGCGCGGGCCGCCTCCTGAATATCCCGCTCGGTATAGTTTCCGACCCCCAGCGCGAATAACTCCATGATCTCGCGAGCGAAGTTTTCGTTCGGCTGACGTTTGCGGTTGGCGTTCCCATCAAGCCAAATGAGCATCGCGGTATCGCGGGATATTCCGTGTAATAACGCCTTAAAATCATCTGCCGCATTCGTACGAATCAACTCGTTTTGTGCGAGCATATCAGGAACGGAATTGACTTTGGCGTTCGATGTTGCGAAATGATTATGCCAGAAGAGCGTCAGCTTTTCCGTAAGAGGATTCGCCGAAAACCTCATCCGATACAGCCACCAGATTTTGAGATGATCCAGATTTCCGGTATTGATGGCGGCCTGTCGCAGGCTGGCATCCGCTTGCAGAAATTCCAGAGATTCCGGCTGTGGATCAAGCAACCGCTGTAGCGTCACCTCGAACCCATCATTCGTGGCCCGATCGAGTTCTGCGGGAGTGAAACCGAATTGTGCTCGATTCAAGAGATGTGCTGCTTCACGAGCTGTCCACGCCCCGTTGGCAGCAGAATCGTAGGGGACAAGAACAGGCTTCGCCTTCATACAATTTCTTTCTTTCAGACGGATTTGCTTTCGTTAAGAGGCATTCAATTTACAGGGCGCGTCGCCTGATTTCCCCTCAAGTCAAACAAAACTCATTTCCAGCCCCCGTGCAGTTCGAGCACCCAGCGATCGACATGGCGTGTCGAGGAAAAGGAAACCGGTGTCAATTGACGCAGAAATTGGAACAGCGTTTCCAGTTCCTGTTTGGATTGCTCGGCCGACTTTCCCTGTTGCAGGTTTTGTGCATGCAGTACCTGCTCGTTCCGTTGCAACAAATCTGCCGCAATAACCGGAGAAATGTCCAGAAATAGATCTCGCACCCCTTCCGTTGGTATCGGTCGGATCGTCTGCGGCGAAGCCTCGTCCTCTTTGAGGGTATCGATCAACTGTCGACAGGTTTCGAGACTGGTGGCAAAGAGATACCGATTTCCAACCCGGGCGGACGCAGGCTGAAAATTATAAGAAATCGGCAATCCGTCTCCCGCTGGCTGTTTTACATATTTGGCGAACGCAACCTGTGTTTCTCGATAGCTTTCCGAAGAAAGCACAAAGGTCGGTCGTCCTTCCTGGGTCGCCTGCAGATTGCTCACGAGTACCACGGTCTGAAAAACCAGATTTAACAGGTCATTGGCCTCGGTCGGTTTGGCCAGATCAAAGAGCAGGGCAAATCCTGGGAGCTGGACCCCCGGTTTTCCCTTGAGGTGAGCGAAGCTCTGCGGGACACTGACAAGCGTCAAGCGTTGCCCGAGCATCGGCAGCACATCTTCACTGAAATCACGACCGGCCAGAAAAATCGCCAGTCCTGTTTCAAATTTGTCAAAATTGGGAAGCAATGCCGCCTCGAGCAATGCTTCCCGATTCCGATACCAATTCGCATAATCACGAGTCAGCGAAAATCCGTTCAGCGGCGTTTTAAGTGGCGGAACTTCTGCTCGTAATGCCGATTCTCCCTCAAGGACAAACGGACGATGAGCGGCATCCAGTTGAGTGGGATCTCCGGCTACGGTACTCCGCAATTCAAAATCGTGCTCGCGAACATCCAGCGTCATCCCGAGATAGGGACTGCCAGCGGCGAGTTCCAAATATCCCCCAAATAAGAGCGAAAAGACCGGATTATCGAGTTTCGCAGGAATAAACCGGTGCCCAGCCAGTTCGGTCAATCGAGCCAGGTTGATGCACAGCTGTGCATGGTGTTCAGTCCCCAGCTGGGTGGCCATTTGTTTCCATGCAGCCGTTTCCGTCAGCCCCACCGATTTCGATTCCGTCAGCGCCAAGTTTTGCAGCGTCTGTTCGAGCAGGGATTTGATTTTACTGATCACAACCCAGCGATCCCGAATCACCGCCTGGTGTCCATCTTCAAAGGTCAGGAGATGTCCCCCGCCAGCAGGGTCCCCGACCCGGATTTTACCACCGGCCAATGGGAGCAGAGGGGATAATCGATCCCATAATCTTGTCAGCGACTGAGCCTCGTCAACGCGAAGAATGATCACACCATCGGGTTGTCCTCCGGGTTGAGCGGGGGGATAAACCCCCAGCACGATTCGGTCACCCAGATAGGTTTTGGCAAACTGCCAAAGACTCATCCCCAATTGTCCTTCTGCGATCGCCTTTCCCGCCATGGCTTGTTGCAGACCGTCTTGCTTCAGTGCTTCGCGCCACTGGGGGCTATTGAGCACCATCTGCAACACCTCCGAGGTTTCGACTCGTTCGATGAGCGGCCCAAGTTGCGAGACTTCCACTGATCCAATCGCACCATCCGGTAAGTACGCCACCAGGGAATCGGGCGTTGTGACCGCGAGGTCAGCCCAGGTGATTGGAACACAAATGCCCCAGAGCAGGAATCCGCTCAGCAGGCCAATCGATCGCGTGATTTGCATGGAAAATCTCCCTGATTGAGATACCAAACTTGAAAATGAGGATCTCGCAAAGAACACCTTGGACGATCGGTCTTCTTGAATCGCATCGTGAGCACTGTCGAGTACAGCGGTCAGGCCGAAGATCGACCAAGTCTCTAGTTTACTCACCTGAGGCCAAATTTTCTTCATACGACCCGGCCAACTCGCAGCGAAATCCACGACTTCATGCGAAATTCAGGTTTTCAGCAACCTGAATGAGGAGCAGTTCGGCGTTTCTTCGGATTCCATCTTGGCTCGTTTTCCTCGTTTTCATTCGGGTTATTCGCCTGATTCCTGGCCACCTTTTTTTCTGTTTCCGCGTGGGAAACCGCCCTGCCGCGTTATACTTGCATCCGGTTCTGTACGAGAATTGTCAGAATTCACCACAACCCGTTTTCGAGTTTGATTCCAAGGAGAAACCATGCACAGGCCGACGCTCATCTGGTTTGCAGGACTCGTTCTCAGCCTGCTGACTGCTCATTTTGTCGAGGCACAATCGTTGCGGGTGGCGTCATTTCAACTGGATGTCACTCCCCCCATCGGATCGCCCCTTTGCGAAGGATTCGTACAGGAAGCGGTGAAGATCGATGATCCTCTGTTCGTGCGTGGTGTTGTGATCCTGGGAGCCGCAGAACCGATTGTGTTGTGTGCAGTCGATTTCGTGGGGCTGGGAAACTCGGGATACGATGCCTGGCGTGAAGCCCTGGCGCGAGGCGCGGGGACGACAGCGACGCGGGTTGCTGTTCACGCTTTGCACCAGCATGATGCTCCCGGCTGTGATCTGAGTGAAGCGGAACTCCTGATGCCATTTGGAATCGAGGGGAAAGCGTGTGATGTCCCCTTTATCAAAGATGTGCTCAAGCGACTGGAACTGGTGGTGAAGAAATCAATTCCCGCGGCTCGATCGTTTACGCAGATCGGCGTCGGTCAGTCTCGTGTCGATCGTGTCGCTTCGAACCGTCGTATTCTCGGAGAGGATGGCAAGGTTAAAATCGTACGCTACAGTTCTTCAACCGACCCCGCTGCCATCGCCGCTCCTGAAGGACTGATTGATCCCGAGTTAAAGTTATTGAGCTTTTGGGATGGTGACACACCACTCATTTCGATCACCTATTATGCGACGCATCCGCAAAGTCATTATGGAAAAGGGGCGGTCAGCGCAGATTTTGTGGGATTGGCGCGAGCCGTCCGTGATCAGAAAGAACCGAAGCTGGTTCATCTCCATTTCAACGGGGCCGGGGGAAATCTCGCCGCCGGCAAGTATAACAATGGGACCGATCAGGCACGGCGGGAATTAACCGAACGGCTTGCAGCAGGGATGGAACAGGCTTGGAAAAACACCAAACGAACGCCCATCACGCTGGCCGATCTCGAATGGCGAGTCGAACCGGTTTCGCTTCCTGTCCGAGATCGACTACGAGATTTAGGCGAGTTGGAAAAGGTGTTGCAAAACGAAAACAGGCGCCCGCTGGAACGAATTTGCGCGGCCAAAGATATCGCCTTTGCACGGCGGATGGCGGCGGGCCAGACGATTGACCTGACCAGCCTCCGCTTAGGTCAGGCGGTCATTCTGGGTCTGCCCGGAGAGATTTTTGTCGAGTACCAGCTCGCTGCCCAGAAAATGCGCCCGGATCGTTTCGTCTGCACGGCCGGGTATGGTGACGAAGGGCCGGGTTACATTGGAACGGCGATCGCTTACGAGGAAGGGGGGTACGAAACCGGTGTCGTTTCTCGCACCGCACCAGAAGTGGAAGAGGTTCTGCTTCAGGCAATTGGTCGATTACTCAAGTAAACGGCTGAAATGATCGCGAATATCAAGAGCCAGTCGACGGTGATTTTGGTGACCACCCTCGTGAAGTGGGTGAACATCCCGACACAGGACGAGCGAACAATTTTGCGGATTTTGTCAATTTCTGTTGAAATCTGCGATCAAATGATCTTGACCGAAAATTCGGAATCTGAGAGAAGCCCCTCCTCCCATTTTCCAATTTCTGTTTTTGTCAGACTTTTGAGTCCGCGCAACCGCTGCGCAAACTCGCCAAGGATGGCACGCATGTCACCCGCGATTCGCTCTTTTGTGTGGTTTACTGGCCTTGCACTTTGCATGGTTGGCTCAGGCTCCGGCTGCGCTCATTTGATTGAGAGTCGTGCCATCAACGCCTTCGCCAAAAATCTCGAGGCTCAAAACCTTGATGGGCTCAAGGTGGTGACCTCGGAGGATTTCAACAAACGTGCGCTGCGGACAGCGACGGCGTTGGAAGATCTGAAGATTCTCAGGATTCCCGACGGCAAGACATTAATTGTTGATGTCGAACAAGTCTCGGACGAGAAAAAACGGGTCACCGTTCAGGTGGGCGAAGACAAGAAAGAAGTCTTCTACGAATTGACGCGTGACGATTCTGGTAAATGGGTCATTGATGATATTTATCTCAAGCAAAAGAAAAAAGGGATTGAAGCCTACAAGTCTGTCACGGAACAGATGGACCTGCTGCTGACGGTCCGGGAATTCCTGGACGCTTGGGGTCACGGAGATCGGGAACAGGTCCTTTCCATCACTTCACCGAAACTACGAACAGCCCTGGAAGAACTTCCTCCGTCGTTCTTAGCACAGGTGACACGAAAAGTGACACAAGGTAAGACAGCCAGTGGAAAATTCCGGCCAACCGCTTCGCTGGACGAAAAAGTGGCCGTCGTCAAATTGCCACGCCAATCCGGTGAAACCGTGATCACGATGGAACTGCGAAAAGGAAAATGGCAGGTAGCCGATATTGCCATTGCCTGTAAAGACGAAGAAGAAAAGCTTCCCTCGGTGATGAATCTTGCTCATGCGGTCAATCGCTGTGTGGCGTTTCTTGCCGCCTATCAATTGGAAGATAAGGATCAGTTATCCGCATTGTGCGAGCAGGACTTCTATCAAGGAAGCCTCTCGTTTGCCGATCTGAAGCAGGCAAAGCTGCCCGAACCTCAACTTCCCGATCACGAGCTCCAGGTTCGATTGCGTGGGAACCGGGCAGATTTTACGCTTCGCAGCGAAGCCGAGTTTGTTCAAATCGACATGCAACGGGGTGCCGACATCACCTCGGAATCAACGCCGCAATATGTCGTATCCGATGTCACCATTTATGAAATTGAATCGCGACAAGAGAAACGCCTGTCGGCCTTGTTCACTGCCCAGGGGATGCTGGAAGTCTTTATTCACGCCTTGTCCCAGCGAAAACTTGACGAAATCAAACATTGTTCCACTCACGATTTTTCCAGTCGGGTCTGGGACAAAATGTCCGAAGCCACAGTCCCCTCCATGCCACTGGAAAGCTTCGACTCCCTCAACGTCAAATATGTCTCCGCGACGTTTCAAGGAGCTTTGACGAAAATCGAGGTGTCACAGGGAGACCGCCCGTTTACGTATCTGTTGCGTGAAGAACGAGGCAAATTCCTGGTCGATGATGTGCAATGGAAAGTTTCCGGAGTTCCTGAGTCGGTAAAATCGACCTTGGAAATCCTCATCCCTATTCAAGACTTTGCCGCAGGAATTACGCTCGGTCGTAATCCTGAACAGCAACAGCAGGCCCTCGATCTGATTCAAGGAAATTCTTCAAGCGATTTCAATCGGATGGTCTGGAGCCAAACCAAATTTGTTCCGAATTCCGGGATGTCTGCTGACTCGTTTTTACAAGCCCCAGTCCGATCGATGGCCATCGGTGAAAAAGAGGTCATTGTCAATTTTGGGGATCAACGCTACGGTGCGAAGGTGCTGATGCGACGGGAATATGATCGATTTATTGTCGACGATGTCGTGCTGATCGCAGGCCCTGAAGAATCCGAACGACTGGCACTCAGACAATCGTTGCGATCGCAAATGGCGAATGGCAACGTGAAGCCACCCCAAACCATCGTTCAAGCCAGTTATCAGTCACCGCCAGATCGAAAAGTGGAACAGGCCCTGCACGAAAGCCCCGCTAAAGCGGAATCGCTGTATCCAAACTCGTCGAATCCCCCCCGATTGCTGGACCCTGAAGTAGCCCACGAACAACCCGACCCGTTTGATGACATCCGATAAACCGTACCGCTGATATGAGAGCATTCCGGTTTGATGGCGAAGTTCAGTTCCATCGCTCAAGGTTTGTCTTGATCAAATCGACCCTAAGGGCCACGCCGCAGTTTTTTCGGATTTTTCCTTCTTACTGCAATTGAATTTCTCTGATTCGTCATATTCGCGTTATTCGTGTTGCCGAAGGCTCATCTGAAATTCGGTTCCACCGCAAACCCAGTGTACAGCGTCTTTCCAAACAAAAATTTGATGCCTCCACCTCGCCAAGTTCGGGAGGAATTTCTCGACCCTCTGTTTTTTGCGGTCAAGCTGGCATCAGGTCAAGCGGTCATGCAGAAGGGGGACGGCGTTTGGCCAGGATGCGGTCCAGTTGGTTGGCAAACGCCTGACGATCATTTCCACTAAACGGGGGTGGGCCTCCACCGACGACACCCTCACCCCGCAGTCCATCCATGAGATTCCGCATCGTTAACCGTTCGCCGATATTCTCATGCGTGTAGTGATCACCGCGCGGATCGAGCGCTGTCCCCCCTTTGTCGACAACATGCGCTGCCAAGGGAATATCTGCCGTGATGACCAAATCACCCGGATCGAGCAATTCCACGATCCGCTGATCCGCGACATTCAGGCCGGACGGAACGGTCAAAATCGAAATCAAATCCGAACGAGGAATTTGCATGGGCTGATTGGCGACGAGTGTCAGCGGAATCTTGGTTCGAACCGCCGCTCGAAACACAATCTCTTTGATTACGGCTGGACACGCATCGCCATCAACCCAAATTCTCATCCTTAGGTATCCAACTTCCCGCGACAATAGGCGGCACCCGCGAGCAGTGCTTCTGCGATTTTTGCCGGATCTTTACCACCCGCTTCGGCCATTTCCGGTCGGCCACCGCCGCCACCGCCGCAAACCTTTGCGGCCGTTTTGACGCAGTCCGAGGCATTCAAACCTTTGGAGACCAGGACATCTTTGCTGACGCAGGAAATGAAGGCAACTTTGTCTTCGACGACCAGTCCCAGCAGAATCACAACCGACGGAGCCTTTTCACGAATTCGGTCGATCAAATCCTTGAGTGACTCACGCGGGCATCCTGCCGCATCGTGAACAATCAGCTTGACCCCATTGATCGTTTCCGCTTGGGCAACGAGATTCAATGCGGTATCGGCCAGCGACGCCACGGTGTGCTTGGCAAGCTCTTTCCGAGCTTCGCGTAGTTCGGCTTGAAGTGATTCAATCTTTTTGGACAGTTCGTCCGGCGGAGCCTTCAGTAAGGAAGAAGCCTCTTTCACCAGTTCCTCGGTGGCGCGAATTCGAGCCAGGGCTTTAGGCCCTGTGAAACAGGTGATCCGGCGCACACCGGCAGCCACCAGTTCATCACGAATCACACGACAAAGACCGACTTGTCCGGTATTTTTCAGGTGTGTCCCACCGCAAAGTTCTCGGCTGAACTCACCCATACTGACAACTCGAACATTGTCTGGATACTTTTCGCCAAAAAGAGCCATCGCTCCTAACGTTCGGGCCTCGGCGATCGGCATCAATCGGGTCGAGACTGCGGTTCCTTCGGCAATCCGCGAATTGATTTCGTCTTCGATCCGAATCAATTCATCCTGAGTCAGTCCCTTCGGATGGGCAAAGTCGAATCGTAATTCATCCTGTTGTACTTTCGAGCCGCGCTGGGTCGCGTTCTCTCCGAGATATTTGCGGAGCGCGTGATGCAGAATGTGGGTGGCCGAGTGGGCTCGATGCACACCGGCTCGGCGCAAAACATCCACCTCGGCAGAAACCTTGGTCCCCACCGCGAGCGATCCCGACTTGAGCAGACCGATGTGGACCAACAATTCGCCATCGCGTTGTGTGTCTTGGACTTCAAAGCGAATCCCGTGTCCGATCAGCGCCCCGAGATCTCCAACTTGTCCCCCCGCTTCTCCATAAAACGGCGACTGATTTAGCACGACAGCCACCTGCGTTCCGTGCTGATCAAAGGTGCTTGCCAATTGACCATTGGCGATAATGCCAACCACTTCGGCCTCGGCCTGAGTGTTCTCGTAACCCAAAAACTTGGTCCCCCCCGCTTGCCGCAGTGCGTCGAGCGGCCCGGCTGACATCACCGAATTGGCAAAGGCACCTCGTCCACTCGCCTGCTTATGCTGGCCTTTGCATTCCAGGAAGCGGGTCATGTCGACCGACAACCCTTCGTTGGCAGCCAGCGATTCGGTCAATTCAATCAGGAATCCTTCAGTCTGATGCAGATCGAAGGCGGCGTCACCCGAGATCACCAGCGATCCCTCTTTTTTGGCGTGATGCACCAGCTTCTGAAAGCGTCCGATTCCGGTTTCCACCACGCGGAGAAACTGTTTTTCCTCTTCACGAATGGCATTTTGGACCGATTCCACGGTCTGGCCAAATTCGGGATAGGGGTGTTTCATCATGTCCGCCACGACAGGGACGAGTTGCGACAGAAACGGTTCGTGTTTCCCCAGCAAAAACCCTTCCATGGACGCCCGGCGCAGTAAGAGCCGCACGATATAATTTTCTTTCTCTGGGCCGGGACCACACCCCTCGTGCAGGGCAAATGAGCAGGCGCGAACATGGTCAGCAATGCGCCGCAGGGCTCGTCCTTCGGGAGCTCCATATTCGTATTTCACCCCGACGATATCACCAGCGGCCTGACAGATTGGTTTCAGAATATCAATCTCGAAGTTACTTAAAACCCCCTGGAGCGTGGAGGCACAGCGTTCCAGCCCCATCCCCGTGTCGATATTTTTCTTCGGAAGCGGTTGCAGGTTGTCAGGGGGAGACCCAACGCGATTGAACTGGGTAAAGACCAGATTCCAAATCTCGACCGTTTTCGTCGAGCCGGGAGGAAGATAATAAATCTCGCTGCAAGGTCCGCAGACTCCGTCCGGCCCCTGTGAGGGGGACGAGGCGGGCCAGAAGTTTTCCCCCTCGTCTTCGCGCGAGATTCGATTGGCGGGAAGCTTGATTTCTTGATTCCAGATATCAAACGCTTCCTGGTCATCGAGATAGACCGTGACGGTTAATCGAGTTGGATCCAGCCCCAACCAGTTTTTGGCGGTCAGAAATTCCCAGGCCCAATGAATCGCTTCACGCTTGAAGTAATCTCCAAACGAGAAATTGCCGAGCATTTCGAAAAAGGTGTGGTGGTAGGCGGTCACACCCACGTTACCGATATCGCCCGTCCGTAAGCATTTCTGCGAGGTCGTTGCTTTGGTGAAATCGAGAGGACCGATCCCCAGGAATTGATTTTTGAATTGGTTCATCCCGGCCGGGGTGAATAACACCGTCGGATCATCTTTGGGGACCAGCACATCGGTCGGTCGACGGATACATCCCTTCGATTCGAAGAAGCTCAGGTACTTTTCTCGCAGTTCATCAGTTTTCATAACGATTCCTATCATCTTCCATGACAAGACATGGCGAATTCACTTCGTGGGAATTCTCGAATCTGGCCAAACGGATCCGGAAAATCAAACTCGATTTCGTCCCGCGATGACGGCCATTCGAGACGCGAAGAACGATAGCAGAAGTTGACAATTGCAGCGACTCTTCCAAGAGGTTCTCTTGATTTCCCCGCAGCTTTTCAGTCACGCCCCCCTGCAGGATCGGCTAATCTCACCTGTTTATCGTAAAATCTCAGTGTTACAGGCCCCGATAACCCCTTGACTGCCGAGTAGAACTCTGTGGGGGTTTGTACCGGGGTATTGTTCACATGAGTAATAAAGTCACCCGGCATGATGCGCTCGACCTCGGCAGGGGAGTTTAGTTTCACACGCGTCACCAGCACGTGGCGAAAATCATAGTGCCCTTCACGGTCACGAAATTTTTCCTGAGCGGTCGGATAATCAACCGTCAGGCCGCGCCACGGCAAGTAACGCGGATTGGTTTCGATGATCCCTTCGAAATCCTGGACGGGCCATTTTCCTAATTTTACGGTCACCTCTTCCGGCTGGCCAGAAGTTGCAGACCGGCGCAAAAGAAGGATTTTTAACTCGGTCCCTGGCGGGTTCAGGCCGATTAAACGCATCAAATCTTCCAGCGAAAGGACCGGTTGCCCCGCGACTTTCAGAATGAGATCACCAGGCAAGATTCCCGCCCGTCCCGCCGGTGAACCAGGGCTCACAATTCGAACCATCGCGGCAGAGGGTTGTGACGTTTTGGCAATCATCGACGGAAAATCCTTCCGATCAATCGTCACGGGTCCGATTCCGATCATCCCGTATTCCACTTCCTGGCCTGCCAGCAGCGTTCGAATCACTCGCCGCGTCAAACGATCGATCGGGAAGGCAAAGCCCGCAGATTGGTCATAGCCCTCGATTGCGGCCAGCGACGAACTAATCCCGATCAGCTCACCTTTCAAGTTCAAGACGGGACCGCCACTGAGTCCCAGATTCAGCCGAGCATCCAGCTGCATCACCACACCCAGGCGATGCAGGGTTGAGCTTTTGATGACCTCATCAAATTCGAAATCTTCCGAGCGATTCAGTGAAATCGACTGTCGGGTCAAATTACTCACCATGCCAAAGCTAACGCTCGCAGAACCGTCTCGAGCAATCGCGTACGGGTTTCCCATCAAGACGATAAACTGACCTTTTCGAGGTGGTAAGCCATTTT
Source organism: Schlesneria sp. (assembly GCA_044354755.1). Lineage (GTDB taxonomy): Bacteria > Planctomycetota > Planctomycetia > Planctomycetales > Planctomycetaceae > Schlesneria. The sequence goes on along the minus strand of JBIKZJ010000051.1, from coordinate 2,274 downwards.
CCCAATCGAGGACCGGAAAGTCTGTGGACTTGATTTTCGCTTCGTCCCAATCCAAGTGCAACACCGCCAGATCACTACGGGGGTCCGCCGCAAGGATTGCAGCGCGACACTCACGACGATCTGTCAATCGAATCATCAGTTCCGTTTTGTCTTCCGCGGTGAAATTCGGAAAGACCGGCCCTCCGCGAACGAGATGATAAGCGGTGAGCAGCAGCCGATCATCGCTTTGGGGGGGGCTAATCAGGCAGCCCGCACCAAAATCGTTCGGCTGCAGATCCGGTTTTCGAGGAACCGGAAAATCGGAATTAAAGAAGGGGCGGTGGCGTCCTGGCATCCGCTCTTGAACCACCGGCTTAAACCGAGCCACACTGACCACAGCCGGCTCCGATTTCTCAACCAGCTTTACCACCGATTCTTCCAGAATCGCCAGCGGATCTTGAGCCATCCCCAGCGACCCTGCGCCGAAAAAAATCACCCCAACCAACATCGCAATCGTCAAAACGAAGAAATGTGATCGGCAATCGGCAGCAGGTTTGAACATGGTACTCGATTTCACTTCCACACTGGTTGATTGGTCGGTACAGCACCCATTTTTCACGCCGCTACATCTTCTTGACGCCATCATCTTCTTGACGCCATCATCTTCTTGACGCCATCATCTTCTTGACGCCATCATCTTCTTGACGCCATCACGTTCTTGACGCCATCACGGGACGGGGAATTTGCATCAGTCTTCGCCCCCACCAATCAGCTTTTGTCCATTCGCGAAGAATGAAGCCATCACTTTTTCACGTAATTCCGCCACGATTTCCGGATGCTCTTCGAGATAGGTTCTGGCCTTTTCGCGGCCTTGGCCCAGCTTGGTCGCTCCGTACACATACCAGCTTCCGCTGCGATCCACGACATTGTAGGTCGCCGCCATGTCCAGGACATCCCCTTCGAGGCTGATGCCGCGATCACCCAGCATATCGAATTCGGCAACTCGGAAGGGGGGAGCGACCTTATTTTTGACAATTTTCACCTTCATCCGGATGCCGATCATGTTCTCGCCATCCTTCAGCACCGCCAACTTACGGACATCGACGCGACAAGAGCTGTAAAATTTCAGCGCCCGCCCACCAGGGGTCGTTTCCGGTGAACCGAACATCACACCAATTTTTTCGCGGATCTGATTGATAAAAATGACCGTCGTTTTGGCTTTCGAAATGCATCCCGTCAGCTTTCGCATCGCCTGACTCATCATGCGAGCCTGCAATCCAACGTGCGAATCCCCAATGTCCCCTTCTAATTCGGCACGTGGGACGAGTGCTGCTACCGAGTCAATCACGATGATGTCGACCGCATTTGACTTGATCAGCATTTCGGCAATCTGCAGCGCTTCTTCACCCGACGAAGGCTGGCTGACCAGCAATTCTTCGAGATTCACCCCCAGCCGTTTGGCCCAGGCAGGATCCAAGGCATGTTCGGCATCGATGAAGGCGGCAACTCCCCCTTCTTTTTGAGCATTTGCGACCGCGTGCAGCGCTAACGTTGTCTTGCCGCTCGATTCCGGTCCGTAAACCTCGATGATTCGACCGCGAGGAAACCCCATTCCCCCTAGTGCCAGATCGAGAGAAAGCGATCCGGTCCCAATTCCCGAAACGGTCATTGAGGAATTGTCCGAGAGCTTCATGATCGAGCCCTTGCCAAACGCCTTCTCGATTTGCCCGAGGGCATTTCCGAGCATTTTGCGTTCATCGGACTCGGAACCATCAGAATCATCGAACGATTTCGCTGATTTCGCCTTGGCCATCACAACATCCTTGAAAGATCTGATCGGGGAAAAAAATCTCGACTCGCTCAAACGATATCGGCAGTGCATGAAATTAGGGATTCATTCCCTGATTGGCAAGCCCCTGCAGAGTGATTACCAAACGGCAGCCCTCTCTTCCTTCATCAAATCCTCTTAACTATTTGCTAGGACTATCGTTGCGAGAAGCGGGAGCCAGGGATGCTGTGATGATTTTTCTGGAATTCCCGACCGCACGCGGGAATTGCTTGAAGGTGGTTCGAGTGACCATCGAACGGGAGATTTTACAGGGTGTTTTTGATGATTTTGAAAGAGCGCCCTGATCGTCATCGAAAAAATGGCTGACGCCTACAAAATTGTGGAGAAAAAGGAAACCCCCAAAGATTCTCGGACCTGTCTCTGGTGTGAGGGAGTGATCTCTCTTGCGGTCTCGAAGCAAGAGGGAACCCAGGGACCCAAAATCCGAATTTTTACAGCGTAATCGG
>JBIKZJ010000378.1:0-6304 GCA_044354755.1 Schlesneria sp. | reverse complement strand
GATCAGGGGGTTGCCTACGAATTGCATTTCGGTGCGGTCTTTTCGGGTAGCGAAGACGAAGTTGAAGCGGGCTTCATCAAGCAGCCGGATGAGGCAGCAGCGGTTGAGAAAACAGGGGCCGAGAAAACAGCAGACGAAAAAGCAGACGACGAAAAATCAGGTTTGAAGAAAATCAAGAGTCGTTATCTGTTTGCTCAGGCCCAGTTCAGCCCTGAAGGGATCGGCCCAAAACCCGAAGCACCGGTGAAACCTGAAGCACCTCCAGAAGAAGCGGCTAATGACGCCGCGAATCTGGATACGCCAGCAGATGCTGGAACCGCCGAAAATGTGGCTGAAAAACCCGATCTCAAGCAGGCCTACGAGGCAGCCTTATCAGCGTATGATTCGGCAGTCAAAAAGTATGAATCCGACCTGGCCGCCTATGATGAAAAAGTCAAATCGGGCGAGAAACTGGTCAAGGATCTGAATCGCCGTTTTGCTGATTGGTACTACGTGATTTCCGGTGACAGCTTCGAAAACTTGCGTCAGGGACGTAAGACCTTGGTGAAAGAGAAAGTCGTTACCGAAAAGCCAGGCGAAGCGAAAGCTGCCGACGAAGCAAAGTGAAGCAAAAGCACCGTCATCGATAAGGCTGACGAAGAGGAATCGTGCAAGCAAATGGCGCGAGTCTTTTGAGCCGTTCTGGAGGAGACTGGTGGCCTTGGCCTGGATCAATCAACTCCAGCCCAAGGCCAATTTTTTGGATCAAGAGTTTGATGACCAATCAGGATGAGTCCCTTCGACAGCTGACCGCAGGATGATTTTGATGACATTTCCGCTTCGCGAGATCGGACGAACGGGCATTCTGGTGACGCCGCTGGCGATGGGATGCTGGCCGATTGCCGGGATTACGAGTATTGATGTTTCCGAATCGCAAAGTCTGGCCACGATCGATGCGGCGATCGACAGCGGGCTCAATTTCTTTGATACCGCTTACTGTTACGGATACGAAGGGGAAAGCGAGCGGATGATCGGTCAGGCGATCAGAGGTCGCCGCAACCAGTTGGTGATTGCGACCAAGGGGGGGATCCATTACGAAAATCGGATCCAGGGGAAAGATGCGCGGCCCGAGACAATCCTGCGCGAATGCGAAGAGAGTCTGCAGCGGTTGGGGACCGATTGGATCGATCTGTATTACCTGCATGCTCCCGATCCGAAGACTCCGCTGGTCGAATCTGCAGGCGCATTCAAAACGCTCTTGGATTCTGGCAAGGTCCGGAGTGTCGGGGTCTCGAATTTTCGCTTGGATCAGTTGATCGAGTTTCATTCGGTCTGTCCGATTTCGGCGTTTCAGCCGCATTATAATATGTTGCAACGAGAGATCGAGGCCTCGCAGTTACCGTGGTGCGTGGCAGAGCAGATCTCGGCGATGATTTACTGGCCATTGATGAAGGGGTTGCTGGCCGGAAAATTGGAACGGAATCACCAGTTTGACCCGAAGGATGGTCGTCCCAAATACCCCATGTTTTCAGGTGACGAGTGGCACAAGAATCAGGATTTTCTCGACCAACTCAGGCCGATCGCAGCGGAATGCCAAACGACATTGGCTCAGTTAGTCCTCAATTGGACGATTCAGCGTCCCGGAATCACGGTCGCGTTATGCGGTGCCAAGCGACCGGAACAGATTCGTGAGAATGCCGCAGCGCTGACGTGGCGATTGACTGCGGCTCAGATTCAGAAAATTGACGAGGCGATCACGGCACGTGGGCCCGTTGCTTCGCGTACCGCAGTTTAAGCAAAAAACCGGCTGCGGCCCGTCAGGTGATTGGACGAGAAATCGTGTCGTCCAATAGTCCTGTGTTGTTGCGACCTGGAGATGGAGGGGGTAGTCATCAGACGATGATCGCGAAATTTTCTTATGAGCATCGAGTCGAATTTTTCGAGACCGACCTGGCGGGGATCGTTCATTTCGCCAATTACTATCGTTTCATGGAACAGGCAGAGCATGCCTTTTTTCGTTCATTGGGTTTGAAGATTCACGGGACGCAGCCGGACGGTACGGTTTTCGGCTGGCCGCGGGTGAATGCCAGTTGCTCGTTCAAATCCCCCGCCTATTACGAAGATCTGATTGAAATTCGGGTGAGTGTGCTGCGATTAACCTCTCGATCGCTGACGACGAGTTATGAACTCTATCGAGGTGAAAAGCTGTTAGCCACCGGCGAAATGAAAACGGCCTACTGCATTATACCTGCCGATGCCAAACTCGAATCCGTCGAGATCCCGGTCGAGTGCGTTGAGCAGTTAAAGAATTATCTCGAGAGCTCGCAATAAACCTGCCCCGGCGGATTCCTGCCCCGAAATTCCTGAATCATTCCATCGCCACGACAAGTCGAGGAACAATTACCATGGACTTTTGGGGAGCAGGATTGTATTCCGGCGACTTTGCTGCGGATCTGCGTAGCACGGTTGCGGCAGTGATACGCTTGCCATTTGAGACAAATCGTTTGGTCGAAATCCTGTGCGAAATTGTTCCCGACATCGCCAACAACCCCGAGGATCCTGAGCATACGATTTTTTGATGAGACCCCTCCCAAAATTCCATGACGAAGAGAAGCCCAGGTACTGCGAAGAAAGATTGGGTTGAGGGGGCTTCCTCTGGACGGTCTTTTCGATGAACGGCACGGTCATTCATCGGTTTGGTTTCATTCTGGTGCGCTGCGGGGTATTCTTTTTTTATTCGATCCGGTTTTACTCGTTGAGAAAGTTTGTCCATGATGAATTCTCGGAGTCAGGCGTTGGCGATCACGCTGTTGTTGCTGTGTTCCCAAACAATTCTGGCGGAAGATTATCTGCTGCATTCGTTTAAAAAATTGCAGCTGAATGATCAGTTTTGGGGTGAAGGGGCCGCCGTAGGTGACTTTAATCGTGATGGCAAAATGGATGTGGTCAGCGGCCCCTATTGGTACGCAGGACCGGGTTTCAAAGAGCGGGCCGAGGTCTATCCGGCAAAACAGACGTTTAAGTTGAAGAATGCTGACGGGACTGAAACCAGTATTCCTGGTTTCGAAGGAGCCCTCGGCAAAAACAACGCCTATTCCGACAATTTTTTTACGTTTACACACGACCTGAACGGCGATGGTTGGACCGATGTGCTGGTCTACGGTTTTCCGGGTGCCCAGGCGACATGGTACGAGAATCCTCGTGGAGTTAAACAGCACTGGGCGGCTCACGTGGTCTTCAATACGGTCGACAACGAGTCTCCTCAATGGCTGGACATTACCGGTGATGGCAAGCCGGAAATTGTCAGTGGGGCCACGCTGCCGATTGAGGGGGGCGGAACCAAGGGGTTTGTGGGGTTTGCGACAGTGGACTGGTCTGCTCCGACAAAACCCTGGGCGTTTCACAAAGTTTCAGCCCCGGGGGACTGGCAGCGGTTTACACACGGACTTGGTGCCGGTGATGTGAATGGCGACGGACGAACCGATCTGTTTGTGGCAAATGGCTGGTGGGAGCATCCGGAATCGATCTCGGGGGATCCGGAGTGGAAATTTCATCCGGCGGCGTTTGGTGGTGGTGGTGCCCAGATGTATGCCTATGATGTCAATGGCGATGGTCTCAACGACGTGATTACCAGTCTGCAGGCGCATGGTTATGGGTTGGCCTGGTTTGAACAGTATCGCGAAGGGAGCGATATCAAGTTCCGCCAGCACCTGATTATGGGGAGTGAACCGAAAGAAAATCGTTATGGTTTGAAGTTCTCGCAACTGCATGCGATCGATCTGATTGATATGGATGGAGATGGATTAAAGGATCTGGTCACGGGCAAGCGTTTCTGGGCGCATGGGCCTGGTGGTGACGCCGAACCCGACGCACCGGCGGTTGTCTATTGGTTCAAGTTGGTTCGGCACGCGGACAAATCGACGGATTGGGTTCCGCAATTTGTCGACGATGATTCTGGAGTCGGGACACAGGTGCTGGCGATGGATATCAATGGTGACAAGTTGCCCGATATTATTGTGGGGAATAAGAAGGGAACTTTTGTTCACCTGCATGAAACCCGAAAAGTGACACAGGAGGAATGGCAGAAGGCCCAGCCGACAGTTCGTTATGCGCGCTAACCCCGGTTTCTCTTTGAAGCGGTTTCTCGTTGCAGAGGTAACCCGCCAGTGCTGCCGTCGTGCGGGTGTTTTGTTTTGGTTTTGGAATGATCGGTTAACCCCGACGATGGAATGAGCCTGCTTATCGAGACCGTTAAAGCTATGGATTCGAATGCAATTTTCGCGGTGCTGTTGCTGATTGTCGGACTCGCCATTCTCATGGCCGAGGTCTTTATTCCGTCAGGAGGCCTGCTGGGGGTAATTACCTTTTTGAGTCTGGTGGTTTCCCTAATCTTTGCTTACCGCGCTTGGGGGGGATCGCATCCGGCAATTTTTTATGCCTTTTGCGTGCTGCTTTTGCTGCTGATTCCGATTGTGATCGGTACCGGATTCTCGATCCTTCCGCATACTGCAGTCGGGAAAAAGGTGATACTCGAGGCTCCCGATACGGAGACGTTGACTCCCTACCTTGCCGAATCTCGGCATTTGGAGCAGTTGGTCGGTGAGTTTGGGACGGCGTTAACGATGCTCAATCCTGGCGGGTTGGTCCGCGTGTTGGGGGAACGGTTACACGCCACCTCGGCGGGTTTTGCAATCGAATCGGGCGATTCGGTGAAAGTCATCGAAGTGCGTGGAAATAGTATCGTCGTCAGGCCGGAAATGCCGGAAATGAAACCAGCGGATCGGGCCGAAAGTCCGGACGATGGGCCTGCGATATTTGAGTTAAATCCGTTGGTGATGCGTGATGAACAAAGCGTTCCTACGTTTCCAGATCCTGGAGAATTGGAACCCGTTGACTTCGAGTACCTTGCTGGAGGAGGCCAAAGCGGCCCTGCTGGCCACGATCAAAGCCAGCCCGCTGGCCACGATCAAAGCCATCCCGCTGGCGCGGATCAAAGCTATCCCGCAGAATTGCCATAAGAATCACTTTTCGGTCCTTTGCCTGTTCCTAGTCCGACGGAACTTGGTTATCATCAGGAGGTCGGACGAGGCTTTTTGACTGAGGCAATTCGCTTCATCAAAAAGTCGGTTGGAGGATTGGCGTTCGCAAAGATGATCGGCGTTCGCAATACGGATCCGGAATTTGTTTGAAGCGCTGGATAGAAGGATGTTACTGAGATGCACTCGCTGGTAATCGCACAACTGAATCCGTTAGTGATGTTTGTGATCATCGCGATCATTGTCATTTTCGCGTTGATTTTTTTCGCAGTGTTTGCCCGTTTCATCAGTCTGTACATTCAATGCTTGATGACGGGAGCGGACATTTCGCTGCCGAATCTGGTGATGATGTCGATTCGAAAAGTAAATCCCGCCACGATTGTTCGCGCGAAGATTATTGCGGTTCAGGCAGGACTGACCGAAGTTTACGAGATCAGTACCAAGGATCTGGAATCTCATTTCCTGGCGGGGGGGAATGTTCCCAACGTGATTCGCGCGTTGGTGGCTGCCAAGAAAGCGAACATTGACCTGGATTGGCAGACGGCACAGGCGATTGATTTGGCGGGTCGTGATATTCTCGAAGCCGTTCGGACCAGTGTTTATCCGAAAGTGATTGATTGTCCCGACACGCGTAAAGGGCAGATGACGCTGGATGCGGTGGCGGGGGACGGAATTTTGCTGAAGGCTCGTGCACGAGTCACCGTTCGCACAAACATTCATCAACTGATTGGGGGTGCGACGGAAGAGACGATTGTGGCGCGTGTTGGCCAGGGAATTGTGCAGGCAATTGGCAGCACCGCATCGTACAAAATGGTCCTGGAAAATCCAGAAATGATTTCGCAGACCGTCTTGAATCAAGGACTGGAAGCGCAAACCGCATTTGAGATTGTTTCGATTGATATTGCCGACATCGATGTCGGCGAAAACATTGGGGCCAGACTTTCTGCGGATCAGGCCGAGGCGGATATGCGTGTTGCTCAGGCGAAGGCCGAGCAACGCCGAGCCGATTTCACCGCTCGGGAACAAGAGATGGTGGCTCACGTTCAGGAAAATCGGGCGAAGGTGGTTTTGGCGGAGGCAGAGGTTCCGATGGCGATTGCAGAAGGATTTCGTAATGGAACACTGGGGCTGATGGATTATTACGAATTGAAGAATGTTCAGGCCGACACGCAGATGCGAACCACGATTGCGGGGACCAGTCTGGTGAAATGAAGATCGCCCTTGTGAGGTGAATGGCTCCCTTGTGAAGGGAATGGCTTTGGTGGGAAACGAGTGAAGTGCCGATCAAC
>JBIKZJ010000377.1:0-6350 GCA_044354755.1 Schlesneria sp. | reverse complement strand
CAGAATGTCGCCATCAAGCTGAAGGGAAGTGCGGGGAGCTTTCGACCGGTTGACGAACGCCCTGCCTTATCGATCCATGTTGGCAAGTACGAAAAGGATCAAACGTTTCATGGACTGAGTAAATTTCACTTGAATAATTCGGTCCAGGATGACACCTATTTGCACGAGTGGCTCTGTGAAGAGCTCTTTCGGGCCGCGAAAATTCCGGCCACCCGCGTCACCCACGCGCGTGTCTGGCTGAACAGACGGGATCTCGGTTTATACGTGCTGAAGTCGTCGTTCGATAAATCGTTCCTGCAACGGCATTTCGATGATATCAAAGGGAACCTGTACGAAGGGGGGTTTGTTCAGGATCTCGATGCAGACCTCGAAAAAGATGCGGGCAAGGGGGTGGACGATCGCAGCGATTTGAAAGAGCTGCTCGCCGCCTGTCGAGAACCCGACCCCTACAAACGCTGGGAACGGGTGGACGAACTGCTCAATGTCGAGCACTTCATCACCTTTATGGCGATGGAGATGATGATTGGCCATTGGGATGGCTACACCTTGAACCATAATAACTATCGACTTTATTTTGACGCCCCCAGTGGTCAGGCCCATTTCCTTCCCCACGGAATGGATCAGGTTTTTGGCGATCCCAACGCCTCGATCATCAATTTTCCCTCGTCGATCATGGCCTCGACCGTCATGCTAAATGGAGAATGGCGGGCAAGATTCCGAGAACGTGTCAAAGAATTACTCGAAATCTTTTCTCCCACCGATACTCTGCTGAAACGGATCGACACGGTCAATGATCGCTTGCGACCGATATTACAAACGATGAATCCCCAATCGGCGATCGATCATGACGCTCGGGTCAATCACTTGAAAGAGCGTCTCGTGGCCCGGGTGGCGAATTTGATTCAACAGCAATCCCAACCCGATCCGCAGCCGCAGGAATTCGATGCGAGCGGTCGACTGAATCTGGTGAACTGGAACCCCGTCTCGGAAACTCCCGATGCAAAACTAGAGATCGTCGAATTGCCGCGAGGTCCCAAATCCTATTCGATTTTATGTGGCCCCAAAAGCCCCTGCAATTCGTCCTGGCGATGTAAAACCCTGCTCGCGAAAGGGACTTATATCCTGCACGCGAACATACAGAGCAAGACAATTAACGCGAAAGACGAGAAAAATATTTCCGTCGGGGCAGGGATTCGGATTGCAGGCCTGAACCGGGACAATGTCCGCAAAGGGACCTCGCCGTGGGCCCCCGTTGAATTTGAATTCACGGTCATTGAAGAAGTCCGGAACATCGAATTCATTGCCGAGTTGCGTGCCAAAAAAGGACAAGTCTGGTTCGAAGCCGACTCGCTGTATCTCACCCGTAAATCGACCGAATAGAAGACCGAACTGGTACAATGTTATTCTATATTTGTCCGGATTTAAAAACGGGGAATTGAACAATTCAAAACGGGGGATTGAACAGAAGGGCACGAAGGTAACGAAGGGGAGGAAGGTGTTGAAGAGCGGTCACGCTGGAATTTTCACGTTGGAAATTTCACGCCGGCTAAGTCTAAAGCATGCCGTCAGGATGCCATGGGGATGTTGCTCAGCGACGACATCCCCCTTTCCACTCTTCCTTCGTTCACTTTGTCAACTGTCTCCTCACCAAAATCTGTGGGTGAATTCGGGTTCAGAGAGATTGCCGAGACTGTGACACAAGTCGATTTGAATGGCTTCCCAGGTCCGAAAACCATAGGCTTTTCTGGTGGTCAGTTTCACTTTGTTGTTGAACCCCTCGACAGCACCAGAGGAAAGCATCCCTTTTGCGCAAAACCCGTTGAGAATCAGTTCTCGATGCTGGCGTAAGTTGCGGGCCATCTTCTTCATTGATTCAAGTTGCGAACGTATCGTCCGATAACACCACTACTCCAGAAACTTTGTGACCCAACCACCGTTGTGTACTTTCAGAAACGCTGGAAGTCCTCTCGCAGCAAATGAACCCGAACGCTCTTCAGATTGTATTTGAAAAGTTCCGTCAGCTTCACCGTTTGTTTCTCGGTTCGGTTCTCCGGTCGCTTCAATAGACTCCACCGCGAATGCTTCAGGATTGGTTCGTATCCATCCGCTTTCCTTCGCTGGCACGCACTTCGTCGATCGCTTTATTGATTTCCCTTTCCACGAGAGCCGCTTCGCCCATCCAGCCAGGAACCAGCGAGAGGTCGTCGTCAACGAATTCTTGCCGTCGCACCAGGGGACTTGCTCCACCTTCACACCGCACGTCGGGCATTGAACTCGCCGCATGGCATCAACGAAGAAAACCGCAATCTGCCACAACGGCACAAATTCAAATCGCCGCTCTGGCTGCCGATCGTAGCCGGGAGCGAGCCGCTGGCATCCAGAACAGAGGGCGCGCCTGTTGGCTCGTGCGATGATCGGAATCTCGATCTCGGGCTTGGTTTTCGGATCTGCCCAGCGTGCTCCCTGGTAAACGAATGAATTGTGTCGCTCGACATGATTGAGGATCGTCTTCCGTCTCTCGAATAACCCGTTTCAACCCACCGATTCTGGCGAAGAGCCGGAAAAAGGGACCCGTTTCGATCAGATGGCGAGAGCCATCTGGAGGCCGGTTACGTGAGCGTTTTTTCTGTTTTTTCTGTTTCAGCAGCTCTCTCAATTTCTTTCCTTCCTCTTCTGACTTCGTTTTCTTCCTCGTTTTTGTTTTCCTGAAGTTTCGTTTTTGGGATTCCACGTCTTGAAGGACTTCATCATTCGTAACGCGAAAAACACGATAACCGAGTGACTCAATATACTGAATCCGCTGAACGTCATACTCGATCCGACCCAATCGCACGCGGATCCCTACCAATTCTGTTCTGATTCCGATGGGATCGTTGTTTGTGGGGAAAGGTTTCTGCAGGGCAGTTTGAGCAAGACAGTTTGTCCACGACAAAGGGCTTATCCCTTGAAGCGGCGACTTGGCAGGGTACGATCCTGTGACCAGTCCCCTCATGCTTGAAGAGTCACCCATGCAACCCGCTGAACTTCGCGAAAAACAGGCCCCGTTTAAAAACCAATTTAAAGCGGACCCGGCATCGGCGCTGCTGACCCTGCGTGCGGTTGGCCAGATCACCCCCGATGTCACCTGCCGGTTGTTATTTTCCGTTCCACCGGAAAACGCGGGCCTGCATCCACAGGCGGGAGGGGATGGTTTAGCCGCTTGTTCGGCCGAAATGTTGCTGCATGCGCTGGTCGGCTGTGCGGGGGTCACCCTGGGTGCGGTCGCCACGGCAATGGAAATCCCGCTGCGTGGTGGCTCGATCACCGCCGAAGGGGATGTCGATTTTCGCGGGACACTGGGTGTTAGTCGCGAGGTTCCGATCGGTTTTCAGGAAATCCGCCTGTTGTTCGATCTCGACACCGACGCCCCGGACGAGAAACGTCAAAAGCTGATTGAACTGACGGAACGCTACTGCGTCGTCTACCAGACACTGAAAAACTCGCCGCGACTGACTAGCGCGATCAAAGCGTGAGGACTTGAGCGACACTGGCGACTCATCTCAATGGATTAACGGGTAAATCAGGAAGAGGTTCAACCACGAATCAAGCGAATCTAATGAATCGAAGAAGTCAAAGAAGTCGGTTGGGCATAAGAGGCGAGTTGCTGCAATCGTGAGATTTGTCGCCGCGATGTTCCGCGAATTCTGAGTCCTCATCCCAGCAGGACGTGAGCGAATCGCCATGGGCGGAAACCCCAGGAATGCGGCACGACTCAATTCTCGAACCCCAACGGGGTGATCGTCGTATCGATTTGCGATCAATCCCAAGCGCGGGTGGCCTGAGACTTCCCCGGATTGATCTGTCCACGCGTTGCGGCTGAGGTGAATTATCGATGCCATAATCCAGAGTGTCGCGGATAAAGTCCAAGAATTGTTGTCCTCACAGATATATGGTCCGAAGGTGGTCGTGAAGCGAGACTGGTTCTGCTAGACCGTATTCGTAGACCGTATTCGAAGTGAGAAAACACGTGCTCGAGTTCACGAAGGGCAATTTGTTCGAGGCGGATGTTGAAGCCTTGGTCAATACGATCAACACAGTTGGCGTAATGGGGAAGGGGATCGCATTGCAGTGCAGCCGGCAGTTCCCAGAGATCATTCCGCTCTACGAGGCGGCATGTCAGGATTGATCTTTGGCCGTTGGTCATGTTCAAACCATTCAACTGTCGCTGCTCGCGGGGATGAAGGGACCGAACTTCATGATCAATTTCCCGACGAAGAAACATTGGAAGGGGGATTCCAAGATTGAGTGGGTCGGGAATGGCCTTCGGTCATTGCGTGTGGAGATCGAAAAACATGGAATCAAGTCCATTGCGGTGCCACCCTGAGGTTGTGGTCTTGGTAGCCTGAAGTGGAAAGACGTTCGCAGGAGTATCCTCGAGTCACTTGGCGACCTGACGAACGTGCGAGTGTTGGTCTTTGAGCCAGCAGGAACCCCTCCCGCCAAAGTGATGAAAGCCACCACAACCAAACCCAAGATGACGCCGGGGCGGGCTGCCCTCGGATTGATGCGACGCGACATGATTCCGTTGATGGACGATGCCGTGACCCTTGGAATTGCACAAACCCAGTGATTGAAACCGTTGAACGGATCGAATTCCTTTGACGAGAGCGGAGATTACTTGGACCCGGTGTTCGGTGGTTAACTCGTTCAGCATGTCCGTTATGCTTGAGAGCGTACGGCCAGCCAGCGAGTTGAGTTTGAAAAACGGTTGTTTTTGCGAAGATGCGTCTTGACGAATCGCAATTTGTTGTTAAAATTCGAATAAGATAGCCGAGATTACTCATTCCAGCTGATGTATCATGGATAAATCCAAATTCACAGATTCCTCGACTGGCAGGATCGTTTCGATCCCGTCGCCATCGAGGCCATCCAAATCAGACTGGTCATTCATTCCAGATATGCTGCCGCCGAAAGGAAATTTTGATTCGTTATGGCCGCTATTGGCAGAAGCCTGCGGAAAGCTCGGCAAGTTAGATGGGATTGGGCAGACGCTACCGCACCCGGAATTATTACAACGGCCTCTTCAGGAGCGTGAAGCGATCGCATCGTCCCGAATCGAGGGGACGTTTGTTACGCCTCAGCAATTAATGCTGTTCATGGTCGATCAGAAAGATCGAAATGCAACGCGAAGTGAAATAGCAGAATGGCAGGAGGTGTTTAACTACAGTCAAGCGTTACGCGCCGGACACAAGTTGCTCACCAATAAGCTGCCGTTTTGTGATCACGTCTTGAAAACAATGCATCATACGCTGATGCAAAACACACAAAATCCTGAGCTGACTCCAGGTGCCTATCGCAGTGTTCAAGTGCAAATTGGTCATAATGGTCGTTTCGTGCCTCCACCACCCATCGAGATCGCGCCACTATTGGAAGACCTTTTTAAGTTTGTAAACAATCACGATGACGGATTGCATCCTTTGGTCCGCGCGTTTATCGCTCATTATCAGTTTGAGGCGATTCATCCATTCCAAGATGGCAATGGACGTATTGGGCGAGCACTTCTGGCTCTGATGATTTCGCGATGGCTTGAGCACTCTATGCCGTGGTTGTATCTAAGTGCGTTTTTCGAAAAGTATAAGGACGAATATATTGATGGATTATTCCGAGTCAGTACGCATGGCGACTGGTCGAAGTGGATCGAATTCTGTTTGAATGGATCGATCATTCAGGCGGAAGACTCAATTCGTAGATGTCATGCATTTGGTAGAGCAAAAAAGGAATTTCACGCCAATGCGCCACAGACTCGTCGATCGCACGATTTGATTGAGGGCCTCTTCAGTTCGCCTGCACTCACGATTGCATCGGTCATGAAATCATCCGATGTGTCGTATGACACTGCGAGGCGAGAGATAGAACAGCTGATTCGCGCCGGGATCATCCGTGAAGTGAGTGATGTTCACCCACGCACTTTCATTTGCGACAGAATCATGGATATTGCATTCAGTGATACATTCTCTGACCATGCTGACACATCAGAGATACCCGAAGACGTTTAATCAGCAAGAAAAGAAAAGGAGTTGGTAATGCCAATCGATGGATTATCTCTTCTTGGATTTATGACAGAAACGCAGACAGTCAATGATCTAACGAACAGAGTCGGTTTTTGCAATTCCATAAGGCATTATTATCTATGTTTATCAGTAACGGCGAAAGCCTCTGTGATTGATCACAGAGGCTTCGTCAAAGTCCGCTTCTTGGCCTCACCAACATCCACCGCCGCTCGCTTATTTTTCGACCGAGAACTTATGCACTGTGGTCTGGTGATAGGTTTCGCCGGGGTTCAAGCGAGTTGTGGGATACTCGGGTCGGTT
>JBIKZJ010000049.1:0-21425 GCA_044354755.1 Schlesneria sp. | reverse complement strand
GTTTTTCGAAGGTGGTTAAGTTAACCCTGTTTGGGGCAGGACGCGAAAAACTGCCACCCGATCAACCGAACCCACCTCACAATAACAATGCGGGCTCCAAGGATGCTGATGACGAACGTGTCCGCAAAATCCAACTCCCCGTTCTGAGCTCTTGATGTCGCGTGAACCGCTACTCCATATCGTCCTGTATCAACCCGAGATCCCCCCGAATACAGGCAACATCGGTCGAACCTGTGTCGCCGTCGGAGCGAAGCTATGGCTGGTTCGTCCGCTGGGATTCAGACTGGATGAAAGCCAACTGCGACGGGCGGGGCTCGACTATTGGCCTTTTCTCGACTACGAAGTCGTTGACAGCTGGAATGACGTGTTGAGCCGTTTACCCGGCCGTACGGTTTGGTGTATTGAAAATCCCGCAGCGCGTACCGTCTGGGAGGCGAGTTTTTCTCCTGGAGACATTCTACTGTTTGGACGCGAAACTAACGGGCTGCCGGCGAGTATTGTCGAACAATACCGCAGCCATACGCTGCAATTCCCTATGTATCCCGAAGTTCGCAGTCTGAATCTGGCCAATACGGTTTGTGCAGTGGTTTATGAATCGGTCAGGCAGTTTGGTGGAATTCCGCCGAAGTGTTAACTGTTCCATTAACAGTTCCAGCAGAAACCAAGCCAAACTCCTGCTCGGCAACATGAACCAATGACGCAGTCTCGCTGGTCATGCCGCCTCTCAAGAGGAAGATCGAGTCCACACAACGAGCAACCGTCTGACGCGAAACCTCAATTCATCCGCGACTTCAATGATCTCGCCCCTACTTTGTTGATTTTCTGAGTGACAACGCTGCTCGCATCAGCCGGGGCTGCCTCCTCAGCAAAAGGCCTTCTGCCAGGCAAGCTTGACTGAGCCGTGCGATGACCGGAAGTCAAAAGATAGTGTGAATCGAGACCACGAGGATTTACGTTCGCAACACGGGACGGAGAAGTGCTGGCCGGGTCGTACTGACCGGCCTCCGAGCTGTTGACATTCAGACCCAACGCCAGAAAACCTGCATTGACATTCGAGGTATCAAATAACATCGCTGCAACTGCAAACAGCGGGCAAACCCACAATTGCAAACTACGAATCATCAATTCCTCACCTTCATATTCTGTCGAATACGGAACAAAAGACAAACGACAAACCGATCCGGTTGATTTTACGGATCAATTTGAATGTGACGTGGCAACGCCACCCCGTGATTTCCACCTGTCGATGTCATTCCGTCAAAGCAGCGGGCATCCACGAATTGTTGGGAGACGCCCCATTTCATGGCCCACATCGTTGAACTCGCAAAGTCTTGTCGGAGCACGCGGCAAAAATGCAGAAATTTTACGGAATTCGATCATTCCGTCGCTGGATCCGATTTTGGTGCCAGAAAGCCCCCCGTGTGACCCCAAGCCTGGTGAGCCCCACTTTATTCTTGTTTTCTCGCTGGAATCTTGCGAACCAGCACATTTGTTCTGTGCCGGTTATCTGTTGGTTTTGTGGTCCTCGAGGTCGATTCCTTGGCTGCCATTGACGTTTTTTGCCGATTCCCACATAGTTCACGGTCCCCTAAACACCGCCGTTTTCCATTTTTTAGAGAAGTTTGCTCGATGTCCGAGACTCCTGATCGTTTGGAAGCCGCTCGACTGGAAAAACTGGCCAAAATTGAAGCCCTTGGCCTCGACCCTTGGGGACAGCGATTCGATGGACATCTTGCCATCGAACACGCGCGTCAAAAATGCCCCGCGGAAGCGGGCACGGACGGGGAAACCGTCCGCGTGGCTGGTCGGATTATGAAGTGGCCCAAGACAGGAAAACTGAATTTCCTGCATATTCAGGATTACTCCGGCCGAATCCAGCTGATGCTGTCTCAGAAGGATTCCACTGTCGAAACTTGGGCGCTGCTCGAATGTCTAGACCTGGGTGATCTGATTGGAGTCGAAGGACGGTTGCGAGTGACCAACACCGGCGAAAAGACCATTTTTGTGACGGAATTGGTGATTCTGTGCAAGTCGCTGGCGCAGCCTCCGGAAAAGTTTCATGGGCTGCAGGACAAGGAACAACTGCTGCGGCAACGATACGTTGACCTGATCTACTCCGAAGGGGTGCTGGATCGGATGTTCAAGCGATTGCGAATCATCGATTCGATTCGCCAGACGTTGCGGAGCGAAAACTTTTTTGAAGTGGAAACTCCAGTACTGCATTCGATCGCGGGTGGGGCCGCTGCGCGTCCATTTACGACTCATCACAACGCACTGGATATCCCCCTCTTTCTGCGGATCGCGCTGGAACTGCATCTGAAACGACTCATGGTTGGCGGGATTGAACGGGTCTACGAAATTGGTCGAGTCTTCCGGAACGAGGGGGTCGACAGCACTCATAACCCCGAATTCACAATGATCGAGCTCTACCAAGCGTATGGCGATTACAATGCCATGATGGATCTGGCCGAGAAATTGATCTCGCAGGCGGCCATTGCCGCGAATGGAACCGCCGTCGTCCCCTGGGGTGAAAAAACGATCGATTTCACTCCTCCATTCCAGCGAGCCAAATACGGCGATTTATTCCGTGAGCATGCGGGTTGTGAGATGCATGATCCCGAAGCGGTTGCGGCCGTGGCGACCAGACTCCACATTCCAACGGCCGGTCGACATCCGGATGTGATCGTGAACGATGTGTTTGAAGCGACCGTGGAAGACAAGCTGATCGGTCCCGTCTTCGTGATTGATTATCCCGCTTCGATGTGTCCGCTGACCAAACGAAAAAGAAACGATCCAGCCATCGCGGAACGTTTCGAGATGTTTGTCGACGGGATGGAAGTGGCGAACGCCTATACCGAATTGAATGACCCCCGGCTGCAGGAAGAATTATTCCGGACACAACTTGCTGGTCTGCCGGAAGAAGATTCCATGGCCAAGATGGACCATGATTTTGTCCGGGCGCTCAAGGTCGGGATGCCTCCTGCAGGAGGGATGGGAATCGGCATTGATCGGTTGATCATGCTGCTGACCAATACCAATAGCATTCGGGATGTGATTTTTTTCCCGTTGCTCAAGCCGGAACAGGGATAAAGAACTTTTTTGATGAACGCAATTGAGGCGGAAAATGGCGGAAACCGCTGAAGGTCTTGGCGAGGGACGGAAAACTCGCAAAACTTGGCGGGATTTGATCAGGACGATGTGGTGAATCATCGAAGAAATCATTGTGAAAAATGCGAGACAGTTGTGCAAAATCGCGATCGTTGTGAAACGATAGCGAAACAATTGTGATACGGGTTCGCTAGGAAATTTGCCTTTCAACTTCACCCCACAAATTGGGGTTGAAGGGATAAGACTTTTCGGTAACGCCAAAGGACTGGCCATGTATAAATTGCTGCTTTGCCAACGCTATCTGCGGACTCGCTATATCGCCTTGGCTAGTATTGTCAGCGTCACCCTCGGTGTGGCGACCATGATTGTGGTGAACTCGGTCATGGCCGGTTTCGGTAGCGAAATGCGGAGCCGGATCCAGGGGATTTTGTCCGACATCATTGTCGAAACCCGCAGTATGAATGGCGAGTTTGACCCCGAAGGATACAAGATCCGGATCCGTGAACTGGTCGGCAAGTACATCACGGGTGTCACTGCCACGGTCGAGGTTCATGCGATTCTCAGCTATAAGTACATGGGTGATTATATCCCACATCCCATCAATCTGGTCGGAATCGATCCCGAAAGCAAATCGGAAGTCGGGCCGTTGATTGATTATCTGCAGAGCTATCATAGTCAAAAAGACGAGGATCGTGAGGTACCGGCCGAGCGGGATCGGGCCGAACAAGTGAGCTGGAATCTTTCGCCGATCGCACTTGCTCGCCGTCAGGAAAAAGCCGAATACTTCCGTCAGATGGAAAAACTGCGTGAGCAGATGCGGGCACAGCGAGAAAAGGACGAGGTCGAATCTGCTACCGGTGATCCGTTCAGCGAGGAAGCTCCGACGGCGGAACTGGAAGAGACCCTTGGACAGATGCAAACCGGGCGACTTTATGTCGGGGTTGGTCTGGCCACGTATATGGGGATTGATCCCGAAACCAAAAAACAGCGAACCTACGAGATGATTCGGCCGGGGGACGATGTCCGGATTACGACCTATTCCGCCGGGACGCCGGCTCCCAAGTATTTTGTGGCGACGGTGGTGGATACCTTCAAGACGGGAATGAGTGAATACGATTCCAATCTGGTTTATTGCAACCTCGAACAGCTGCAGGATGTGCGGGGGATGATTCGTCGAAACGAAGACGGGACCGAGACCCGCGCTTTTACCTCGCTACAGATCAAGCTGAAGAACTACAAAGATGCCCCCAAGGTGATCGAAATTCTAAAGGCCAATTTTCCTGCAGAAAACTTCAATGTCAACACGTGGGAGCAGCGACAAGGTCCGCTGCTGGCGGCAGTGGATGTCGAATCGTCGATCTTGAACATTCTGCTGTTTCTGATCATCACAGTTGCGGGCTTTGGTATTCTGGCCATCTTCTTCATGATCGTCGTTGAAAAGACAAGAGATATTGGAATTCTGAAAGCACTGGGTGCAAGCTCATCCGGTGTGATGTCCATTTTCTTAACCTACGGTTTGCTGCTGGGGATGGTCGGGGCCGGTGCGGGTGTTGGTGTCGGCTTGCTGTTTGTTTACTACATTAATCAGATTGAGACCTTCATCACCTTCATCACTGGACGCGAGGTCTTTCCGGAAAAAATCTACTATTTCAAAGACATTCCGACACATGTCGATCCGTTTACGGTCTGCTGGGTGGCGTTTGGGGCTGTGATGATTGCGGTACTGGCCAGCGTACTGCCGGCACGACGGGCTTCACGGCTGCGTCCCGTGCAGGCCTTGCGATATGAATGAGCCGGATTTTGACCCGAACTTGTTGCGAGTGGGATGTCGCGAACGATGCGACTGATGTCATACTTTTCTTGTCAGGAATGAATTCGATGCCCACCACCATCTCAACCTCAGTCCAACCGAAATTGCGAGATTCAATCGTTATGACCGAGCCCCACGTTGCTGCTTTGGCAGTTCAAAAGGCCTATCGGAAGGGGGAGCACAGTGTTCCAGTTCTGCATGGAGTCGACATTTCGGCACAAAAGGGAGAATTTCTCTCGATCATCGGCCAGTCGGGTTCTGGAAAAAGTACGCTCATGCATCTGATCGGGTTGCTGGATTCGCCCGATGTCGGCGAAGTTCAGCTGGAGGGTCAGCGGATTGATGATCTGCCGGTTCGAACGCGTGACGAATTGCGGAATCGGGTGTTCGGTTTCGTGTTTCAGTTCTATCATCTGCTGCCGGAATTGAGTCTGATGGAAAACGTGCTGACGCCGCTGATGATCCGTCATTCCATCTGGAATTACTGGACACATCGACGCGAGTTCCAGGATCGGGCAAAAGAAATGATTGACCGGGTGGGACTTGGTCATCGACTGACCCATCGACCGTCGGAACTCTCCGGGGGAGAGATGCAGCGTGCGGCGATTGCCCGGGCGTTGGTGGCACAGCCGCAAATCCTGCTGGCAGACGAACCGACCGGAAATTTGGACGCAAAAACTGGTCGAGGCATCATTGATCTCATGTCCCGATTGAACGAGCGTGAACAGCTCACTATCATCATGGTGACGCATGACAAGTCGATTGCTGCGGAAGCACATCGCACGGTGAGGTTATGTGAAGGACGAATCGAGACGCTCACCGAGGATGCCTGAGGGGGATTCGGTCCCCGTGGACAGATTGGTTAGTCACTCACATTGATTGCAACATTGACGAACAGACAACACGACACAATTCATGGGGAAGCCCACCTGTTTTAGAGGTCGGGCTTCTTTCACAGGAACTGCCCCTGATGGCTCTTAAGATATTTCTCGGTGACAAACTGGTTGACGAAGCAGACGCCAAGGTGAGCGTCTTTGATCATGGACTGCTCTACGGCGATGGTGTATTCGAAGGGATCCGCGTTTACGGCGGACGCGTCTTTCTACACCAACAGCATATTGATCGGTTGTTCGAAAGCGCCAAGGCGATTCGGTTGGTGATTCCGATGACCCCTGTAAACCTGATTGCTGCTGTCGAAGCCACGGTCAAAGCGAATAACATCCATGATGGGTATGTCCGGCTGGTCGTGACGCGAGGAGCTGGCAGCTTGGGCCTGGATATTCGCAAGACCAGCAATCCACAGGTCATCATCATTGCTGATACGATTTCGCTGTATCCCCCCGAGACCTATACCAAGGGGATGAATCTGGTGACGGCGAGTACCATCCGCAATCATCCGGGGGCCTTGAGTTCACGCATCAAATCATTGAACTATCTCAACAACATTCTGGCCCGGATTGAAGGGACTGACGCAGGGATGGTGGAAGCATTGATGCTGAACCACAAGGGGGAAGTTGCGGAATGTACCGGCGATAACATTTTCATCGTCAAACATCGGGTGTTGATGACACCGGGTGTTGACGCGGGGATCCTGGAAGGGATTACGCGGAACGCCGTGATGGGACTGGCGGTCGAAGGGGGTTATGAAGTCCGCGAGGCCTCGCTGACTCGACATGACTTGTACGTCGCCGATGAAATGTTCTTGACGGGAACCGCTGCAGAAGTGGTCGCAGTCGTGTCGCTGGATGGACGAAAGATCGGAAGTGGAGAGCCCGGCCCGGTCACCCAGGACCTGCTGGCCCGTTTCCGTGCGCTGACTCGCTCGGGCAAATGAATCGGAATTGCGCTTTTTTGCGTTGGGCCTGCGTCTCATCAGACGCAGGCCCGATTCATTACAGAAGGACGCAAAAAAAAGTGCTAACGAATCACGAATCTTCAGGAAACACGACGATTTCGTAGTTGATTTTGGAGATCGGTCGTCTGTGCCTGAAGTTCCTCCAACGTTTTTCCCTCGAACTCCGAATCGGTGCTCACCGGGAGATTCAAAATCTCTTGAAGCATCCGAATGAGTTCGATTTTCCCTTTGATTTTCCCTTTGATTTCGCCCTGAATAAGCCCTTCCTCTCGCCCTTCTTCTCGCCCTTCCTCTCGCCCTTCTTTACGACAGGCATTTAATGCCCATTGCTGGTCGCGGATCGCTTTTTCTCGTGCATCGTACATGGTTTTGTCCTCGGTTATTTGTGCAATCTGAGTGATCGCTTGTGTCGCCTGAAGAATCGCTTTCTGTGGAAAAAGCTGCATTAACTTTTCGGATTCATATTCATGAGCATGAAGCAGCCAGTATAGCCAGCAATCAAGTGGACTCGCCGTGGCAAAGTCTTGCGATTGAGCAGCATACCGCCCCAACTCAATCGTGTGAATTTCCAAAGTCTTTGTCAATTTCCGTCCCGATTCTAGATCCGTGAATCCGAAGGCATGATGGACTTTCTTCGAGTCCTTCCACAGGACCCCATCGAGTAGGCAGATGGAAAACACTGGCTTCAAGAGCGAATAATCCTCTCCCGATCGTAATTGGCCCGCGTAGATTTCGCAGCCGTAAAAGACGATCCGCTGGATCAAGCTGCTGCAAATCGACAACTGCATTTCAATGCCATAAATCGCGCCCGCCTGATCGGTCGCTTTGATGTCGAGAATCGAAAGTTTGTCGTCTTGAAAGTCCTGGATTTGATACGGGTTTTCAATCGTCACCTGAATAATCGGCTGGGGAAGTTCAAGAATGGCATTGAGCAAGCTGATCAGTGCCAAGTTGTTTCCCGGTGATCCGAACGTTTTCTTGAAGGCAAAATCGTTGATGGGACGAATACCGATCGGCACAATGAAGACTCCCTGAGATTAGGGTGGAAAATCACAGGCTCTCGCTGCCAAGACAGAATCGATACGGAATCGAGCAGCGACTCCAGCAACGGAGTCGCTTGGCTACCATTACCAGCAATACCAGCGAATCACGTTTCCCCATCGTAGGTTAATAGGCTGAAGAGATCGTGGCCTTTCAGGCGGTCGCGGCCGTTGAGGAATGCCAGTTCGATCAGAAATGCACAGCCGATCACTTCGGCCTGACTTTCTTCTGCCAGCTTCACGCAGGCTTCGATCGTTCCCCCGGTTGCCAGCAAGTCATCAACGAGCAGGACGCGGCTTCCCGGTTCTACCGCATCAACGTGGATCTCCAGGGTATCGCTGCCATATTCGAGATCGTATTGAAACTTTCGAGTCGCGAACGGCAACTTCCCCGGCTTGCGGACGGGAACGAACGCGGCTCCTAATTCGAGAGCCAGCGGGGCGGCGAAAATGAACCCCCGAGACTCGGCAGCCAGAATCGCCGTCGGCTTCGCCTCGCGAAAACGGTCGGCAAACTGTTGGATGGCATAACCAAACGCAGCGGGGGCGGACAAAAGTGGCGTGATGTCGCGAAACATGATGCCCGGTTTGGGAAAATCAGGGATGTTCCGGATGTAATCCTTCAGGTTCACGAACAACTTCCTTTGAGCTAAGAATTCAATGGGGGAATTCGGTTGGAGGACCGATTGCCGGATCAGATTAACACCAGAGACTCTCGGGAAAATCCGCCGGAAAAGCAACCGATCTGTACGGACTTTCTCGTCAAGGACTGTCAGTTCGGATCGCTCACCGTGACCGAGGATCAAGAAAACGGTTTTCTGTGAAGTGCTTGATTGCAGTGAAAGATTGTGAAAGAGAGGGTTGCTGATACGCGCCCCGTTCCCAGATTGTTAGAATCGGGCGATCTATTCTGGCCTGGTCTGCGGTGAGTAAGGAATCACGTTGATCAGCCTGTTCGCAACGGTTTCCTTGTTTTTTGCGGGAGTCGATCTGTGGCAAAGCCTCTTTCCCGAAAATCTGCTGTCATGAAAATCTGTCGTTTGCGATCATGCAACCCACATGATTTCATTCCATTCCGGCCTAATCGGTCTCTTTTCACGGGCTTGATGTTGTCCCTGCTGACAGGGTTGGCTTGGGCCGACGAACCGAACCTTGCCGAACAGATGCCACGAATCCCGGCTCGATCTCCCGCCGAGGCTTTAAAATCCTTTCAATTGCAGCGGGGATTTTCGTTGCAACTGGTCGCGTCTGAACCGGTTGTCACGGATCCGATCGACGCTGCATTCGATGATCAAGGCCGGATGTTTGTGGTCGAGATGAACGATTACCCCTTTCTTCCTGAACAGCGGGTGCAAAAATATCAGGATCAACGGCCGGAAACCTGGGGCCGGATTCGGTTGCTGACCGATTCAGACCACGACGGGCGGATGGATCACGGGGTCGTTTTTGCCGATAATCTGCGCTGGCCACAGTCGGTCTGTTGTGCACGAGGCGGGGTCTATGTGATCGCACCCCCGCATCTCCTTTTCTTACGGGATACCGATGGCGATGACATCGCTGACGAGAAAGAAATCATCTGTTCGGGTTTCAATTCATCGAACGTACAGGCACTCGCCAATGGACTCGAATGGGGACGTGACAATTCCATCTACCTTTCGTCCGGAATTGCTGGAGGAGAACTGACCGTTCCCGCTCGAGCGGGAAAGCCGGAAAAAAAGTTCACCCCGGGTCGCCGAGACCTGCGACTGGATCCCGAGACCAATGAACTGACTATGGTCGGAGGGGGTATGCAGTATGGACACACGATCGACAACTGGGGTGATCGCTTTATCTGCTCAAACAGCAACCATATCGCTCATGTCACTTGGCCGCTGAGTGAACTGGAACGGAATCCCCTGCTCGTGATTCCTGATGTGACCCGGTCGATTGCCAAAGAGGGCGCTGCGGCAGTCGTTTTTCGTACGAGTTCCGCCGAACCGTGGCGTTTGGTCCGGACCGCACGGCGGGCTGCGGATCCCGAAATGCGCAAGCGACTCCCCCCCACCGAACTGGTTCCGATTGGCTTTTTTACCTCCGCAACCGGAGTCACCGTCTATCGCGGGGGAGCCTATCCGGCGGAGTTTCAGGGGAATGTCTTTATCGGGGATGTCGGCGGTAATCTCATCCACCGGAAAACTCTCACCCCCGATGGGATCAGTCATGTGGCAGAACGAGCCGATCAAGGGGTCGAATTTTTGACCTCGACCGACAACTGGTTCCGGCCAGCCAATTTTGTGAATGCACCGGATGGAACGCTGTACATTCTGGATATGTATCGCGAAACGATCGAGCATCCCGCATCGATTCCCGACGATATTAAAGCCTTGGTCGATCTTGAAAGTGGTTACGACCGGGGACGAATCTGGCGACTGATCCCTCCCGATTACCAGCGAACGGCCCCGCCGAACCTCGCCACGGCGAAGACCGGCGAGCTCGTGGCACACCTCAAATCACCACATGGCTGGATCCGCGATACCGCGCAGCGGTTACTCGTCGAACGCAAGGCGACTTCCGCAGCGGCGGGGCTTGCGGAACTGATTCGTTCGGGAGAGCGCGTCGGCGGGGCGAGCACTTCACCCGAGACGCGTCTGCAGGGACTTTGGACCCTGCAGGGACTCAATGCATTAAAAATTGCCGACGTGCAAACGGCGTTACGCGATCCGGATCCCCATGTGCGCGAACACGGACTGCGATTGGCGGTCGGATTGATCGGGGATAAGCCGGTCGGGGATCAGCTTCACCTCGCAAAACAGGTAATTGGAATGCAGAGTGATCCCTCGGTGCGAGTTCGCTGGCAACTCGCTTTGACGCTCGGGAACCTTCCCCGAGAATTCGCCGTCGAAGGACTCAAAGCGGTCGCTCGGGACGCAGCCACCGATGCCGATTTGCGCACCGCGTGGCTTTCGTCGATTCACTCGCAAATGGGAACCATCGCGGTCGAATTACTCGCGGGGCCAACAGAACCGGTGGTCCCTTTGCTGATACCCCTAGCGCGTCTGATCGGCTCGGCAGCAGACTCGACCGACAGTATCCAAGTCCTGCAATCCGTCGTGCGTGATTCGATCCCCCCCGCGACACGGAATCCGGTGCTGCTGGCGCTCGGCGAAGGGTTACGTCGCCGCGGGATGACCATTTCGCAATTGCTGGCTGATGCCAGGACAACCGGAGCCACCCTCGACGCATTGGCCAAGATTTTTACCCAGTCGAGCTCCATTGCCAAAGATCCTGCCGCCAAGGAAGTCGACCGATTACAGGCGATTACGTTGTTGTCGCAGGGAGGGAATCGGCTGGCAGAACAGACGTTACCCGAATTGTTCACGCCACAAACCTCGCCAGCCATTCAGCAGGCCGCCGTGAAAGCGCTCGCCGCACAGGGGACCCCGACGGCGATCAATTCCTTGATCGAGCCTTGGAAGGGGTTTGGCCCCGGCACACGGCGCGAGGTCGTTGACAGCCTGGCTCAGTCCACTCTCGGCGCGTTATCCCTGATTAACGCGGTCGAGACGGATGCCATTAAGCCGGGTGAAATAGAGCGGGATAAGCGTCAGTTGCTGCTGAATCATCCTCATGTTCCGGTCCGGGATGCCGCAAAACGGGTCTTGTCAGACCCACCCAGTAATCGAAAACAGGTTGTCGCCAATTATCAGCCGTCGCTAGAGCTGACTGGAGATGAGCAGCGAGGCCGAATTCTCTATGCCAAAACGTGCATTCAATGCCATCGAGATGGAAAGGTGGGGCATCTGGTCGGGCCCGATTTTGTCAGTGTACGCAATAAATCCGCCGAGGATCTGCTCGTCGCAATTCTGGACCCGAACCGCGAAGCTCAGCCAAATTATCAGTCTTACACCGCCGTGACGAAACAAGGGACCATTCACACCGGGGTCATCTCGGCCGAAACCGCAGCGAGCCTGACATTGAAGCGGGCCGAGGCGAAAGAGGATGTGGTGCTGCGTGATACGCTGGACGAACTGATTTCGACCGGTCAATCGCTGATGCCTGAGGGGCTGGAAAAAGATCTGGATCACCAGCAACTCGCCGATCTCATTGCGTGGATCAAAGCGGCCAAGCCGGTCGAGTAATTCCTCGGTTCTCCCGCCCAATCAGGATCGGTTTCGGAAAGACGAAAGTAAGTGAAACCTGAGCGGCTTCGCGGGCTCGGCGAGCCCTAAATTCCTGAGGAATCTGTTTGTGGATCAGCAAACTTATTCCATGGCGAATTCACATTTCTCACCAAAAAATCGGGCAATCCCCAAAAAAAAGGTTGACTTTCGGACCCTGGATTGTAAACACTCTGTGAAGAAATGATTTGTTTTTCACGAGTACCGGTAAGTCCGGGGTCTGCTGCTCAATTTTTCCGGTTGTTCATCGTCGATTTTTTGTTCGGAAGTTGGCAATTCGATAATATTTGTCTGACACAGTCTGAAAGGACTGGTCTCCAAATTGTCTTCATAAAATTTGATTAATGCTATTTCGTGTGTTCATCGCTTTGGTGACACGGTTTACTTACTCATTTTCTGGAGGGATGGTTGAAATGTCGAGAACCAAGCGTCGCGGTTTCACGTTGATCGAATTGCTGGTGGTCATTGCCATCATTGCCGTTCTGATTGCTCTGTTGCTCCCCGCGGTACAGCAAGCACGGGAAGCGGCTCGGAGGACACAGTGCCGAAACAGCCTTAAACAGATGGGGCTGGCACTCCACAATTACCATGACATTAATAACACATTCCCCAGTCTGATTTCCTTCGGGGACGTGGTGGGTGGCCAGGCTCAGGTTTGGGGCTATGCTTGGTCGGCCATGATTCTACCGCAGATTGATCAGGCGAATCTTTACAACGCGATCTCCATTCCAGTGGTATCGCCACCATGGGACTTTAACCTGTCAAACTCGGTCTGGCCTCCCGATGCAAATGCCGGGAAAGTCATTCCTTCATACCTTTGCCCCTCAGACGTGATCCCCGCCAAAATGGCCAATTTGTATAATATGGGCCATATCAGTTACGCCGGTAGTTACGGTAATAACAATTGGGGTAACTACACTTCATTAGGTGTCTACGGGGATGGAAATCCCGATGCCAATGGGGTTCAGACTCGCGGAATGTTCCCAATGAGCCCTTACATCGCACTCCGTGACGTGACTGACGGAACTTCGAACACCATCGCCGTGGGAGAAACTTCGGGGCATACCACCATCGACCTGCAAGCTTGTGGTGATGGGGCCTATCCTTGGGGTGCATGGGCTTTTCCTCCGCTGCACATGGGAAGCTCTGGAAGAACTGGGCGTGCTCCCCCCAACAATACGGTCGTCGGTACGGGTGGTTTGATCCGTCGTAATCGTCAGGGGTTCAACAGTGCTCATGTCGGTGGTGTTCACTTTCTGTTCTGTGATGGTTCGGTCCGCTTCATTTCCGACAATATCGATTGCGATGCGGAAGGTTCGGCTGTCACGGCGACACCACCTCAGAATAAACTGTATGGACTCTTGCATTCCCGCGATGACGGCCGTGTCACGGGTGAGTTCTAAATTTTCGTTGTTGTTTTTATTTCGTCTTGGCTCGAGTCCAAGTCGTGAGTTTGATCAAACGGGAGGCAGAGATTTGTATCTCTGCCTCCACTTACTTTGTGAGACCAATTGGTGATTCTTATCAGGGTTTTTGACATGGCAGGCGATGCCGAGAAAATCCGTTTGCAAGGGGGATTTGCATGCACAAAATCACGAAAATCCGTTATGGCTGGCTTTCAGCGCTGTTGGCTGCGGTTTCTTTTGGAATGCTGGGATGTGGCTCGGAAATGACCTCGGCACGCAAACCGGAACTGTCAACATCAGAAAAACCGGCTGAAGAAAGGCCAAAAAACTCTAAAGAAGCGGCGTCCAAACCACCACAACCGATCAGACAACTGCCGGGTCGTGATGAAGCCGTTAACGTCGGTAACTGAAGCGTCGGCAACTGGGCCGATATCACAGGGGACTCCAGGCGATATGCCCTCTTCCTTGATTTTTTGATTCTGGATTGCCCGTTGAAGCCGACTTCGACGGGCAATTTCACTGAGTTCCGTAGCAGCCAAACCGAGTCCGATCCGGATTGCTGATGTGACGATACCATCATTTCCGGTTTGATTAGTGGGAATCGATAAACCGCACGATCGGTTGGTCCGATTCGGAATCCTAAAACATGACCTCGCTAAGGAAGCCAGCAGCCGCTACCCGCCACGATTTGGTATGCACATCCAGCGCGAACAACTGCTCTTAACTCAACTTCGAAGATGAAATCGACTCATGGCGCCGCCGTGGTTTGCTCATGCGGGAGGAATGCCCCAATCTGAACCACGGACAAGCGATCAGGAAGAATTGACGCGAAACAGCGATCATCTCCCGTGTTAATTGACAATTGCTGACGGGTCTTCGATTCTCTCTGTGGTCAATGCCATGCAGGCTCTTTTTTTTCCCAGGTTCTGCATTGAAGACCGCAAACGTGGGAGAGATCGATCAGGGCATCCCTTGCCAAAGTCCCCGTGGTCAAAAAATGTGATCGAACTCAAAAACCAACTCCAAACCGCCGATTCCACTCAGGTTGTCTCGATGAACGAGGCGTTCCCAGTCTGGTGCCGCGTTGCGGCACTTAGCTTTGGCGGTCCTGCGGGACAGATTGCGGTGATGCATCGCATCCTGGTTGACGAAAAAAAGTGGATCAGCGAAGAGCGCTTTCTCCATGCGCTGAATTTCTGCATGCTGATTCCCGGTCCCGAAGCCCAACAGTTAGCAACCTATATTGCTTGGATCATGCATGGGACCAAAGGTGCCCTGATGGCGGGGGGGTTGTTCATCCTGCCGGGCGCTGTTTCGATTCTCGCATTGAGTATCCTCTACACCTACAGTACGCAGTCGATTCTCATTCAGGCCCTGTTCTTCGGTCTCAAACCCGCAGTCCTGGCGATCGTCGCCGAAGCGGTGATTCGGATTGGCAAACGTGTTTTCAAGAACAGCACCATGGTCGCACTGGCGGTCGCCTCATTCCTGGCGATTTTTCTGTTGGGGATTCCGTTTCCCCTGCTGATTTTCGTGGCGGGATTGATTGGATATTTCGGAGGGATCATCGATCCCAACCGGTTCAATATCATGCAAGGACATGGTCAAACAACGGGATCCGAGCATCATATCGACATCCCGTTGCCGGCGGTTCCGATCGCTGCTCCGTCGCTTGTCCGTGGTCTCGTGGTCAGTCTGGTCTGTTTGACGCTTTGGTTCGGGCCATTGGCTCTGATCCGGTACTGGCTGGGTCCGTCGTCCGTTTATTTTCAAGAAGGGATTTTTTTCAGCAAGGCCGCCGTGGTCACGTTTGGTGGGGCCTATTCGGTACTGGCCTATATCGCCCAGGAAGCGGTAGAAAAGTATGGCTGGATGAAACCCGGAGAGATGCTAGACGGATTGGGAATGGCAGAAACGACCCCGGGCCCGCTGATTATGGTGGTGCAGTTTGTGGGGTTCATGGGGGCTTATCGCAACCCCGGACCGTTCAGTCCGCTGCTGGCAGGCATTCTTGGGTCGTTGGTGACAACCTGGGTCACGTTCGTCCCCTGTTTTTATTGGATTTTGCTGGGTGCACCGTATGTGGAACGCCTGAGAGGCCACAAACAAGTTCGCGCGGCGCTCTCCGCCATCACGGCTGCCGTCGTCGGCGTCGTCCTGAATCTTGCCCTCTGGTTTTCACTCCATACGCTATTTGGTGAAGTCACCAATCAAAACTTCTCTGGCCTGCGATACCCCGTCCCCCAATTCGCCACCCTGAACCTGATGGAATGCGCGATCGCCCTGCTCGCCTTCCTGCTGACGTTCGTCTGGAAAAAAGGGGTAGCAGTCACGCTCGGCAGCTCAGTTGCAGCAGGGACACTGCTATTTTTAGCGAAATCCGCTGGGCTTTTTTAAGCGTTTAAGCCCAACGGCTTCGGTTGGCTGCGGTCTATCCGCTGGCCGTTATCCACAAAATCAATCGAGTCATTCCTCGTTTTCGCGTCAGGATCCATTCGGCAACGGTGATTCCTGATCGCTGCCAAAGGTAAAGTCACCATTTTGCACGTCGACCGTGATTTGGGCCCCCTCGGCAAATTGGCCACCCAGAATCGCATTCGCCAGTTCATTCTGCAGGCGATGCTGGATGACGCGCTTGAGCGGTCGCGCCCCGTAGACTGGATCATAGCCTTCGTCGGCCAACTGACGCCGCGCAGCGTCGGTCACCTTTAGGGTAAAATCGTTCTCTTCCAGTCGTTTTTCCAGATGAGCAAGTTGCAGGTCCACGATCTGACGGATTTCATTTTTCGTTAATGGATGGAACACGATCACTTCATCGACCCGGTTTAAAAATTCGGGAAGAAACTCTTTCCTCAACGCGTGCAGCACGCGACGTTCAATTTCCTTGTCGTCTTCCTTCCCCGCCATATCCATGATCGTCTGACTGCCGATGTTGGAAGTCATCACCACGATCGTATTCGTGAAGTCGACGGTCCGACCGTGGCTGTCCGTCAGTCGACCATCATCGAGAACCTGCAGCAACACGTTGAAAACGTCACGATGTGCCTTTTCGATTTCATCCAGCAGCAGGACCGAGTAGGGCCGACGGCGCACGGCCTCGGTCAGTTTGCCCCCCTCTTCATAGCCGACATATCCCGGCGGGGCACCGATCAGACGTGCGACCGAATGCTTCTCCATGAATTCACTCATGTCGATCCGAACCATCGCCCGCTCGTCATCAAACAGAAACGCGGCCAGTGCTTTGCAGAGCTCGGTCTTACCGACCCCGGTGGGGCCGAGGAAGATAAACGAACCGATCGGACGATTGGGATCTTGCAGTCCCGACCGCGAACGACGGACGGCGTTCGCCACGGCGGTGACCGCCTCTTGCTGGTTGATCATCCGCTGATGGATGTGATCTTCCATTTCGAGCAGTTTGGTTTTTTCCGTCTGCAACAATCGCGAGACCGGAATACCGGTCCAAATTCCGACCACCTTGGCAATGTCTTCCTGGGTGACCTCTTCCCGCAGCAACCGCTGTTCCGGGTCACTTACCTGCGAGGCATGCTCTTCCGCCTGTAGCAGCCTTGTTCTCGCTTCGCTCAGCCTCTTCTCGACATCAAAGGCTTTGACGAAATCGTCATTCGAATTCGTTCGCTGTGCTTGCGAAAAGGCTTGTTCGTAGGCGGTACTCAGTTGTTCGATCTCTTCCTTGAGCGGACGGATCGACGTTAACGCCTCTTTCTCGGTTTGCCAGCGGGCTTTCAGCGCGTTCACGCTCTCTTCCCGATCGGCAATCTGTCGACGAAGTTCCTGCAGACGTGCTTTGCTATCGGCACTCGATTCCTGAGTCATGGCTGCCGCTTCGATTTGCAGTCGGGTCAGTTGTCGAGTCGCTTCGTCAATCTCCATCGGCATCGAATCCATTTCCATCCGCAGCTTGCTGGCCGCTTCATCGACCAGGTCAATCGCTTTGTCGGGAAGAAAACGGTCGTTGATATAGCGATCGGAAAGGGTCGCGGCACCGATCAAGGCATCGTCCGTAATCCGCACCCCATGATGCGATTCATATCGCGACTTTAAGCCACGCAGGATCGAGATCGTATCTTCGACCGTCGGCTCATTCACGAGGACTGGTTGAAAGCGGCGTTCGAGTGCCGGATCTTTTTCAATCGATTTGCGGTATTCGTCAAGCGTAGTCGCACCAACGCAGTGGAGTTCACCACGGGCTAGTGCTGGTTTCAGCAGATTGGCTGCATCCATCGCCCCTTCCGAAGCACCCGCCCCGACGACCGTGTGCAGTTCGTCGATAAACAGAATGACGCGACCTTCCGCTTCGGAAACTTCCTTGAGAACCGCTTTGAGTCGATCTTCAAATTCACCGCGATACTTGGCACCGGCGATCAGTGCCCCCATATCGAGGGCAATGACGGTCTTGTCCTTCAGGTTCTGGGGGACATCCCCCAGCACGATCCGATGGGCCAGCCCTTCGACGATCGCAGTCTTTCCGACCCCGGCGTCACCGATCAGAACGGGATTGTTTTTGCGGCGGCGAGAAAGAACCTGAATGACCCGGCGGATTTCCTGATCACGTCCGATCACGGGATCGATTTTGCCGAGCCGTGCGAGCGCAACAAGATCCTTGCCGTACTTTTCCAGTGCCTGATATTTGTCTTCGGGATGCTGATCGGTCACCGTCTGTGATCCACGGACCGACTTCAGCGCATTCATGACATCCGCTTCGACCACCCCATTCAGCTTAAGAACCCGCTGAGCCTGATCATCGACTTGCGTCAGGGCAATCAACAAATGTTCTGTCGAAACGAACGAGTCCTTCATTCCGTCGGCTAGCTCGGTCGCTTTGTCGAGAACTTGTCGAATGGCGGTGCTGGCACCAACCTGGCTAATGCCGCCCGAACTACGGGGGAGTTTATTCAGATCGGCATCGACGATTCCAAGAAGTTGAGGGACGCGAATACCGACTTTCTCCATCAGCGGCCGAACGATTCCTCCCTGTTCATCCAGCAGGGCCTTGAGTAAGTGCAGCGGCACCAATTGGGCATGCCCTTGTGACTCAGCAATTTGCTGAGCGGCCTGGATGGCTTCTTGAGCTTTGACCGTGAGTTTATCGGGACGAAAGGCCATCGTTTCACCTCTCAGAGTAGGAGTCGAGGGAAGACAAGTATTCTGAACGATCTGTGATGAACTGTCTGTGAGAGACAGTCTGTTAAGGACAGTCGGTTCGGAACGGTGCGGAGAGAACTTTCGCGAGGCTGCTGGGATTACTCGGATTTTTCAAATCCCGCTCAAGCTTCCATGCCTAAGGTCGTCTGTTCGCACGGCGAGAGGACTTGATTACGATCGAACAGCGTGCACGCAATCAGGGGTTAATGAACATGGAATCTATAAACCGAAACACAAACTTTCAATAACACGTTACAGAGAATCAACGGGGAGGACGCGCGGTGCGTCCTCCCCCGAGATCAGACAGAACGGAAATCAGTTCTTCTTTTCAAATTCGGCGTCAATCACATCGTCTTCACCCTTGGCAGCACCCGCCGCTGCTTCTGGGGCTGCACCGGCAGCAGCACCTTGCATGTGCTGGCTGAGTGCGTAGCTCGCTTGTTGCAGTCCTTCGACCGCCGAAGTGATGGAAGCGATGTCTTCCCCTTTCTCCGCAGCTTTGACCTTTTCGATACTCGCTTCGACGGCGGCCTTGGATGCGGCATCCAGTTTCGCACCATGTTCCTTCAGGACTTTTTCCGTTTCATAGACCGTCGTCGAAGCTTTGTTCTTCGCTTCGGCCAATTCACGGCGGTGTTTATCTTCCGCCGCGTGGGATTCGGCATCCTTCTTCATCTTTTCGATTTCACCCGAATCGAGTCCGCTTGAGTTCTCGATCTTCACCGAGTGCTCTTTCCCGGTGGCCTGATCCTTGGCTTTGACGTTCAGAATCCCGTTGACGTCGATGTCGAAGGTCACTTCGATTTTCGGCGTCCCGCGTGGTGCTGGCATGATCCCTTCCAGATTAAACTGGTTCAGCATGCGATTGTCGCGAGCCATCGGACGCTCACCCTGATACACACTGATCGTTACGGCGGACTGTCCGTCGGCGGCGGTCGAGAAGGTCTGCGTGGCGGTCTTGGGAATGGTCGTATTCCGTTCGATCAACACCGTCAGCACACCCCCTTCGGTTTCGAGACCCAACGACAGCGGAGTCACGTCGAGCAGTACCATATCCTTGACATCGCCCGAGATGATCCCCCCTTGAATGGCGGCACCAATCGAGACGACTTCGTCGGGATTCACACCCCGATGTGGCTCTTTCCCACCGAACATCTTCTTAACGAATTCTTGCACTTTCGGAACGCGGGTCGAGCCGCCGACCAGCACGACTTCGTCGATCTGGCTGGGTGACAATTTGGCGTCACGAAGTGCATTTTCCACGGGCTTGCGGCAACGTTCGATCAGGTGATCCACCATTCGCTCGAATTCGGCCCGGGTCACAGTCAGTTGCAGGTGCTTGGCACCGCTGGAATCGGCAGTAATGAACGGCAGATTGACATCGGTGGACTGCTGACCCGAGAGTTCCTTCTTGGCTTTTTCCGAGGCTTCACGCAACCGCTGCAAGGCCATGGCGTCCTTGCGCAGATCAATCCCGTGCTCAGACTGAAACTTGTCCGCAATATGTTTGATCAAAACTTCGTCGAAGTCATCACCACCAAGATGAGTGTCACCGTTGGTACTCAGAACTTCCACCAGTTCATTATCAACTTCCAAAACCGAGACGTCGAATGTTCCACCGCCGAGGTCGAACACCGCAATCTTTTCGTTCTTTTTGTTCTGCAAACCGTAGGCCAAAGCGGCAGCCGTCGGCTCGTTGATGATTCGTTCGACCTTCAGGCCAGCAATCTCACCCGCATCCTTCGTGGCCTGACGCTGAGCGTCATTGAAGTATGCCGGAACCGTGATCACCGCACGGGTGACCGTGTGACCCAGATACGCTTCGGCCGCTTCCTTCAACTTACGCAGAATCTGTGCCGAAACTTCCGGTGGCGTGTAAGTCTTGCCATGGACTTCGACCTTCACGTATTCCGCAGCCCCACCAATCACCTTGTAGGGGACCATCTTCTCTTCAGATTCGACTTCCGTGTGGCGGCGTCCCATGAATCGCTTGATCGAGTAGATCGTGTTCTTGGGGTTGGTGACCGCCTGCCGTTTCGCTGGGTCACCGACCAGCCGATCACCCTTTTCCGTATAGGCGACGACACTCGGTGTAATCCGATTTCCATCCTGATTGGCGATGACCTTGACCTCGCCCCCTTCCATCACCGATACGACTGAGTTTGTCGTACCGAGATCGATACCGATAATTTTTTCTTGAATCGCCATAGTGATCGTCTCCAAACGAAATTCAGGAGGTTGTTGACAGGAAAAATTCACGTTCCTCGATCCGAACGCAAAGATTGCGCCAAGAGAGGTTCTGTTTGATTTTTCTGCGCGAAATGCGGGAAATTAGGGTTTTTTTCCCGGCATGGCGATATCAGGCGGATTGGATCGGAATCGGGCCTGCCATTTTTGCAGCGAGGCCTCCACCCGACACAAAAACGACTGCTGCCATTTTGGCGGCAGTCGTTTTGTCGCGGTTTCGACGTTGTTTTGAAGGAACGTCATGCGTCGACGGACAGCGAGACAACGCAATGACGATCCCTCGCTTGCGATTCGGGCAAGCGTTCATTGATTCGCCGTCATGATCGCGGATCAAAACCCCAGCCCGACGCACAAGCGAGGGATCTTCCTCTGATTATCAGATTGGGCTCGAATTTGGCCGCTTCCGCGACGGATTTTCCGCTCGCTTCAACCAGAACCCTAAGATTTCACGGCAGTTCACGAATGCGGATTTGCTTGAATTCGGCCCACATCGGTTTCCCCGCATGCAACTGTAGCGCCAGGATCCCTTCACTTAACGCGTTTTGTGGGTCGTGGTCGTGAAAATCGAGGATCAGCCGGTTGTTCAGAAAATGCTGAATGTGGTTTCCCTTGGCAGTGATTACCACGTCGTTCCAGTCA
>JBIKZJ010000376.1:0-6406 GCA_044354755.1 Schlesneria sp. | reverse complement strand
CGGGTTTTGACGGCAACGGTAATTTCAGTATGGGTCTGAGTGAGCAGACCGTATTTCCAGAAATTGATCCTGATCGCGTCACGTACGTTCAGGGGATGAATATTGCGATCGTAACGACGGCAAACAGCGACGCAGAAGCTTTGATGTTGTTGAAAGAGATCGGAATCCCGTTTACAAAAGAGCAAGTTGCTTGAGATTTTGAAGTGAACTTGTAACAGTCTTGAAGGACTGTTCGTATCATTGGGAAATGGGCTACCAAAAAAACTGTAAGGACGATCGGCAGCGGCTGGTTGTGACTGCGAGAGGAATGGAATGGCGACGACGGCACACAGAGTAAAAGCAAGTAAAAAGCCAAAATTTTCGTCTCGTCTCGAGCATCGCTGCCAGTTGTGTGGCCGCTCTCGTGCGGTGTATCGGAAATTTAAATTGTGTAGGATTTGTTTTCGAAATCTTGCTTTAGACGGCATGATCCCTGGGGTCAAGAAGGCGAGTTGGTGACGCTATGGCAGACGGTGTGTCGGATATGATCACGCGGATCAGAAATGCGGTTCGAAACGAGAGCCCATTTGTCAATGTGCTGGATTCAAAATTGAATCGATCGATTCTCGATGCAGTACAGCGCGAAGGATATATTTGGAGTTACGAGTCTCCCGCAGAGACCAAGGGGTTGTTGCGGGTGGCTTTGAAATACGCAGCCGACGGCGGTGCGGTTGTGCGGCACTTGAAGCGAGTGAGCCGTCCCGGTTGTCGGATTTATTCGACAGTCGACAACCTTCCACAGGTGTTGCAGGGGCTCGGAATTTGTATTGTCTCCACAAACCGAGGCGTGTTGAGCAGCCGTGAAGCGCGTCAACAGCGGGTGGGTGGGGAAGTGTTGTTTCAGGTTTGGTGATCGGTCTGTGTTTTAAGTTGAGAACGTCGTATGTCACGCGTAGGAAAAAAACCGATTCCAATCCCCGCAGGGGTCACGTTCGTCTTTAAGGATGGACAGGCGACTGCCACGAAGGGTTCGAGAACGTTAG
Source organism: Schlesneria sp. (assembly GCA_044354755.1). Taxonomy (GTDB): domain Bacteria; phylum Planctomycetota; class Planctomycetia; order Planctomycetales; family Planctomycetaceae; genus Schlesneria. Next base: position 5,384 of record JBIKZJ010000376.1, on the reverse strand, counting down.
TGGTCCCAGTGGATGAGCGTATCCTGGTGAAGTTCCCGGAGGCAAATCTGGTCGCTGTGGAGCGAGTCGACGATACAGCACAGAGTCGGGCGCTGCACGGTTTGACGCGGAGTTTACTGTCCAACATGGTCGTGGGTTTGATTCAGCCTTGGGAAGTGAAGCTCGAGATCGTCGGTGTCGGTTACCAGGCCGCGCTGAAAAATGGTGTGATCTCGTTGCAGGTCGGCTTTGCTAACAATGTCGAGCTGAAGGTCCCAGAGGGCGTTTCGTGTGAATTACCCGACAACACCCATGTTGTGATCAAGAGTGCTGATAAACATGCTGCAGGACAGTTCGCAGCAAACATTCGCGCGGTGCGACCTCCTGAGCCATACAAAGGCAAGGGGATTCGATATGCCGGTGAGCGTGTTCGACGCAAGGCCGGTAAGGCGTTCGGCAGTTGATCTACAAGCTTATTTTCGATTTATTGGGTTGATAGGGTCATTATGAACGGGCAAGAAATCATTTCAACGCAACGCCGGCGACGGCAGTTTCGCGTTAGGAATCGGCTGAAGAGCGGGCGACCCCGGTTGACAGTTTTTCGTAGCGGACGGCATATTTACGCTCAGGTGATTGACGATTCGACCGGTCGAACGTTGGCAGCGGCATCCAGTCTGGAAGTTTCTTTGCGTGGGAAGTTGGGGAGCGGTGGCAACAAGGCCGGCGCTGAGGTTATAGGTCGTGAGATCGCAACCCGTGCTTTGGCAAAGGGTGTCAAGTTAGTCACCTATGATCGTGGCTCGTGTCGATTCCATGGACGCATCGCAAAATTGGCAGAAGCGGCTCGTGCAGCGGGTCTCGAGTTTTAGGCACGGAAATAAGATAGCCCTGGTGGCTGGAGATAACGAAACGTGGCAGGCGACAAATCAAACTCAGATTCCCCGGAACGCGTCGTCCAGATACGACGCTGTGCGTGTGTGGTAAAAGGTGGACGTCGGTTCAGCTTTACGGCACTGGTGGTGGTTGGTGACGGGCAAGGGCGAGTTGGCTATGGATACGGTAAAGCCGTTGAGGTACCGACCGCAGTTGAGAAAGCGGTGAAAGCCGCGAATCGGAATATGATTCGTTGTCCGCTGACAAAGAATTCGATCCCCCATCAGGTGGTCGGTCGATTTGGGTCAAGTCAGGTGATGTTGATGCCGGCAAATCCAGGGACTGGTATTATTGCTGGTGCATGCGTTCGTGCCGTGGCTGAGTCGCTGGGTCTGACCGATGTTTTGACCAAGACACGCGGGTCGTCCAACCCGATCAATGTGGTTAAGGCAGCATTTGATGCCCTGTCACAACTTCGAAGTCGAGAAGAAATCGCCCGTTTAAGAGGGGTTGGTGTTTAATATGATGATACATGATTTGGGACTTGAGACACCGCGTAAAAAGCGTAAACGAGTAGGGCGTGGTATTGGTTCAGGACATGGCAAGACTTCCGGACGCGGTCACAAAGGTGCTGGTAGCCGGTCTGGGCATAGCACACGAGTCGGATTTGAAGGGGGCCAGATGCCACTTCAAAGACGGGTCGCGAAGCGTGGGTTCTCGAATAAGCAATTTGCAACCTTGGTTGCGGAGGTGAATTTGAAGGATCTGGAACGCGTGTTCGAGGACGGGGCGATTGTTGACATTACTGCCCTTCGTGAGCATGGTTTGGCCACGAATGGGAAGATTTCGGTGAGGATTCTTGGGGACGGTGTGTTGACCAAGCGGTTGACCGTTCGTGCTACGCATTTTTCTCGTAGTGCTGAAGACTCAATCGTCGCTCGGGGCGGACAGGTTGAACGTGTTGGTCGCAGCCATAGTTATGCTGGATAATTGAGCTCATGTTTAAGCACATCCGCAGCGTTTTATCGATTCCTGAATTGAGAAACCGATTGTTATTGACGCTAGTGTTGCTGGCTGTCTATCGACTCGGTTTTTCGATGCCGTTGCCGTTCGTCAATCAAGAGGCATTATCTGAGAGTTTGAAGCGGCAGGGGGGGAGTGGGGTCGCTCAGGTCATGAGCATGTTGTCGTTGTTTTCCGCTTCAAACATCGGGATGATGACGATATTCGGCTTAGGCATTATGCCCTACATTTCTGCGTCGATCATTTTTCAGTTGTTGGGGACTGTGTATCCTCCATTGGAAAAGCTACAGAAAGAGGGCGAGTCTGGGCGTAAGAAGATTAATGAATGGACACGGTACGCAACCGTGGTGATCTGTTTTGTGCAGAGTTATTTTTGGATTGTTGTTTTATCTGGAAATCAGGGGGGCGACGAGCGGATCATACTCCCTGAGTTTGACAATTTCTACATGAAGGTGATTTGTACGATCACGATGACGGCTGGTAGTGTGTTGTTGATGTGGATCGGTGAGCAGATTGATGAATACGGTCTGGGGAATGGCGTTAGTCTGTTGATCATGGCGGGGATATTGTCTCGCCTCCCGACCGCGTTGGGGAGTCTGATCGGGCCGGCTTTTAGAAATGGTATTGGACTTGGCGGACAGTCCGGTATTGATCGGATCATCGTTCTCGTGGCGGTTTTCTTCGGAGTTGTTTGGTGGGTTGTGCTCATCACGCAGGCTGTAAGGCGGATTCCGGTACAAAGCGCTAAACATGTTCGCGGGAATAAGGTTTACGGCGGCCGGACGGACAGTCTGCCGCTAAGATTGAATCAGTCCGGTGTGATGCCGATCATTTTTGCGTCAAGCCTTTTGATGTTTCCCTGGTTGTTGTTCAAACAGCTTTCGTCACTGAATATCAGTTTCCTCGGGATCGGTGCGTTTTTGAATAAGTGTGAGGCAGCGTTTTCGAATCACGGCGGATTTGTTTACAATCTCTGTTATATCGCTTTAATATTCTTTTTCTGTTATTTTTGGACTGCGATCACATTCAATCCGACTGAGATGGCTTCGAATTTAAAGGATTACGGGAGCTTCATTCCAGGCTACCGACCTGGGGATCGAACGGCGGGCTATCTGGAACGAGTGATGACACGGGTGACCTATGTGGGTGCGGCGTTCTTGTCATTGGTCGCTGTGATTCCCACTGTGGCTTCCGGGTTGCTGCATTTGGATAGTTCGATATCGAGTTTCTACGGTGGAACCGGACTACTGATTTGTGTTTCGGTTGCCATAGATTTGATTCATAAGATTGACAGCTACTTGGTAGCACGTCAGCAACACGGCCTACTGGACGTGCAGGAGTAGTGAAAATGAAGGTTCGTTCAAGCGTTAAGTTGATCTGCGAAGGTTGCAAAGTCGTCAGGAGGAAAGGGCGGGTCTATGTGATCTGCTCGACGAACCCACGGCATAAGCAGCGACAAGGTTAATTCGTAGTCTTACATTGATTTCTTATAAGTGATTGGATTGTTATGCCGCGTATTCAAGGTGTGGATTTGCCAAACGACAAGCAAGTCGTAGTGGCGCTGCAATACATCTACGGCATTGGTGACTGGGTTGCCGCCGACATTTGTTTTCGGCTCGGTATCAATCCTTTCATGAAGGCCGGGGCTCTCACCGACGAGACCGTGTCGCGTATCACCGGCCTGTTGGACAAAGAGTTTCTGGTTGAAGGCCAGTTGCGTCGTTCGATACAGCAAAATATTGCGCGGTTGCGGGACATTCAGTGTTACCGTGGGTTGCGTCATCGACGTAACCTTCCGGTTCGAGGACAGCGGACACGGACGAATGCACGGACACGTAAGGGTATTAAAAAGACAGTCGCCGGTAAGAAGGGCGTCAAGGATATGAAGCATTGATCTGCTCGACCGCGAGTTGTGGTTGGTACCAATCGGTATTCGTGGCGATGTGGCTTGGTGCGGCGAAGTGGAATTGGCGTAGACACTGGTTGAAAAGTGAGCAGGTTACGAAATGGCAAAAGTTAAGAAACGCAAGATACGACGTAATATCACTCGTGGCATTGCACATATTCAAGCGACCTTCAACAACACAATTGTGACGATCACTGACGTCAATGGGGACGTATTGTGTTGGGCTTCCGCTGGGACTGTGGGTTTCAAAGGGAGTCGAAAAAGCACTCCCTTCGCAGCGCAACGTGCTGCCGAGACGTGTTCGGAGCGGGCTGCCAAATTTGGCATGAAAGAGATGGAAGTCCAAGTCAAGGGGCCTGGTTCTGGCCGTGAAAGTGCGATTACTGGATTGCAGACTTCAGGTGTTGTCGTGAGGTCCATTGAAGATATTACGCCAATTCCCCATAATGGTTGTCGACCACGGAAGAAACGACGTGTTTGATTTGATCGTTTGGTGTTCAGCGTTCGATTTACGATAACAGTATGCGAGTGTTCAATGAGAATTCGATGGCGTGGCCTTGAATTGCCTAATCGGGTCGTCACTGAGAAAGAAACGCTGACGAGCACTTATGGCAAGTTTGTCATTGAGCCGTTCGAGCGTGGTTTTGGTGCCACGATCGGTAATAGTCTGCGACGGATTTTGCTGTCCAGCCTTGAGGGAAGTGCAGTCACCCGGATCAAAATCCAGGGTGTGCAGCATGAGTTTACGACAATCCCCGGTGTGGTCGAGGACGTGACAGACATCTGTCTAAATTTGAAATCCGTGGTTGTCAAGAACCACGCGATGGTTCCCAGGACGCTGCGTATTGAACGACATGAGCGTGGGGTTGTCACTGCTGCCGACATCATCGCCGATGATCAGGTTGATGTGTACAACAAAGATTTGGTAATTGCGACGATGACTGATGATGTCTCGTTACAGATCGAGATTCTTGTCGACAACGGTCGCGGTTATTCTCCTGTTTCTGAACAACCGGACCATCAGAATGAGGTCGGGGTGATTCCGATCGATTCGATCTTCTCGCCTATCACGCGAGTTCGTTACAAGATTGAAGAGACGCGAGTTGGTCAGCGGACAAACTACGATCGCTTGATTTTGGAAATTTGGACCAACGGTACTGTACTTCCTGAAAATGCGTTGGTCGAGTCTGCCAAGATCTTGCGTAAACATTTGAATCCGATCATCACTTATCGTGAGCCTGGTCCAGAGACTTTCCCGGATAGTGGTTTGAAAAATATGCTTGAGGCGACTGGATACGCGCCGGTTGATTTGGAGCTTGAAGAGAAGTTGGGACGAAGTTTGGCTGAGCTGAATTTGTCGGTGCGAGCGACGAATTGCCTCGAGTCCGAAGGGATCAACACCGTTCGGGACTTGGTAATTCGGAGTGAGGATCAGCTGTTGCAGGTAAGAAATTTTGGTGATACGACTCTGCAAGAGGTGCGTGAGCGATTAAATTCGTTGTCGCTTCGTCTTGGTATGAGGCTTCCACAGTCGATGCAGCAGCGAGATCGCTGAGTAGCTATTGTGGTGGTTCCTGGCTCAAAGACGTTTTGATTTGGCGAT
>JBIKZJ010000375.1:0-6410 GCA_044354755.1 Schlesneria sp. | reverse complement strand
AGGCTCAGGGTGAAATGAAGGAATCTCTGCTGCTGCCCAAAGTTGCGGCAAAAATATCGAGCAATCCGACCCCGCCACAGCCCAATTGAGTCTCACTCCAGCAGCCTTCGTCCTGTTCGCGTGAGCGGGGAAGAACCCCTGCGGTGGACGGCTACCCGAGCGAAAGACCGATTCGTGGCGAAGGAATTTTTCGTTTCTTACGCCCGACCTCACGCGTCGGAAAACGCTACAGAAAGGTCATTTTGAAATCAGTCAGTCGATTGTTGAGGGTTGTCTTGCTGAGTCCCCACATTTTGTTATGATCTTCGATCCCGAGACTTGGCCGCCGTAGCTCAGTTGGCAGAGCGATGCTTTCGTAAAGCATAGGTCGACAGTTCGAATCTGTCCGGCGGCTCTGGGTTTATCCTGAGCAGCCTGTTATGCTCAGGGGACTCTCAATCGGGCGATTAGCTCAGCTGGTTAGAGCGCCATGCTTACACCGTGGATGTCGGGGGTTCGAATCCCTCATCGCTCATTTTAAAGCCTTGCCGCAAAATGATTTGCGGCAAGGCTTTTTTCGTAAAGCTCGCTTGAGTTTTGCGGAATCCCTTGGATTCCAGGGTCTCGCCTGGAACTGATGGCCGTTTGAGATGATCCCCAGGTCGCTCGTCAGTAGTGATTCATTTGTCCGGTGCGGATGAATTCAGCGGTGGTTACGGAATAACCAAACGAATTGGAACTTTCCCCCCAGCAACACACCCGCTGGAGGAGTTCAAGGATTGTTTCCCGAAGCTGAATTCAGCGAAGCCAAGAGTCTTGTGTGTATTCTTGCTAAGCCTTTTTTGTTGAAAATGTTTTCAGCAAAACATCAAATCGGCATCCGACCGCACAGCAGCGGGATCTCTATTCAGGGAATCCGACACTCGATAACTGATTCGGACCTCCTATAACTGATATTGCGTGACATTCATGTTCTGGTACCCCGTTCGTTCCCATTCCTCAATTCCCATAAAGGCATCGATTATCATGTGCAGCAGGACTTGATGCGCACATTCCACGATGCCGTAGGTCCGAGCGGGGACGTAAAAGTTGATGTCGCCGAGTTGCCGACTGGTGTTATCCGGCTTCAGTCCCGACAGTGTGATCACTTTGCATTCCTGTTTGCGGGCCTGCTTGATCGCACGAATGATGTTTTCCGAGTTCCCGGAACTGCTGATGGTGACGACGAGATCTCCCTTGCGGGCATACCGGTCGAGGTAAGTGGCGAAGGCGTCTTGAAAGGAAATGTCGTTCGCGAGCGCCGTGAGCAAAACGGAACTGGACGGGTTTTGAGACCGGATCCCACCATTCTTGGTCCAGTCTAAAGCCATGTGCTCGGCAAAAGCGGCGCTGGCACCGTTTCCGAGAAAGAACTGGGTTCCACCCGAGGACTGCACCGCTTTCAGCAATTCGACCGCCTGCTGCAGGGATTGTTCAATTCCCGTTGATCCATTTCCGATCGAGGCTTCGGTCCCCTTCAGGGCGGTTGATAAGGAGTCGAGATACTTCTGGCTGTACATGATTTTGCTTTCGTAATTTCGCGGGTGGATTGTCGTTCCGTCACACATCTTGTTCGGTCACACCTGTCGGTCACCAACAGATGATGGTCGGGTCCCTGTCGTTCGCTCAGACCTATCGCCTGGATGTGATCCCGTCGCCCGAATGCGATCAGGTGCCGAGGTCATTATTCGGCCGATTTTCGAGGTTTGGGCGTTTTGTGCAATGCTTCGGCCAGTCAATTCGGTGGCTTCAAACGGAAATGCCGACGAACCCGATTTTGACGTTTGAGACGCTTCTCATATGTTCGTTTCCTCTTCTGCCAAAGTTCCGGCCAGTCTGTCCGATGATATTTCGCCATTTCTGCCGATTCGAAAAGGGTTCTTACCGACCAGATTGGATTATGGTTATGACAACGAACGCGACCACTCTCGATTCTGTCCCCAGGAATTCCCTTCGAAGAAGTGGAATTGGCGTTCTGCTGGGTCTGGCACTTGTTGCCGGAACCGGATTTGCCTTTCTGCTCGAGTGGAGCGGGGAACGGTCGTATCCGGGCTGTTTACAGTCTCGAACGACCTTGGTGACGGCGAATTGCATGGCGAGGATTCGTGAGGCCACCGTTCAGTCGGGACAATCGGTTGCTCCAGGTTACCCGCTGTTTCAGTTGGTGGATGTACAATTGGAAGACCGATTGATTACCAAACGACGCGAGATTGCTGAACTGGCTGCCGAGATTGCTCGTGGAAAAATCAGTACGGAAATCGATCTCGCCTGGCGTCGCCGCGATCTGCAGGCGGAAGTCTTCGAGACGCAACTGAGAGAAGCGGCCTTATCGCAAGAGAAGCTCAATAAGCAGGTTGAGCAACTGGCATGGAAAGAGCACTTAACCAGCGTCGACTCGAGTATTAGTCCGATGGTGGCCGAAGTCGATCATCCATTTCGCTCGATTTCCCGTGAACTGCACCTTCCCGATGAACGACGCTTGCAGGCGATGCTGCGTGAAGATGCGGCGGCGGCAACGGCCGAGACCCTCGCCACCCAGATCGCCCTGTGTGATCAACGCTTAAAGTCTCTCGCAGCGCTCGACAAAGAGCTGGAATTGAAACTTCGTTCCGCGTCGGGGGTCGACGTGAACGAGGCACGAATGAACGGGGCCAAGCAAGAATTGGCCGCCATGGAAAGCCAGTGGAAAGAACTGGCGATCACCAGTCCGACCTACGGGACTGTGGGGCAAGTCCGATTGCAGACCGGGGATCGCGTTTCCAGTGGGGGGACACTGGTCGAAATCCTGGATGATATCCAACCGTACGTGGTGGCCCAGATTCCGTCGGGGCCCGCCTCGCAATTGCGTCATGGAGTGAAGGTGACACTCATTTTTCCGTCGAATGACCGTCGACTCGGAATCATTACGGAAATCCCTCCCCAGACGACGACTGGTGGTCGCGAGTCTGTCGTGTCGGTGAAGATTGAACCTGCGGGGAAACTCTGGCCCAAGCTGGCCATCGGCTCAAATGCAAAGGTGCTGCTTCCCTAATGCGTTGATCTCCGTCACAATCGCCTGAATACTATGCCGGATTCGGCAACGAGAGAGACTCGATTGAGCGGAGAAGTGGAGCGATGGGGATTGGTTCGGACGGGAGACCACCGGGGATTTTACAAAGGTCTGGCCTGTTTCTGGCTCGATTTTGCACCTCGGCCTGGATTGGAGCTGCGGCTCTGTACGTGGTGGTCAGCGTGACCGAGGTGACCCGAGCCGGTTTCGATTCCACCACCAAAGATATTCTGGTTGGGGTCCGATTTCCCCCGTATTATGTTTGTGGCGTTTTATTGATGAGTCTTGCCTGGTTCGGTGCCTGGTTGGCAGGAAACAGGGTCGACTTTCCCAAGTCTCGTCGAATCAGTTCGCTGATTTTACTGGCCCTGGTTCTGGCGCTGATCGCGATTGATTATCGCTGGGTTTATCAGCCATTAGTGGGGATGATCAATCCGCCCGGTCAGGCGAAACCTGCCATCTTCACTCTGTACCACGAAGCCTCAAAATGGATTAATCTGGCGGGAATGATGCTCTGTCTGATGGCAGGCATCCTGGTCAATTGGCCGGCCGCCGCTGTGGAATCGGCTAGCTCAACTCGGTAAATTTCGAGTGATTCGCATGGCTCTGGCGAACTCTGTGGTGGTGGCAGACCGATCCGAATCCGACTCGTTGAGTGAAGTCGTCATTCTCTGAGCGAATTTCCGTCACGCTGCCGAGTCTGGAAGTGCTCGTTGATACTCGAATTTCGCCCCGCGATGAGTTAGGCTCACAATGATCCGGAATGATTGATTCTTTGTGAACCGATCGCTCACGCTTTGCCACGAGAACCTGCCATGAACTTCATCGATGCTCATTCGCACGTCTGGACACCTGATACCGAGCGATATCCGCTGGCTGCGGGATTTCGCCGCGCGAACATGGATCCCCCCAGTTTCACCACAAGTGAACTGAGTCAGCAGGCGATCCCCGTTGGAGTCAGTCGAGTCGTGCTGATTCAGATGTCGTTCTATGGTTATGACAATTCCTATATGCTCGACGCCATCGCCAAACACCCCGAAATGTACCAGGGCGTTGCGGTCATCGATCAGGAAGAGACCAGTGCGGTTGCGACGATGCTTGAGCTGAAGAAAAAAGGGGTGCGCGGGTTTCGGATCTATCCCAAGGATCGACCGCTCGACCGCTGGCTCTCGTCCGACGGGATGCGTGCCATGTGGAAATGCGGGGGTGAGCAAAACTTGGCGATGTGTTGCCTGATGGATGTCGATGGGCTTGCCGCTCTTGATCGGATGTGTAACGAGTTTCCTGAGACACCCGTGGTGATCGATCACATGTGCCGCATCGGAGTGACTGGCCAGATCGTGCCGGACGAGGTCCAGCGGCTTTGCAACATGGCCAAGCACAAGAAGGTGACAGTGAAGGTTTCTGCCTTTTATGCCTTGGGGAAAAAGCAGCCCCCCTATGGCGATCTGGCGCCACTCATTAAACGACTGTATGACGCATTTGGTCCCGAGCGGTTGATGTGGGCATCGGACGCCCCGTTTCAGGTGGTGGGAGGTCATTCCTACAAAGCCTCGATCAACCTGATTCAATCAGGCCTGAACTTTCTTAAACAGACCGATCTGGATTGTCTGCTGCGGAAAACGGCCGAAAACGTTTTCTTTCATTGAGCTCACCCCTGAACCGCTGCAATCACATCCGCAATCTGTTCGGCTGCGCGCGGGTGGGCAAGTTCGGTGGCATTTCGCCCCATGGCGCTTCGACGGTCGAGATCGTCGAGCAATGATCGCAGGGCCGCTTCTAACTGATCCGCAGTTCGTTGGCGTGGCTCGACATGTTCCACGATGAGTGCCGCATGTTGGTCGCAAAAAACTTGGGCGTTAGCTCGCTGATGATCATCGGCAGCAAAGGGGTAAGGGAGCAGCACCATCGCTGTTCCGGCACAGGCCAGTTCTGCCAGGGTTGTCGCCCCCGAACGGGAAATCACCAGGCTGGCTCGACGATATAATGCGGACATCTCGTGAAAGAACGGGGCAACCTCAGCAGTCAGGCCAAGTTCTTCGTAGACTCGGCGAGCCTTTTCCACGTCGCGAGGACCGGTCTGGTGCACAATCTTCCAGTCGCTCAGTGCTGCGGCAAGTTTCGGCAGCGCGGCGAATACGGCAGCGTTCAACGAATCCGCTCCTTGGCTTCCCCCCAGGATGAGCAGTTCTCGCGGTGCGGTCGAGGAATTTTCGGCGGGGATTTTTTCGGCTGTGGTCATCCGACTGACCACACTGGATCGGTCGAGTAACGCAGCAATCTCGGCTCGAACGGGATTACCGGTCACGGTCGCGTGGCGGGCGCGGGGGAGTTTGGAAATGGTTTCCGGGAATGAGACACACACCTGCTGGGCGTAGCGACTGAGCCACCGGGTGGTCCGACCGGGGATCACATTTTGCTCGATCAGCACCACCGGGATTCGCCGACGACTGGCGGCCCAAACCAGGGGGGCACTGGCATAGCCCCCCAAGCCAATCACTGCGGCGGGACTCAGTTCCTGCAAGAGTCGCGTTGCAGCCCGACAGGCTTGCCAATTGCGATAGAGGAAACGGAATGGATTTCGTTTGAGCATCGGTAAGGGCTCGACACTGAGCATGCGATGTTCCAGCCCCTGTTCCGCCACGATGGTCGCTTCGATGGAACGGGTGGAACCGACAAAGACCACTTTCGCGAGCGGATCCCGCCGCCGCAGTTCGGCGGCAATGGCGATACCGGGAAACAAGTGCCCTCCGGTCCCTCCGCCAGCAAATAAAAAAGTGGATGCAGGTTTCATATGCTGGTGGTATTCCGAGGCCCCGATCGGGGATCACAAGAGGGCAATAGGGGATTGTCAAAACCATTTTGGGTTGCTGTTTCGCAGATTTCGCTTCGAGGAACAAGTCCTGAGTTCCCTCGGTATGGATGAAAATCATGAGCGTGGCGACTAGAGTGGTGGACGCGATATGGGAAGAAGACCAACGCTGTTGATTCACCTTGAAAATGCAGGAGACGACGAATGAAGCTGGCGACACTGATGACGGATGGGGGACCACGAGTTGCAGGCGTGGCATTGGATGGACGATATGTGGACCTGTGCGAAGTCGATACGAAGCTTCCCACCACGATGCGTGAGATCCTGGCGGCCCCGGAAGGGTTAGCTGCGGCAGCACACGCCTTGGCGACAGGCCTAACGAAAGGCCCGTTTATCACAGGTCGGCTGATGGCACCCGTTCAAAACCCCGGCAAAGTTTTTTGTATCGGGCTGAATTATCGCGACCATGCGATTGAAACCAATTCTCCGATTCCTTTCGAGCCGGTCGTCTTCAGCAAGTTCTCACAAACG
>JBIKZJ010000374.1:0-6422 GCA_044354755.1 Schlesneria sp. | reverse complement strand
CCAGTCCTGTGACGGTCCAGGCCAGCATCCACCAGTAACGAGCCTCATCCAGCCCCAGCCAGCGGTTCAGGGTTGCGGTCACAAACAGGAAGAAACTGCCCCAAACCAACATCGATAACTGCGGCTGTCCCGAGCGGCGAGCCGCATCAAAGCCCCAGGCGAGCATCAGCAATCCCCACAGTGGGTTGAGCGGTGACTGTGACGGGGCGATCGCATGTTGAGCAAACCAGTTCAGAGTAAACAATCCAAACAAGACTACCAGCCCGTTTAAACTGACTCGGAACGTGGCCAGTCCAAAGGCCTGTGCGACGCGAGTCCGAGGAATTTGTGCCAGCAGGTAACTCAAGACCCAGATGATCAGCAACATCCCGCACAACCGCTCCAAACTCTGGACCTGGAAGCCGCCGTAGTGAAGGACTCCCAATTGCACCAGACCGAGTGCACAGACCAGCGTCAATTCTCCCAACCCAGGCGTGAGCCACCGCAGGGTGTGGCTGCTGAGCAAAATTATGATCCAGACCGCCGCCAGAGTTTCAGGTCCCAATTCGGCCACCATCGCAGGAGAGGCAAACCGTACCAGCCACCATCCCAACGCCACGATCGTCGCTCCCAGACTGAACCGCTGGCAAACCTGAGTCACCCCCAACCAGGTCGGGGTTTCGTTCGATCCCGGAAATCGGCTGAACCAGCGATCAACCCACATTCCCGGCACCAGCAGTAACCCGGCAGCCGCAGTCCAGACTAGCAGGGAAACTACCGGAGTGATGTTTGCCAACCGGATTTGTTGAGCAAACCCAGGAAGACCGTAGGCCGCCGCGAGAAACGAGACCACCGCAGGAATCAAATAAGCAGGTTGCCGAAACAAAACTCCCGACAAGGCCAACAGGGGACAGAGCAGCAAACAGACGGGTAGAATGGCAGCAGGATGTAGGAACGAGGCCCCCAACAGCAAGAGCGACAAGCCCATGGCCGTGAATTGCAGTGGACCAGCAAACAGACGCTCACCCCGCCGATGCAGGATCGCTGCGATCGCAGTGAAGAGTGCGATCAAGGGAGCATAAGTCAAACCGTAAAAGGCATAGGGAAGTCGTTCTTCCCGCACCGCGGCTGCTGCCTGGTCCCGCAGTTGCAACACCAGCTCTTTGAAGAGAATCGGTGTCGTCTGATAAACAACCATGACACAGAGGATCAGCCCCCCCACAAAGGCGGGATTTTTGGTTCGTGCGGCAATCAGCCCCATGGCAATTGCCGCGAGAATTGCGGTCGGTATCACGATCGGATTCGGTGGCGAGACGGCCAATCCCGTCATCGCCAACAGGACTCCCGCAGCAGTCATTAGCACCCCCACTGCTAACGGGCCGCTGATGCTCCAGGGAATCGGTCGTACAATCCCACCCGTACGCTGCTCGAAGACTCGGGCGACGGTATCGGCTGTCAACAGCACCGGCAGTGACACGAGTGTGCAGATCAGCCCCATCCAGGGGGTCGAAATCTCGGCAGCGATTCCGAGTTGAAACACGACGGCGAAGAGTGACCCCAATAAAGCGATCGGAAAGAAACCGAAAATGCGTGTTAGGCGGTGTTCTTCGGTGAGCCAGAAGATGTGCCGATTGACCTTCACCGTTCCCGCAGCAAAAACAGCCCAAAGAGCCAACGCGAGCACCGGTTTCCAGGCGACAGGCAACCCCGGAATAATCGCAGCGGCCAGACACAAGATCAAATAGCTGACCAGAAAGGTCGGCTGAGACTTTCGCAGAAAATGCCGAAAAATATGGTTGGCGGCATAGGTGCTCCAGATCAGGTTGACTCCCAGCAATACGACTAAGCCTAACTGCGGCAACCCCTCAATCCAGGATGTTTCGGAGTTTGGTTGGATCCAATGCAGGGCTAAAAAACTGATGGGGATTAACAGGACCGTGAGCGACATTAGCACTGTCCCGGTTTTACGCAGTCCCATTCGGTGATAGCCAAACTCCCCGAGCGCAAAAACGCCCCCGGTATAAGCGAGCAGAATCAGATATTTCCAGACCGGTGTGTATCCCTGCCAGTGGAGCGTCACCAGCCGCAGCGACGAGCCCAGCAGGATGCAGACCCCGAGTCCCAGCACCCATTTGATATTCTCTTCTTGAAAAAACGCATCCAGCAATCGCAGCAGCGTGGATCGTCGTTTGTCGGGTGGACTGTTACTCATGGCGACCTCAGCAAAAGCGGTGTTCAAGAAAATCATGTCTGGTGACTTCCTAAAGCGAACCGCGTACCAACAGGAAATATGTGAGGCGTTTTTTCGCGCAAGTCATAAAATTGCAAGCGTTTGCAATCAGAGAAATATTTTTTAGGTTGCATGCGGTCCCTCGATATCGCAGTGAACCGCATGCAGTCGCCTGCAGTCGGTTCACTGCAGTCGGTTCACTGCAGGCACAAGTTCGGCAACTGCTGGCAAAGTGGAATCGAGCTCTTCGCAAAGGGGATGAAATCCGTCGGATGGGCTGAGAACCGTCGCCAAGCCGCACAGGCGGATTGGTGTTCATCCGCCCCGCCTGCGTTACTGGACCACAGTGTTCGATCCCGCCTGGGGACCACACGCCAAGAGCGCGACAATGATCAAACGCGTGATGACACCCCGGATCTGTCATCGGCCGCCGATTGACGCGCTTCTCTTCGAGGCGCGGTGAAACGGTGGGATTCTACCATCGGGTACACGCCATCACCGTTTGACCCGTAGCCACAGGCGCAGGCGGGTCGGTGTTCAGCCGACCTCTTTAAACGTCGCTGGACCATAATGTCCGATATCGCCTGCAGGCGAAACGCCAAGAGCACGACAATGATCAAACGCACGATGACACCCCGGGTCGGACATTGCCGCCGATTAGCGCGCTTCTCTACGAGGCGCGGTTAAGCGGTGCGGAGACGCGTCCAAACGGTGCCCCCAAACGATCCATCCCAACGATTTTTCACAACAGGGACACGCACGTTCGCGAGGTATCGGGCCGTGAACGTGACCGTCCGATTTCGTTCGCGGAAATATGTCAAACAGGGATGAGTTGGGTCGCCCATGAGACACAAGACGCACCAGTATCTTGACAACGCCTTACTCATTACTTTTCTGTTCCGTTTCGTTGATCCAAAAATCTCTTTCCAGGATTGACCACAAAAACTTCCATTTCTCCCGCGGCACCGAATGCCGCGAACTCACACAGATTGACGGTTGATGTCACTGCGATCGGTGTGAAGCCGATTGCGCAGGTCCCCAGCAAGAACAAACGGCGGCGGCGAATATGATAGACCTGAACTTCACGATCCGCCGCGATCACCACGAATTTCTCTAATAGAATCAACCCTTTCGGCGAGAACAGAGTTTCGGCAATCGGAATGTGAAAATCAGGATCCTCACAACACACCAACACCCCCCCGACGTGACAGAGCACGAGCAGCCAGGCTTCCGAATCAATCGTTCCGCCCAAAAGTTTTTCTGGAAGTTTCAACAACGATGCAATGTGTTCGTGTTGTGAGACGCTTTGCGTCAGTGCGTAATCCTTGCCCGAAAACGGAATTTTCGTGGTCACTAAAAAAATTTGGTCGTAGATTGAGACATAACAAAGATTTTTCATGACAACCAAAAAAACGATTTCTTCGGCAAGGTTTCTTAACGGATTGGTAAATGACGGCAAAGTCGCCTGCAAAAACTGAATACCCTCAATGTTAATAAAATAAAGTTCAAAGTCATCATTCCCTGCACGGATTTCCCAGATGGCCCCGTTGGGTTCAACCGCAATTGCAAGCGTCATGTTGGTGGCACGGGGGGGAGATCCACCCCGCCATTCCGAATATTCTCCGGCAATTTCCGGCAGTTCAAGATACGTTGTCGATTGAACTGCGAGCGGGCGGTATTCGATCGAATGCACTAAAGTGGTTCCGCTCTCGTAGGGAAGCGGCTCAAAAATCAATCGCGCCTCGGGATTCACCTTTGGCCAGTTCAGTTCGGATCCCGCTCGGAGCTGGTGCCAGGGAGACTTCCGTAAAATGAGGGTCGAATTCTGGAATCCGATGATTTCAACGTGGTTCCCGCTCGATTTCGCATCACGCCACTCAGTGGGGGGGGCTGACGGTTCTCGAAACACCTCTAATCTAAAAAGTTTTTCCACTGCGGGGGGGGTCGACGGCGATTGCCGCAAGGAATGACGTTGCTGTTGACGAAATCGGTCACAATCTCGATCGAGCAATTTGTCCTGCGGAACCATCTGTTTGAGCAAATCCAAAAAGAAACTCGCTTCCGAGAGTGGGTACGTTACCAATGCCGACGCCACGATGACCTGCACCGTGTCGCACGCGGCAGCACGCACGTTTCGCTCGGGGTAATCGATCGCGACACCACTCAAGACGATGGCCGTCGACCGCTGCCGATTCGGATCTTTGTGATACTCGGCCTGGAGTTGTCGGATCAGTACTAACGTCTCGGCATGACGTTGATGGGCCCCCAGCAAAGAGATCTTCTCGTGCAGGCAGGCCTGTGCGGTGGTCGAGTTTGGCCAGCCCCGCGACAAGATCGCTAAAGCCCCCTCCAAATCCTGCAGACGCTCGTGAAGAATTCGGCCAGCCGCTAGAAAATCGTGCTGGGAAATCAACCGAGCGACGAGAATTCGATAGAGCCGAATGGCTTGATCAGGTCGGTCCAGCCGGGAATAGAGCTCCGCCGCCTTCGCCAACTCCCCTATCTCTTCATACAACCGAGCAGCCTCGTCCAAGAGTCCCGCCAGCTCAAGGCACCTGGCTGCGTCAGCAGGGCGATTCAGGCGATCGCGATAGATCGCTGCCGCCTCGCGGTAGTGACCACCCTGTTCCAGAGCCCCGGCCGCCGAAGCGTGGTCTCCGAGTAACGCCGAAAAAATATAGGCCGCCCGCTGAAAACGCCCGAGTTGCAGTTCCCGTGTCGCGAGCCGCCGATATTGCGCGGTCAGTCGAACGAGATGATCGTTCGAGATCTGCCATTGATCAGAGAGTTGCCCTGCACCCAATTGTGCGTTCTTCCAGTCGATGTCGTGCGGTGCCAACTGGTTGGATGCGGGGGCCTTTCCGCGACCATGATCAAGGCCATCAACGGGAAAGGCATATCGCAAC
This sequence comes from Schlesneria sp., assembly GCA_044354755.1. Lineage (GTDB taxonomy): Bacteria > Planctomycetota > Planctomycetia > Planctomycetales > Planctomycetaceae > Schlesneria. The sequence goes on along the minus strand of JBIKZJ010000374.1, from coordinate 1,307 downwards.
CCTTCATCCGGATCGGCATTCAAACGTTTTAACAGTCGTGCGATCTCACGATCGCGAGCGGTTTGATTGATCCGCTCGCCCAACCACGAGTTCGCCAGCTGATTTTTCATGGCCTCCCCGATCGCGACGAGTGGCTTCAAAACAAGTCCCAGCCCCCGGCCAGCCAGCTCGCTGGCTCCCGTGACAAAACGTCCCACAAGTCCCCCCTTGGGCAAAAGGGTTTTTCGAGGCCGTGGGGGCGTCGCTGCGGTGTTTGTTCCAGACTGCGGTTTTCTTTGGAAAATACGGCTGATCATCGCGCGAACGAGTTGTCGCAAGCCTGCTAAAAAGTTCTGAATGGACTCGAATGGTGCGGTCGGCACTTCGTCCGACCACACGGGTTCACTGCCGATATCCCCCGCCGACTCCTCAAGCACCTCATCCGCATTCAGTGGCTGCTCTGCTTCCACTTCCAGTAAACGTGAGCGAAACAAGATTCCCGGAATCGCTTGATCCCATCGCCGGAAATCCTCGACAGGAATCCTCAGAAAATCCACGATCCCCAGAACTTCACTCGGTTCCATGCGGATCAACCCGGATGAGGGATGCCACACATACTCACTATCATCCGCAGGCAACAGCAAAACCAGTTCCTGGTCGTTGACTGCGGGCAGGATCATCGCGTCCGTCGGCAGAAAAATCCGTTTTCCAATCTGACCAAACGCGATCGCGTTTCGAGGCATGGTCTTCCCCTCAGGGGCGTCTGAGGCATTGGCCAGAGCACCCGAAAACCCCGTTTCGGTGACCAGGACACCCCTCAGCGTCGCATCCGCGAATGAGCGAGGAATTGGCCGAATCACCAGTCTTTCCAGCGGCACACCCCAGCGGACGAATTCCTGTAAGATCGTTTCCGAATTGCCGCCGGCAATAAACCAGGCAACCTGCTGACGAAGCGGCTTACCGGTTGCCGTCGGCAGCAGCTGTAATGAACCTTGCATCCATCCACCCCCCTTCAGGAAAAATTTATTTCAGATGCGAGATAAATGGAATGAGAATGGTCTTCATAACTTCGCGGGCAGTCATCGTGGGCAGCCCTATGTTTTGAAAATAGGGGTCCCCAAAATACTGTCCCGTGCTGCTCCATCCGGAAATCCCATCTTTGGCCAAGATGAGTGACGCTTCTGGACAACGATCATCGAAGCTTTTGAAATGCAAAATCCCTACGGAATCGAGCCAGATCCTACTCCCGTCCGGCCATCGAATTACTCGAAAACTTTCAGTAACCTCAAACACTTTTATATCACGTTGGTATTTAAAAGTTTTTAGTC
>JBIKZJ010000048.1:0-21505 GCA_044354755.1 Schlesneria sp. | reverse complement strand
AGATTCAACGACAGGCGACGGTCGAGGCGGGTAAGCGGGCCGGCTTGACCCAGATCGATATCATCAACGAACCGGTCGCGGCAGCTCTGTGTTATGTCCTGGGAACAGAAGGTATCTGGTTCTCGGAACTCGCCGAAGCCCAAACCGTCTTAGTCGTCGATTTAGGCGGGGGGACGTTCGACCTGTCACTCGTGAAATACCAAAAGAACGAGGTTCGGGTGTTGGCGAGTGGTGGTGACCTGCACCTGGGTGGCCTGGATTGGAATAAAGCCCTGGAAAATGCGGTCAGAAAACTGTTCTTCAAAGAATTTGGTATCGATCTGACCAAGGACCGTGAAAGTGCGCAGGCTCTGGCACTCGAAGCAGAGCAAACCAAACGGAGTCTCTCGGTTCGACCCAAAGCGGCGTTGACCGTTGTTTCCGGGGGCCAACGGAAAACCTATCAGGTCGAACTAGAGCGGTTTGAACAGCTGACAAAAGATTTTGTCGTACGGATGGAGCAACTGACACTGGGATTGCTGAAAGAGTGCCAGATGGGATGGGCCAAGGTCGACGTGGTGCTCACCACCGGGGGATCATCCCGAATGCCGATGGTCCGGAACATGCTGAAACGGCTCAGCGGTCGAACGCTCAATACCTCGCTTTCTCCCGACCAGTCAATTGCACACGGTGCCACTTACTATGCCGGGATGTTGTTGACGAACAACGAATTTGCCAAGTCGATTCTGACACCAACTGCTGCAAACCGCCTGTCGCAATACAAGCAGCTAAGCAGCAGCGCACGGGCCTTAGGGATCCTGATTCGGAATGTGGAAACGGGTGCGCGAGTTCCCGATTACATTCTCCCCGCACACACGCAACTTCCCGCTGCCGTGAGCCAGATCTACGGAACGGTTTCCGCAGGGCAGCCACGTATCCACCTGCGGATTGTCGAAAGTGGAACCGCCGCCGATTCCGCTCATGTGGAACTCGGCACCTGCCGGATCGATCCCTTGCCCGCAAACCTGCCGGCGGGGAGCGAGATCGAAGTCACCATCACCTACGATGAGCAGGCACGCGTGCATGTGACAGCTAAGCTGCTGGCGACTGGTCAAGTCGCACATACCGAATTTGTTCGCCCCGAAAATCGAATCACCAGTCCATTGAATGCCCCCGTCGAACAAGCGGATTCAAATTCAGTGCATGTCGTGTCCCCGTCCGCTCCGCGGGTGATACCCGATATCATCGCCAAAGGGGATTTACCCTCGAGGTCAATCACTCGCCCGAACCCTGTCGCGACCCCGAAACCAGCACCCAAACTGGCCTCGGCACCACTCCCATCAGGCCTGAGTCTCTCTGCATTAGAGGACTCGTCCGTACCGATTCCACTCTGCAATGACTGTGGCGAACCACTCAATGCCCGCGGTCAATGCTTCCGCTGCGAATCACGACCTCGGGTTGGCAAAGAGGAACGTGGGGCCGCCAAGCCGAAGCCCTCGGCCCCCATGGCAGCACCCAAACGGACGTTGCAAAACGAGGAAATGACGGATTTCCCGTGGGCCGATGCCGATTCGGGAAAATTGCCACAGGAAAAATCAACACAGGGCAAGCCAACCTCACCCGCTAAACCGGCGATCAAACCCCCACCGATCCCACCCGCTGCGGCACAGGGTTCGTCAAACCACAAATCGGCAACAGGACCGTCAAAACCCGCAGTCTCTGATGACGATCTGTTCTGGAAGTCGATCGGCGACCTGTAGCAATCAGGCGATCAATTCCTGAATCACGTGACCATGCACATCAGTCAACCGACGGTCGATGCCATTGTTGCGGAACGTCAGCTTCGTATGGTCAATCCCGAGCAACCGCAGCATGGTGGCATGAATATCGTAAACCTGCGTCGGGTTGGCTCGATCCAAAGGCTTATAACCCCACTCGTCACTCGGCCCATAAGTCGTCCACCCCCGAATGCCCCCTCCGGCCAGCCAGTTGGTGAAGACAAACGGATTGTGGTCGCGTCCTTTACCACCCTGAGCGCACGGCATGCGACCAAATTCGGTGGTCCAATGGATGATGGTGTCGTCGAGCATTCCTCGTTGCTTCAGGTCTGCAATCAGCGCCGCCGCTCCGTGCGACATCCCCGTGGCTAACGGTCCATGATCACGAAACACGTCTTCGTGCGAATCCCAATTGCGGCGAGGAAATCCGTTGTCGCAACCGGACCAGATCTGGACGAACCGAACCCCTCGTTCGAGCAGCCGTCGGGCGATCAGGCATTTCCGGCCGAAAATGTCGGTCTCTTCGGGGACATTGATTTCCTTGGGAAATTCCCCCAAGCCATGATCGAGCCCATACAGTTTGAGGATATGCCGGGGTTCGCCGGTGATGTTGAGCGCTTCCGGGGCCGCTAACTGCATGCGGGCAGCGAGCTCATAAGACTTGATTCTGGCTTCCAGTCGGGAATCTCCCGGACGCGTCTCGGCATGACGCCGATTCAGTCGACTCATGACCTCGAGTCCAGCGGCATCAGACCCTTTGGTGACGATCCCTTCGAGTGCAGGAAACAGGTCTTCGATCGGATTGAGGGCTCCTGGCCGAATGAGTGTCCCCTGATGGCGGGCGGGAAGGAAGGCCGAGTCCCAGTTTTTCTGTCCGTTCGAGGGGAAGCCGCGGTGATCGGGCATAACCACAAACGTCGGCAAGTTGTCATTCATACTTCCCAGGCCGTAGCTGACCCAGGCCCCCATCCCCGGAAAGCCGGGGCTTTGAAAACCGGTCGCCTGCAGCAGGGTGGCGGAACTATGCACACCCGATTTGCCGACAAGATTATGAATGAATGCCATCTCATCCACGATGGCCCCGAGCGGAGCACTCACCTCCGATAGACGTTTGCCACACTGACCATAAGACTGCCATTTCCAGGGTGAGGCGAAGGTGGCTCCATGTCCGTTCTGGAACAGTTCCACCGTTTCACCGGGGTCCCACGGCTGACCATCACGTTTGACCAGTTCCGGTTTTTCATCGTACAGGTCGACATGACTGGCTGCACCCGCCATGAAGAATTGCACCACTCGTGTCGCTTTGGGGGGGATATGCAAAACTTCCACGACCCCACCGCCGGGCCCCGTCCGCTGACCGATGGTGGTGCTGGCCGATTCGGCGGCAGGAAGAGTTTGCTCGCGACCAAACAGGCTGGCCAGCGCGATCCCCCCCAGACCTCCGCCATATTGCCAGAGCAGATCACGGCGCGATACCGACAAGGATTCCATCATCAGAGATCTCCAAAAACGGGACCGGTCTGGCTGTTTGCTCAGGGGGACGCAGGTTAAACCCCCGACTTCGACCGATTCGATTAAATGCGATTTCGCGAACAACTCGGCGACGGGTACCTGCCCCGATTCTAATCCTCTGCATCCCAGGCAACAAGCAGCCTTTTTCGCGATCACGATCCGCTGGGGATCGCTCATGACAACCGATTCGCGCCGCTTGAAGAGAATCCCTGGCAACGCTAGAGTGATGGCTTCAGCGTGATTCGTTTGCTGAGCGTCGATCCCTCATTCTTGGGCGAATTCGTTATGGCGTTCTCGATTGTGGCAGACCAGGGTCGGGTTGTTCTGGTCGTAATTCAGGGTTGTCTGACACAACCGGATGTGGCCCCACCGATCGATCCCTTTCGTGCGTTACTGGGTCCGGAAGCGTACCAGCGGAAGGTTCTGCTGGATCTGCGCGACTCGAACTATCTCGACTCGATGTGCATCGGCTGGCTACTGAGTTCTCAAAAACGCTTTCGTGAAAACGGAGGCCAACTGGTGCTGCATTCGCTACAACCGATGGCCGCCAACGTCTTCTCACTATTGCGATTGGATAAAGTCTTTCACATCGCTGAAGATCAACAGAAGGCTTTAGAGCTCACACGGGAAGAGGAGGTTTAAATGGTCTACGACGGTCGTTTTGCTGGCGATTTTTTCACCAATCTGAGTCCCAGTGAGGTTCTCGCCGCCGTCATCGAACGTGCCGCTGACCAGCATGTGAGTGATTTGTTTTTCCTGGCAGAAGAGTCGGGTATTCGCGTGGCCTTTCGACGAATGGGACAAATTGAAACCGTCGCCGCGTTACCACTCGACTTGGGCCGGACGGTGGTCACGCTGCTCAAGGCTGAAGCGGGGATCGACCTCGGGGATCGTCGCCGACCCCATGAAGGACGTTTGATCCAGACGATCGGGGATCGCACAATCGATCTAAGAATCAATATCATCCCCACGCTGCACGGCGAGGACCTTGCCGCTCGGCTGCTCGACCGAAAATTTGGCTTGCGAACCCTGGATCAAATCGGTCTGACACGGATCGAGCTGAACAAGATGCAGGCGATGCTCAACAATTCCAGCGGGTTGATTCTGGTGACGGGCCCCACGGGGACTGGTAAAACCACCACGCTGTACGGTTGCCTGCAATACCTCAACGACGGAACGCGGAAGATCAATACGCTGGAAGATCCCGTCGAGTATTCCGTGACCGGGTTGCGACAGTCGCAGACCAATGCAAAACTGGGACTCGATTTTCCCGAACTGCTGCGGAATGTGTTGCGGCAAGCTCCCGATGTCATCATGGTTGGTGAGATCCGCGATGAAGAAACGGCGTTAACGGCCGTTCGGGCCGCAAATAGTGGAACGGTCGTACTCTCGACACTCCATTCCCCCATTGCCGCCTCGGCGGTCATGAGCATGGCTGCACTGGGCGTGAATCGATTTTTCCTCTCGAATTGCCTGCTGGGAGTCGTCGCACAGCGACTGGTACGAACGCTCTGCGCCAAATGTCGGGTGGCCTACGACATCAGTGAATCCCCCGAAACATTTGCCGATATCCAGCCCTTTCTTGAACCGGGATTCGGCACCTATATTTTTGGCCCCGGTTCGTGTGAAGCTTGCTGGCAACAGGGCTATTCAGGCCGGACAGCGATCCTGGAACTGATGGTCTTCAATCGTCAGTTGCGACAACTGGTCGCCAAAGGTTGCAGCAGTGAGGAACTGCAGGCGCTGGCAATGCAGCAAGGAATGCTGGAGTTCCGTCGCTCAGCCATGGTCAAGGTGGCGATGGGGGTCACCAGTACAGAAGAAATCTTGCGGGAACTCCCCACGGATCAATTAGGCCTAGACCTGTAACATGTCTTTGGTAAGAAAAACCTCAGCCTAAAACTCTTTCTCGCCAAATTTTTTGGCATTTTTCGGTAACGAGTCTGATGATCCGTCAGAGAAGTCCTGTTTGAGTTCGTCGTCAGTCTTATCAACTAAATTTATCGCAAACAACTCGATGATAATCATTCTGGATGACTAAAATGAGTCAGATCCCCGCCGAGGTCAAAGATTCCCGACGGCACGACCTGGATGCGTTGCGTGCGTTTGCCATGCTGCTCGGGATCTTATTGCATGCCGTGTTGTCCTTGACGGGAAAACCCTGGATCGTCATGGATCGCTATCCTACCCCCGCGCTCGAATGGATGAATCACGCCATTCACGGGTTTCGCATGCCACTGTTTATTTTTCTCAGCGGCTATTTCACGATGATGCTTTGGCGGCAACGGGGTTTGAAATCGCTTTTATGGCAACGGTATCTCCGGGTTTTTATCCCTTGCCTGCTCGGAGCGATGACAATCGTACCGGCATTAAGAATATCTGTCTCTTTTGCCAATACGATGGCAGCAAAGCAGGATGCCAAAAGAGCAGACACAACCCCGAAATCGCCGCTGGTCGAAGCCATCCGCCGCCAAAATATCACCGAGGTTGATCAACTACTGGTGGCAGGGACCGACGTAAGTCAACCCGACCCCGAGTTTGGAATTCCCCCCCTCTCCTGGGCGGCCCATTACGGTAACCTCGAGATCGCCCGACGGCTGATCGCTCAGGGAGCCGATGTGAACCAGAAGAACCGGGATGGTTATCGAGCACTCCATTCTGCCGCGTTCCTGGGCTTTCCCGATGTCGTCGAATTGCTGCTCGAGCATGGTGCAGATCCGGCCGCCATCGGAAAATCCAATGATACGGCGAGTGATTCCGCATCCGCCGATTGGGGTACGACCCAATTCATCGCCCAATTGCTGCGAATTCCCTTGCGTGAGGAAGCGGAAATCTGGGCGGGGCGAGCCCAATGCCGCAACCTGATCATTCCCCTTCTCCCCGCAGCGACCGATCCCCCGGCAGCAGCCGACGATCAAAATCCAAAAGGTTCAGCACCCGCGAAGCCGACCGAGGCCTGGAATTTGAACCAATTACGGCGGGACTATGTGAAGTTTCAAATATCCGAACGATTTTTGCTGCGTGTCCCCGATCGTGGTCTGCCGCAATGGTTGACGGATATTTCCCCGCTATATTCTCTGGTGAGCAGCCCCAAGGAAAAGCCGATTCAACTGATTTTTACCTCTTTCTTCGACCATCTCTGGTTTTTGTGGTTCCTCTGTTATCTGGTCGTGATCTTCACGGTCTGCGTGACAGTCGGCCAGTGGCTCTCGATCCCCAAGCTGCCACGGCAACTGATTCTCTCGCCGTTTGGCCTGATCTGGATCATCGGTTTCACGATGATTCCCCAATTATTCATGGGAAGTTTCAATCCGACCTACGGACCTGATACTTCAACAGGGCTGATCATGCCCCCTCATCTGCTGGCGTATTACGGGATCTTTTTTGGGGTTGGCACCTTCTATTACGATGCTGACGACCAACAGGGAAAAGTCGGTCGCTGGTGGCCGCTGACGATTCCGCTGTCTTTGCTGGTTCTGCTGCCGCTTGGTCACTTCACGCTGGGTCAAATCGTGATTTCCGGGCTGTTCCAGGTGACCTATACCTGGCTGATGACATTCGGACTGATGGGCCTGTTCCGTAGTCAGATTCAACGTGAAAACAAGCGAATTCGGTATCTTGCCGACTCGGCCTACTGGCTGTATCTGGCGCATCTCCCCCTGATCGTCCTTGTTCAAGGCGGGATGAGAGACTGGAATTGGCCCGCCCCTGTAAAACTCCCCCTGATCGTCGTACTCGTTACAGGTCTGTTGCTGCTCAGCTACCAATATCTGGTGCGGTATACCTGGATCGGGCGGATGCTCAACGGGCCACGGACCCGATCGTGAACCGTCAAGCGAACCGATCGATTTTCGGGAGACCCAAACATCCGTTACAATCCTGAATGAAAGGGGACAAACGCACCCGAAACGGGCTCGATCAACCAGGAGAAACTTCTTTGAACGCGAAGCGGTCCAAACGTTTGTTGCAGAGAAACGCAATCTCCCCATCCACCACGAATGCCGCACTCGAGGCTGACCATTCCGCAGTGGTTTTTTGGGATCGAACCCTGCTGGCGTTGTTACTGCTGTGGACGTTTCTCGGGCTCTGTGTTCCCCTCGCAGATACCGACTTCTGGTGGCATTTGAAAACGGGTGAGTGGATCCTGGCGGGAAACGGAATCCCGTACGTCGACCTGTATACCTTTACTGACTCCGACAAACCCTGGATCGATCTGCATTGGGGGTTTCAGATACTGATTACCGGATTGTATCACCTAGGGGGCGTCCCGCTGGTGACACTGGCCAAAGGGGTGATTATTACCTCAGCGGTGGCCATCGGCTGGCATGCGGGTGGATCGGGTTTGACGGCATGGAAAAAGACCGCAATCTGGATTCCGCCGATCATCTGTATTGTGGGACGGGGTAACGAACGACCTGAAATGCTGTCCCTTCTGTTTCTGGCCCTGTGGCTCTGGATTGCCCGCCGCTCGGACCAGCGTCCGCGTCTGATCTGGTGGCTGCCGCTGGTGACCCTCGTCTGGGTGAACTGTCATGCCTTATTCATCCTGGGGCTGGTGGTTGGAGTCTGTTACGCCGTCGACGCGGTCGTTCGTACATGGTGGCCCCGTCAGCTGGGTTGGGAACCTCGCTCCGCTGAAGCCCCCCCGTTGCGAACGATCTGGATCGCTGCGGGACTGATCGGACTGGCTTGCTTCCTTAATCCTTACTTCGAAGAAGGAGCCTTGTTTCCGTGGACTTTGTATCGCAAGTTCTCGGTCGAAAAAGCCTTTTACAGCCAAAATATTGGCGAGTTTCAGCCCCCAATCGAATTTGTACGGAAATTCGGAATCATGAACCTGTACCTGATCGCCGAATTAATGACCTGGATGGTGGCGGCCTTCAGCTTCGTCTGGTTGCTGCTGGCCAAGCGACGCTGGAGTCTCTTTCGGGTGCTGATGTTTGCTGGCTATTCCCACCTGGCCTGGCAGGCCAGTCGCAATACCAATGTCTTCGCGCTTGTTGCCGGATTCGTTGCCTGTGAAAACTTCGCGGCTGCGTCTCAATTGTGGTCGCGACTCACAACCGAGACTTCCACACAGTTCCGTCAACAGCTCCGCACAACGATCGGCATGGCCGGCGGAATCTGCCTGCTTTGTCTGGCGGTCGTCACAGGTTGGTGGAATGAGATCGGCGAGAAAAACAAACCGTTTCGGCTGGGTGAGGCCCCGAACTGGTTTATTCACGACGCCGCGAAATTTGCCGGACAACCCGGTTTTCCTGACCGCGCTTTCGTCGCTCATCTCGGGCAAGCGGAAGTCTACATCTACCATCAAGGGCCCCGGCGCAAAGTCTTCATGGACGCGCGTCTCGAAGTCTGTACGCAACGAACATTCGAAAAATTTAATGAGACCTTGCAAGACATGGCCACCGGTAATTCTCGCTGGCTGCGGTGGTTTCAGGATGGAGATTTACCGGTTGTCATTCTTGATAGTCGACACTCGCGACCAGCCATCAACGGCTTGCTGCAGACCCCCACCTGGCGGTTGGTTTTTGCCGACCGAACCGCAGCGGTTTTTCTACCCTTAATCCAGGCCGAATCGCTGCAGTTGCCGACCGCGGACCCCACCCCGCTGATCTACCCCGATGGCCCACCGAAAAATGGCAAAATCATCACGCCACCAACCGATGGCAGGAACTGATGATCTCCAATGCCAAGGGATCCGTGTCAAAACCCAAAGACGTCACTTGATGAGGGAATCTTGCAGTATCCGCCAGCCTTGATTCGCAAACGGGTTACTCTTGCGTCATGAAGACGGGAACCAGCAGATTATCCACAGGAGCGAAATCATCCGTCAGAATCTGTCCTTCCGCCAAGGCCAGGATGGCACTCATCTGGCCACCCAGTGTCGGCTCGGTTTGCCCCGGTTCCGTCTGCAGTGATGCAAACGGGCCACCGGTCCAGTCACCGGTATTATCCAGGGAGTTCAGATCGATTGGCTGACGCGAGCAGACCATTACGAACGTATCACGGCTGGCATTCGGCTGCTGGTGTGAGGTACTGAATACGTAGATGTTCGGAAAGATTCTTGCCGCCGTGGCCACATACCGACCCATAAAACGTCCTGGACCCGACAGACGCGAGCGACGGGCGGCACTGGTGACCGCCTCGCCCCAAGCTTTGTTCGCCGGATCCAGTTCAATCAGTTGTCGTGCTGCGGCGGCCGAGACGATTCCGCGAAAACCGAGCAGATGCTGGTCGCCGTCGATCCGCTGCACCTCAACAAACTCGTACGGATGTACCGAAGGAACCCAGGCTTCGAGGATTCCCCCTGCAGACTCGAGCGATACCGGAATCGTGCCGGCAAAAGGTTGTTTCTTGCGAGATTGTGTCCCCAATCCTCCAATCGCCTTGCGCCAACCTTCGCGTTCGTCCGCCAGATTGACTTCTGGCTGAAATCCTTTGGAAACCTCGAATGGGGTCGGTGGTTTCACTGGTGGCCACGTCACCTCTTTCAATCGAAGTTCTTCTGCCGGGGTCAACGTTCTGGCCACCGACAGTCGATAGCGTCGAGCAACAAGCTCTGTCACTTCGAGGGGCGCAAACGGTTTCGCTGCAGGGACGCGCTGGTCTCGACGAGCTTCGTCACGCAAGATTCCATTCGGCAGCCGACCTGCGTATTCAAACTCGGCCTGTCCGTAGGATGTTCCGGGGTATTCGGTCCGAGGATACATATCAATAATGTTCGCCTGAAAAACACCCCGATCATTCATCAGATCGTAGGTTTTCTTGAGGAATTCGAGCGTCGTTAAATGGGCTGGAATACTGAAGTCGTTGAACGCATCGGCATAAATAAAGTCATAGGTCACCGGGACTTCACCACGCTCTTTCCGTCGGATGTTGGCTCGCAACTGGTCATCGACAAAATTGCGGGCGTCGCCAACCGTCGTATGGATGCGGGTTTCCAGCTCAGCAGTCAGCCCCATCTCTTTCTGCACGGCTCGATACACGGCAGGGTCCAATTCCGCCACGTCGATCCGGGTGCTACCAGGAAATTCCTGCAGGAACCAGCGAGGAAAAATAAACCCGCCGCCACCATAAAAGCAGGCCGAAGATCGTCGCGATTCTCGTCGCAGCGTCGTCAGCGTTTCATACCATTTTCCCGAGGGGGTATTGGCAATCAAGCGATCCCGGACGGCCGTTGAGATCGGCTGGTAGGCGATCAGCACTTCTAACGATTCATCGTGACGCAGTGTGGCCCCCAATTCTTCGGCGATCACGATCCCTTCCGGTAGTTTCACCAGATTGGCGGAAGAAAATCCCCCCCAGTGCAGTTTGTTGGTCTCGACCTGCAACTGCTCAATTGCGGCCCAATAGCCCGCTTCCGGGGCAAGAGCCAGCAGATAAGCAAACACTTCGTTTGATGGCTGCTCAATTTTTACAAGCTGACCCGCCTCATCCAGGGTGACTCCTGCGGGGAGATCCTGTGGATTGACGGCAACACCGGCCAGCAAATTCAGCGGAACCACCAGCGGCTCCTGTGCCGAGGGGGCGGCGACCCGTTTGGTCACGGCCGCATAAACCTTTTCGTATTCGTAGTGCAGTGATGTCGGATCACTGGGGTCATAATAACTATGGATTAGCTTATCAAGCCGTAACATCTTGATCGGTTTATCATCCAGCAGGGTGTCACTAATCCGAATATCCGAGTAATTACTTTCATCGTGATATTGATGCCTCGGATCGTCGCGAAGTCCCAGGACCAGTCCCAGTTCGTGAAATTTATCACCGAGTTGTCCACCGTAACTGTACCAGCGGGCTCGGGTGGTCTCGGCATCAGCCCCCGATTGCATCACCGAAACACAATTCCCAAAAACGAGTCCGACGGCGCCGAAAGCATCGGCATGCGTCGTTGCCAGCAGCGTTGTCCAGCCCAGCAGCTGCATCCAACCCAACACAACTCCCGTACCAAAAATACGCCGCGACCCTGCCAAAATCACCGCCAGGATCGCCAGCGTGGTGGCGGTCAGGCCGACAATCGATCGGGTTCCCCAGACATCGATCAGATAAAACCCGGTGAGAAACGTGCCGACAATCGAGCCGAGTGCTCCCCAGGCATAAACATTCCCGACGGTCGAACCGGTGCGGGAACTGCGATCCAAAGCCATACTCGCGACCAACGGAGAGGTTGTCCCCAAAGCCAGAGCGGGAAGCAAAAAAATGACTCCCACAACCGTCAGCACCCAGGCAGGCCAACTGAAAGACTCGGGCCTCGGCAGCGTCCCTACCAGCTGGTCTAACCACAGAATACTGCCACACGAAATGCTACCGAACAGATACATCCACGAGAGAGATTTGGCGCGATCAAAGCGGTCCGCCAACCAGCCACCCAGCCAGTTCCCCAAGGTGATCCCCGCCAGCACGACACCGATGACCGAAGTCCAGGTATAGAGCGACGAGCCGACATGTTTACCAATCAGCCGTGACGCTGTGAGTTCCAGTGTCATCACGCAAACGCTGGTGACAAAGACCAATAAATTAAACCCCATCAGCGCCATGACGTTCGACGACTTCGGTTTTGCCAGCTTGCGAGGAACGGGAAACGAATGCTCGACAGGAGGAGGTGGCTGGATCCCTTCGCGAGGTACCGGTGATTCCTGGGACAATCGGTAGGTCTGCTCGGATTCCTCATCGGAATGAAAATCCTCCGTATGCGATGTAGGGCTCATGCAGGCAACTTCCAGGAGAGATGGTAAACGGAATCTGAACACTTTCAGTTTAATTTCCCCACGCCGCAAACACCATCCGCTACGGTGACCACAGGGCCGACCCCCAGACATCGGTCGACTGCGGAAACGAAGGACTGGTTTTACCTGTGGTCACACTTTGGGTTTGTTGTTCATTTTCCGCAGGATCGATCCTCACAAAACCGACCGGCTTGCACTGGATGCAAACTTCCTGCATCCTACTGACCGCGAATCTGGGTGAGGCTGACACTGACACGATTGGCTGGCAACCGCGATCGAGGTAAAGGGTGTTGCATGTTTGTCGGATTGATGCTGTTTCTGACCTTGTTGTTGTTTGCAGGCTACGCCAAGCTTTCAACAGCCATCCTGAACCGAATTTTGGCGCGGCCCCTGCCAAAGTGGGCCATCGCTGCGATCGAGGTCCCGCAGTTAGGACTGCTCCCGTTGTATGCCGTCCTGCTGATCCAGTGCCTCTTTCAGGGCGGCCTGTGGTTACGTGATCGTCCCTGGTCCGATCTGACTCCGTTTCAAGGTCTACTGATTGTCGCCGGGATCATCGGATTCCTGCTTTTGGTTCGTTCAACTTGGGTTTTTCAACGTTATCGTCCCCCACAGTGCGAACGGGCGCATACCTCACAACTCGTGGATTTCCGTCATTCCTTTGAGGCCCAAACATGGCAAGCGATTTACCTCGGACCGGGGCCGATGCGAAGTGTCGCCTTGCTCCCCGGCAATCAACAATTCACGCTGGAGGTCAGCACCAGAACTTATTCGTTACCACGCCTGCCGTCGGAATGGGATGGGTTGTCGATCGTGCATCTGGCAGACACGCATTTTCGCGGTGCAGTGACCCGTGCGTATTTCGAAGCGGTCTGTGACCAAGCGATCGCCATGCAGCCGGACCTGTTTGTCTTTACCGGCGACCTGCTGGATGACGCGGAACTCATCGATTGGCTTCCAACAACCTTGGGCCGACTGCGGGGAAAGATCGGCCAATACTTTATTCTGGGAAATCACGACTGGTATCTGGACGCAAATCGCGTTCGCGCCAAACTGGAACATCTGGGCTGGATGGATCTGTCGAGTCGATGTGTCGAGATTCGGCCACCGAATTCCACGAATTCCGCCCCCGCTCTGGTGCTGGCGGGTGACGAAACTCCCTGGATGGGGACTCACCCCAACCTCAGCCAGACCTCGACCGACAGCTTCCGGATCTTACTGAGCCACACGCCAGACAACATCCAGTGGGCTCAGAGTCAGCAAATCGACTTGATGCTCTCGGGCCACACGCATGGGGGACAAATCCAGCTCCCTCTGCTTGGCCCCGTCTATTCCCCCAGCCGCTACGGTTGCCGCTACGCCTCGGGCGTCTTCTGGAAAGCCCCGACGCTGTTAGTCGTCTCACGGGGGATCAGTGGGCGCGAGCCGATTCGATACCTTTGTCGACCCGAATTAACAAAAGTCGTCTTACGGACGATGTCGGCTCAGTAGCAGATCAGGGCAGCGAATCAGGGCAGCGGAACGGTCCGCAGATCCTGGGTGCCGTCGGCGGATTGAACGATGACAACGACGTTGTCCTCGTTGAGTTGATCGAGCTGAACAACCCCCTGAAGCTCTTTAATCGTTTCATAGGCCTGGCCAGCGGTCCCTGGTACCGCCGTCGTGATTCCCTCGTTGCGAGCAATGTTCTCGGTGCTGATTTTCATCACACCACGAGCCGAGTTTGACAGCAACAGGAAATCTTTGCCATCCTTGCGATAGGCGATCATATCCAGTGGTTGATTTCGGTTGCCGAGCTCGGCAACGGTGGTACCACGGGTTTTTTCCGCAGGCTTGAGGTCGCTAATTGGGAACCGAACCAGTGGTGTGCAGATGAATCCCGCCAAGAGACTTGGCTGCCCATTGATGTTCATCGGGACAAATGTTCGAATCGCGGAAGTACTTTCCACTTTACCGTGGGCTCCATGGAAAATTTCCACGCTGGTCCCGGTCAACCCTTCCGCAAACGGGAAGGGAATCTGATGCACACTCGAAGGAGACGCACCGGCTGCCAGTCCCGAGGCAAAAAGCTTTCCTTCGGCATAGGCCAGGTCAGTGATCGAATCCATCCGGGCATTTCGCGTGCGACCGTTGACGGTCACCTCTTTGTCTTCCGGGGCATCGGGAAGGACGACTTTTTGGAATGGGATCTTTTTCAGCGAAATTTCGGTCAGCTGATTCGCTTCGCTGACACGGACAATCGCCGGTGTCGCTTCCGCACCCTTCCCTCGGGAGATCGACAAAAAAACCGCTCCGGTTAAGGGATTGGTCGCCAGATCATTCACCGTGATATTCTCGACGGTGGTCCCCAAGAGTGTCGCCACTTGCTTGTTGAGGCCATCGAGTTTCCACTTGACTTTTGTACGGTCACCTTGGGTGTCCCCCGTTGCCAGGGCAAAAATCGTCGCGTTTTTACTGTCGCCAACAAACAGAATCCCATCCGGTCCAAATGCCAGCGAGCCCGCAGACTTGAGCCCAGGAGCCCCTTCCTTCAGACCCCAATCAGCACTATGCCCGACCGTCGTCGAGATCAATCCAAAAACGGCAGCATAAAAACAACAGCTCAGAAAACGCATGTCAGGCTCCTTGGAGAAAAATTAGTTTTCAGTTTTCAGTTTTCAGTTTTCAGGGGTGACTGGTCAGCCTCTCTGCGGGCTGCAGGAATGGCTTTGATGCAACACAGTATGCCGCACCAGCGAAAGAATGGGAAATGGCACCGCCGGACCGTATTTGCGATTCATCAAAAATTCAGGTTGCCTCCTTGCCGTCTGACAAGACTTATCCCTGAACTGTTGTGTTAGGCTGGTCTCCACCGGCGCGATAAGATTAATGATAAAAGACCCAGGATGATCGCGCTGCCGCACAGCACGAAAACCTCGTTTTGCAGACTTTTGATCGGAAGCTGATACCAAAAGACTTTCTGATAGCCATCGATCGCCCAGGCGTTGAATGTCCACTGGCCAATCTCTTTCATTCGTGTGCTCATCACAAACCGGGGAATCATACTCCCCCCCAACGCAGACATACTCAGAATGAGCAGTACCGATAAGGCACTCAATTGGGCGCGTGAACCACTGACTGTCGCCAGAAACATCCCAAAACTGGCAGTTGCCGCCGAAGTACTCGCCGTCATCACCAGGAAACCGGAAAGATGATCCCGCAGATGAATTCCGAAGACCAGATCCGCCCAGGTAAACATCACCGTAATCTGAACGACTCCGAGCACAAACAGCCACAGCCACTTGCCAAAGATCACATCGATCAATCCCGCCTGACTCCCCAGGATTCGATCGAGCGTACCGGTCTCTTGTTCTTCCAGCAATGTCGCCGCATTACCCGTCGTCGAAAACAACAGAAACAGCACGGCAATCCCCGCTGCGTACATGGCCACTTGCGGGTGCTGCTGGTTGCCCGATTGCGGATTCTGCACCACAAAATCAAGCTCTTCCGACGCAGACACCTCGTGAGCCTCGGACCGTTCTGCACGATTTTCGTCATGATCAGCAGGATCGGCAGGATCGGCTCGTTGAGGCCAATTGATCGTCTGCGAGTTGGTCTCATCGGTAAAATCGGTCGCTTCTTCGGTGAAGACCTCGTCCACATCGCGAATTTTCGACAGGGTCTTAAGACTCATCCGCTTATGACGCGGAACTTGTTCTGACGGATTTGACGGCCGTTCTCGGGCCTGTTTCTCGTCGGGACGCTGGCGGAATTCTGTTGCCGGCAGCCCCGCCAGTCTCGCCTCTGCGGCCCGTTGTAAAAAAAAGCCCTGAACAATCGCCTGAACAATGGCCAAAGCCATCGGGTTCTGGCCATCCGTAATGAGTATCACTTGCGGGGACCGACCTGACTGGCGAGACACCGATTGCGCGGGTTCCTCCGCAGGTTCTTCCGCACGTTCTTCCTCAGGTGGGTCCACACGCACTAGCAGATCAAATTGTTTTGTCGCCTGAATTTCCAGCACGAAGTCCTCTGTTGACGTTTCCTCGCTCCTCTTCGTGGGGCGTTGACAATCGATTGCTTTGTTTTTCTCGAAAACCTCAACCAACTGACTGGCCAGCTCACTCTGACCAGGATTAATGATTCCCACGCGAACCCGTTTATTTTCGCTCGTGGCGATTCCATGACTGAAGATCATCGCAAACAAGCTGAAAAAGCCGACGGGAACAACGAAGATCAAGACCAGTTCGAGCGGATTATTCCAAAGCCTGAGCAGCATGATCCGAAAAATGGTGAGCGTCATTCGCGCAGCCTCCTGCCGGTCAGTTCAAGGAATACATCTTGCAGACCAATGCTGCGAACGTGGATTTGAGTCGGCTCAATTTCCAGAGTTTCAAGTACCCCCAGCATGCGGGGAAGTTCCCGCATGCTCTCGAACTCGCAAGTGGCCAAGGTGCGTGTCTCGTCAAATTTGAAAGTCGCGGCATCCTTCGTACAGGGTTGATCAAACTGCAGCGTGACACGGTGCGGTTTGCCAATCGAACGATGGATCAACTCACTTAACGTTCCGCTGGCCACGATCGTACCGTGGTCCATCACAACAATCCGATCGCAGCGAGTTTCAACTTCATCGAGTTGATGCGTCGTCAGCAGAACCGCCGAACCCCGTCCGACCAGGTCCCGAATCATGTCATAGATCCGTTCACGGCTTTGTGGATCAACCCCCACCGTCGGTTCGTCGAGCAGCAGAACATGCGGTTGATGCAGCACGCTGCACGCAATATTCAGACGGCGTTGCATCCCCCCCGAAAGAGTTTTCACTAACGAGCGTCGCCGATCGGTCAGCGCGGACCAGTCCAGAACACTCGAAATCCGCGCTGCCAGTTCCCGCCGGGGAACCCCTTCCAGCCGGCCAAAAACCTGAAGATTCTGTTCCACCGTCAGGTCTGGATAGACGGCCAGACTTTGCGGAACAACACCCAAACGTGACGAAGATTTTTGCTGAGGATCTGGATGTTGATCATGCAGGCTCACCGACCCGGAATCAGGCCTGAGCAATCCGGCGATGCATCGGATCATCGTCGTTTTTCCCGCCCCGTTCGGCCCAAAAAACCCCAGTAACTCGCCCGGAAATAGCTCCAATGAGATCCCATTCAAGGCCTGACGACCACGATAGCTTTTTTTGACATCCACCAGCGAAAGCAGGGGGGCTGGTCCCCTGTTCAGGTGGTCGTCGTTCCGTAATTCCGACTTCTCCATTCGATACCTCGGCCCCTCAAACGATGGAACCAAGCCTCCCACTGAATCAATAAAAACAACACGATCGAGAGCGGATTCAACAGACATCCCAGCCAGGCATGGTCAAACCGCACGCAGCAAACCACTCGTGGCAAGTACCCCAGCATTGCCACAACCATCGCCAACCCCCATTGGCTTGAGTCGATGATACCAAATACCGAAGCGAGCACGACCAACACAGGGTAAACATAGACCAGAAACATCACCAGTGTGATGAACAGCAGCAAGGGCATGTTCGCAAACCCTTCGTGTGCGTTCTTTCTCAGGCCTCCCCAAGTTTCACGCCATGAACCGTACATGCGACAGGTAGCAAGATCCGAGGCGTCGAACAGGTCAGTCTTCAATCCGCTGCCACGGTAAGATCGTGGCAGCATGATCCCATCATGGAACGAGTCACGAATCGATGCATGTCCCCCCGCAGCCTGATAGGCCGTTTTCGTGGTCAAAAACAACTGCCCGCACCCCGCTGCCGCACCCCGCTGCCGCGAAAATCGCATTAAGGGAAACGGGAGAAAACAGAGCAGCACCAGATGAATCAGCGGAATCAATAGCGCTTCGCCCAGCGTCACCACCCGTTGCAACGGAAAACCACTGAGCAGATCAACCCCCGTTGTCCGTCTCAGCGAAACCGCACGCCTGAGCGCATCCTTGGTCACGAAGACATCCGCGTCGATGAATACCAGTTCTTCATACTTTGCGGCGTTGGCAAGTTGATAGCAGGCGTGTTGTTTTCCATTCCAGCCAGCGGGAATCGAGACCCCGGACATCAAGACCAGTTGGGAATGGACCTCCGCCAGCGACTGGACCACCTCGGCCGTATCATCGGTGCTCTGATCGTCGAGTACCCGAATTTCGAATTCAATCCCTTCACTCGCCAAAATCGATTGCAACAGTGCACCAATCCGCCTCCCCTCGTTCCGAGCCGGAATCAAAACCGAGATCGGAGGGATTTCTGCAGCATCGTCGCAACGAGGGGACCGACGAAACAGGCAAAGATTCACCAGAAAAAGCACCAGGATCTGGCCAGCGATGAATGCCGAGAGCCAAGTTATCCACATCATGGAATTTGCTTCCCCTCACCTTCTGCCGTAATCGTCTTGTCCAATTCATGCCGTCCTTGGAAGGTCGCTCCCGTGAAAAACGACACCATTCTTCGCAAACTATCGTACAGGCCACCAATTCCAGAACGCCCCGAGACGAGCGTGGTGAACGCATCCGGATTGCGGGAAATCGCTTTCAGGGCGAGTGATGCCTGAGTATCGGACAACTGCTTTTCCAATAACTGCAATCGTGCGGCTTTCTCTCGTGGCAAATCCTCGGAACGGAGCAGGGGCCCGAACTCGATCAGGATCTCCGGATATCGTTCATTCCAAAACGGATACTCGATCGCCACCGGAATCAATGTGATACTCGGTGCACACGTCGCAAGATGCCCCAACCCCCCCATAAACGGGGCCGCTTCACGAATATCCGTAAAACGACCGGTCGGAGTTACCCAAAGTGCCGTCGCCGGGTCTTGCAGAATCGTCTGACAATAACGCAAAAACGTTTTGAGGCCCGCTGGCGAGTTACGGTCCAGGGGAAAAAAGCCGAGTCGTTCGAGGATCGGATATAACTTCAGCGCCGCAGCATCCATTGGCGCATAGAATCGCCGACGCGGAAAAAACGAGTCCGTCAGCAGCACAGCAGCCATCGGATCCCACCAACCGGGATGATTCACGAAGCAAATCAGCGGACCGGAAATCGATGGCGTCAACGCGTCGAGATTCGCAACCCGGACCGCATTGAAGTTCCGGTAAATGAAACGGCGGACATACCTTCGAAAACCCCAGACGAGCTTTCGTGAAAAATAGGTCTCGGGCGGCCGGGCACCAGCAGGGTTCATGCAGCACCTGCTCCCAATCGCCGGTCCTGATCGACAGCGTCCGCAGCAATCCAGCCCGACATCATCACCATCGGCATGCCAGCACCGGGATGCGCTGAGCCGCCAGCCAGATAAAGCCCTTTCAATTCCTGGACGCGATTCGCAGGTTTGAATGCGCCCAAGAAGCGACCATGGCTTGCCAGCCCGTAAATCGCCCCGTTCAACACATGGTATCGCGCATCAATGTCGGCCGGAGTCAGCGTCCGTTCCACCTGAATCCGTTCTTCCAGATCCGGCATCCCCCCTGTTGTTTTCAGTTTCTCGATAATGACGTTGCGATACTCCGGTAGCATCTTCGTCCAATCATGATGGGGCCGAAGATAAGGGGTATGCACCAGCACATACATCGCCTCACCATCGGCCGGCGCGACAGCCTGATCGGACAACGAAGCGGCACAGACATAACAGGTCGGGTCGCTGGCAGGCTCACCCTGAGTGTAGATCTCATTGAATTCGAGATGGGGATCACGACTAAACACAAAATTATGATGCAAAAGGTGGTCGTATTTTTTTCTCAGCCCTAAATAAAGCACCACTCCCGAACAGGCCGCCTCGTACTTCCGCCGTGAAAGTTTTTTAGCTCCCACCGCTGGCTCCAGCAATTCCTGGCAGGTCCTGACGCAGTCCGAATTTGAGACGACGGTCGAGGCTTGAATGATCCGCCCATCATCCAGCGTCACACCAGTCACTTTTCCCTGCTGAGAATTGATCGATTTAACCTGCCGCCCCGTCACGTAACTGACACCCAACTCTTGTCCGAGTTTAATCATCGCCTCGGGGATCGCACGGGTCCCCCCTTTGGGATACCAAATCCCTTCGTTCGTCTGCATATGAGCGATTCCACACAGTACCGCTGGCGAGGATTCGGGTGAGGATCCCACATACTGCGTGAAGTGATCGATCATTTGAGCAATCCGTTCATCCGGTATGTTCGCACGAACCAGCCCGGAAACAGTTTGCCCAAATCGAAGACTCATCACATCTTTCAGTACCTTCAACGAGATCGATTCCTTGAAGTTGATCGTATCCCAGATCCCCCCCACACTTTTCCAGAAAAAGAAGCGATTCGAAACCTCATCCAGACCCTTTGAGATCCCGAGAAATTTTTCGTAGCCCAGCCCCGTCTCGCCGGAACCGGTAAATTCCTGCAGACTCGCCTTCATCTTGTCGACCGACTCGACCAGGTCAAATTGAGATCCATCGGCAAAAAAACATCGCCACTGCGGATCCAGACGGATCAGATCCAGGTAGTGCTCGAGCGAACGATTGGCCTCAGCAAAGACCCGCTTCAAAACCGATGGCAGGGTCAAAATGGTCGGTCCCATGTCGAACCGATAACCCCCCTCTTCCAGCACCGCTGCCTTGCCACCCAACCATTCATTCCGTTCGATGACCGTGACGCCATACCCTCGGGCGGCCAACGTGCAAGCACAGGCTAAACCACCCAAGCCACTCCCAACGACAACCACATCAGTTCGATTTGCCACGATAACCTCGTTCAAGGGGATTTACGAAATTGGATTTGGGCCCAGCACTTGGACAACATGCGAAAACTCGCCCGCAGTTTGGCCAGTCCGTTGGCAGCATGTTCGATACGGATCAGCTGTTCGAGCACATCCGCATCAACCGGTGTGGGGCTTTGTAAGTGGGGTCGAAACCACGGACGGACCGAGATAATCGCCTTCAACTGAGTCATCTCTTCCAGCCCGGCAGCACCGCGGGTCACACCATAGCCGCTCTGACGACGACCACCAAACGGAACGCGCGGATCGGCAGTCGCAGCAATCAAATCGTTGATCACCACCACCCCCGCATCCAGCTGATCTGCCAACTGTTGACATCGGGCGGGCGAGCCGAAAATCGATGCCCCCAGAGCCAGCGGACAGGCTCGCGCCGCCGCAACGGCTTCGGCAGGATCCCCCACCCGAAGAAACGAAACGACCGGTGCAAAGGGGTCCGCCAGGACAATTTCCATCTCTGGCCGCACACCATCGAGCACCGCCGGACGGACCAGCCGGGGATGCCCCTCAATCACTTCAATTGCCTCGGTCAACAACCGGGCGCCCGCCGCTGTCGCAGCCCGAATCCGCTCGATAATCCGCTCTTCCTGCGCCAGTACCGCAGCAGGTTGTTTCGCCGTATCGGTGTCGAAATCGATGGTTGGTTTGTGGGCTTGCAGCTGAGGGAGCAATTTCGCGAGGATCGCGGTGGCCATGGAATCGGAAGCAAAAACCCGCCGCGGCGCGATGCAAGTGTGACTTTGATTCAACGTCAGCCCAAACACCAGACAGTCGCTCACCAACTTCGGA
>JBIKZJ010000496.1:0-4497 GCA_044354755.1 Schlesneria sp. | reverse complement strand
CGGGTCGTCGACATCTTTCTTATAAGCAGCACCCAGGATCGCGATCTTGCTTCCCTTGATTGGCTTCCCGGCGTCATTCAGGAATTCTGCGAGTTGGCTGATCACATAATTGGGCATGTGAGTATTGATTTCCCCTGCCAGTTCGATGAACCGGGTTTGCTCACCCCATTTGCGTGCCAGCCAGGTCAAGTAGAACGGGTCAATCGGAATACAATGTCCACCGAGTCCCGGCCCTGGATAAAAGGCTTGGAAACCGAAGGGTTTTGTTTTGGCGGCATCGATCACTTCCCAGACATCGATCCCCATCTTGTCGTAGAGCATTTTCAGTTCGTTAACCATCGCGATATTCACCGCGCGATAAGTATTTTCCAGGATTTTTGCCGCTTCCGCGACCTCCATGCTCGACACTCGCACGACCTTCACCACGGCCTGGCTGTAAAGGGCGCATGCCAGATCGCTGCTGCTGGTATCGTAACCACCCACAACCTTGGGGATTGTTGAGGCTTCAAAGTTGGGATTACCTGGATCTTCTCGTTCGGGGCTGAACGCCAAATAAAAATCTTTTCCCGCAGTCAGGCCGGTAGCATTCAAGACGGGAAGCACATTGACTCGGGTGGTGGTCGGATGCGTGGTGCTTTCGAGCACGACCAATTGACCTGGTCGTAATGTCTTGGCGATCGAATGAGCCGTCCCTTCGATGTAGCTGAGATCTGGATCACGGCTTTCATTCAGCGGCGTCGGGACACAGATGATGATGCAATCAGCTTCACCCAGGCGACCCAGGTCCGAAGTCGGCTCAAGGTGTTTTTCGTTGATCAGCTTGGCGATCGCCGTACTGTCGATATGCTTGATGTAGCTTTGGCCGGCTTTGAGTTTGTCCACTTTGGATTGGTCGACATCAAACCCCATCGTTTTGAAGCCAGCTCTGACAAAGGCTTGAATCAGCGGTAGCCCAACGTAGCCCAAACCGATCACACCAATGACAGCCGATTTTCCGGCAATTTTTTCTGCAAGACCGTGAGTCGACATGATCTACTGATTTCCAGATAACTCGCTCGAGGGGAGCGTGCCTCGGTAACTTTGATGTCAGAAGTGGACAAATCCCGACAGCCGCAAGATTTCAGGAAAAAAACATTTTCCAACCTGCGTTCGAAGTCTAAGAAAGTCGGTCTGTTGCGCCAAGCGACGTAGGCCCCTTGATCCCAGTTCCGATCAGAACCCAACCCTCTAGGCGACTTTCCGTTCAGACCCCGCGATTGGCTGTCCCTGCGCGGCTGCGATCTGTGTTCTCACTTCTTCTTGCAAGAAGGTCTTATCTCTTGATTCCTGTTGGTTTTCAGCGAGTTGAGGCTGCTTGGGGTTCGTAGTTTGCGACATTTTCACTGTCTCGGGCAGGACTTGAAAGAACCGGCATTCGATGGTGAGATGGAATAAGTAGCCTAGGGTGATCGATGCCAACAGAATGCAAGGTGTCAACAAGAAGAGTGCCGAGAAATCGTCTGTGAAGCCCGCACGAAGAAAATATTGGCTGATCACTTTGCCGGGGAAGAGATGCACCAGATAGATGCTGTAACACATGACTCCACACGATTTGATCCCAGACAGGGGTTTCCATCCCGCGAGGATCTCGTCGTACTGGTTGAGAATTCGCAGCAAAATCGCAAATCCAAACGCTCCCAACACTCGCCAAGCGGAAAAATGCGTTCCCGCTCCAAAAATCGTGGTTGTTCCTGCCAGGAGTGTCAATCCGCTGATCACCCCGAGGGTGAAGGTGCGAAAAATCCGAGCCTGTTGCGGCGAAGCGCAATGAAGTTCCCAGTAGAGGCCGATTCCTGCCGCAAACATGAACCAGTATTCGTCAAACAGGAAGCCCTTGATCGGAAAGTCATAAATCAGCACGCAAGCATCCAGGATTGCCACAAGCATGGTGACCATGGCCATGATGTGAAAGAACTTTCGGCGGAAGCAGGCCAGAACCACCCCGGTCAGGGTGTAAAACTGGATTTCATAGGCGAGTGTCCAGGATTGAAGGGGAAAGCAATTCGAGGATTCACCGGTCAGATAGCCAATCCAGGTTCCGGTTAACGTGAGATTTCCCAGCCACTGGAATCGGGAAAGGTCTTGGGGCATCGCAAGCGGCCAGGGTGACTGACCGAGAATTCCGGGACTTACGGAATCGAATGCGCAGCAGGCCAGCGCCGATAACAGCAGCGCACACCAAAATGCCGGATAAACGCGAAGGAACCGGCTATAGAAAAAGGAACCGACGCTGCGGTTTGATCGCCGCAGTGACTCGGCCGAGGCGGTGATGCAGTACCCACTGACCACAAAAAACATCGAAACCGAAACCTTCAGGGATCCATTCAAGCGATTCAACCATTCCGAACGGAGTGTCAAATTTGCGGGTTTCTGTGTCAAAGCGGATGAGTCGTTTGAGTTTGCCACCCAGAGTATTTTCGTCGCGGGATTTTCGGTTGGCAGGCCAAGATCGCAGAGGGGAATCAGTCCATGATGAATGACGACCATCAGGCAGGCAATTCCCCGCCAGAGGTCGAGCGTCTGATAGCGACGGGACTTGACCGTTGGAGAGGGCGTTCGAGATTTTGTGACAGCGGCGTCAGCAAACCATATGGACATTTCTCGATTCCTTGAGACAATTTCGGTTGAAACTGATCCTGCCGACCAATGCTCAGGATCGTATCTCGTGACGATGGGACTCGGCGACATGGCCAGTCGTTGTACGTTAAGGGGTATAACGGACTAACGTGGCTCCCCAAGAATAACCGACGCCAAATCCAACCAGCATGATTCGCATGCCGGCTT
The DNA here is from genome assembly GCA_044354755.1 of Schlesneria sp. Classification (GTDB taxonomy): domain Bacteria; phylum Planctomycetota; class Planctomycetia; order Planctomycetales; family Planctomycetaceae; genus Schlesneria. The sequence continues at coordinate 1,674 of JBIKZJ010000496.1, read as the reverse complement.
TTAATCGCCCGTCGGCGAGGATCTCGTGCAAGGCAATCGGAATTGTCGAAGAGACGGTATTGCCAAAATCTTTTAAAGCGATGACGAAACGTTCTGGCGGAATCCGCAGTTTCGTTTGCAGGCGTTTGAGCATGAATTCGTTTGCCTGATGAAACACGAATAGGTCAATGTCATCGCGATGAAGGTGGGCTCGCTGTAATAGCTCTTCCACTGCGAGCGGAACCGATTCTAAGGCAAAACTGAAAATCTCGGGCCCGTTCATTTTGAGTGTCGCGTCCATGCCGGCAGCGGCAGGTTCGCGCAGGGAATTTCGCTTCAGGATCAGGTGCTCGCCCCCTTTTCCATCAGTCCCATAGACGTAAGGGCCAATCAACGGGTGATCGCTTTCAATTCCTCGAATCAAAGTTGCCGATCCCGCATCGCCAAACAACGAGCGAACGCTGATATCGGCGGGCCGGAGAAACTTGCTGTAAGTCTCACCCGTCAAGAGCAGTACGTTTTGTGCCTGGCCGGTCTCGATCAGCCCTTGTGCCAAACCGAGACCATAGATGTAGCCCGAGCAACCGAGATTAAAATCCAGCGCACCAATTCCGGTTCTCAACTGCAATCGATCCTGCAACAGGCACGCGGTGGTGGGGAGCAGATAATCGGGCGACTGGGTGCAAAACAGCAGGAAGTCAATTTCCTCGCGCGAACAGGCGTTCGACGCGAAGAGTTTTTCTGCAGCGTGATATGCCAGATCAGACGAGCACTCGTCCCTCCCCGCCACATGACGTTCGGAAATCCCCGTTTTGTCAAGAATTTTCTGTGCGGTCCAATCGGGATTCCGTTTCGCGACCTCGTCATTGCCGAGGATGGCGGCGGGAAGATGGAATTCCACAGCAGTGAAAGAAGCACGCATGACGGCAACTCAACTTTTCCGATAGTCACTAACCGGCCCGTAATTGTTCGTCATCGTCTTTTTGTAACCAGTTGATCCGTTTGGCGGGGACCCCCATCATCGTGACGCGTGGTTTGACTTGGCTAATGACGACGCTCCCTGCTCCGATGCGAGAAAATTCACCAACGTGAATCTTGGGGAGAATCACGGCATGGCAGCCGAGGAACACCCCGGTTTCAAGCACGACCTGTCCTGTAACATCCGCGTGCGGCGAGAGGGTACAGCCATCGCCAATCATGGAATCATGTCCCGCAAGGGCACCGACGTTCATCAGGACAAAATCGCCAAGGCGAACGTTGCAACAGATGACGACCGAGGGACAGATAATGACGCCGACTCCGACTTGAACATCCGAAGCCAGGACTGCGGTGGGGTGAATGTAAGAGACAAACCGGCCCCCACGTACGGTGAGTTGCTCGGCAACGGCGAGTTTGGCCGACGGGTCGCCAATCGCCATCAGCAGCCGGTCGCCGGATTGCGGCTCATAATCCGAAATCCGTCCGACCCACAGCCTCTTCAATTCCGGAAATCTGTCGAGAACGGTCGCGTCATCATCAAGAAATCCAATACGCTGATTCGTACCGGCCGCGTGAAGTTGATCCAACGTCCACGAGTAGACTTCGCGTCCGAATCCCCCTGCGCCGACGATCAACCAGCGTTCCACCGTCGTGAGCGAATGTACGGCGACGCCCGAACCCGGAATTGTTGAGCTTCGTATCGCCGCTTGCTGACCG
>JBIKZJ010000089.1:0-17001 GCA_044354755.1 Schlesneria sp. | reverse complement strand
CGACATCGCCAGTGAAAACCTGCATGGTCATGCCCCAAATCTAATCGAATTGATTTCTGCGAAAGCGGGATCACCCGAACTGCACCATTCGGGGCTCATCACCGCAGATCCGGGTTTGATCTTGATCACCCGCAAAACCTGCTTGAGGGACTTTTTCGTGACGACGAGATCTCGTGGTTTACGCGGATTGTTTCAAAGAACCGACTCGACGGCTTCGCTCCACATTGATCAACGCATGCAAGTCGGCAAAAGTGATGCAACCATGAATCTGTCGCGGTTTCAACGCCACTTGATAGGCTTCGTCAACCATCGCGATCAATCCCATGAAGGTCAACGAACTCCAGCCTGGCGTATCCTCAATCACAGCTGAGGATTCCAGTGTTCCCGGATTAAATTCAAAAAGCTGTTCCAATTCGGCCAGAAATCGAGGCAAATTCATGGTATAACGTCCCTTTTGTGTTGCAAATGCCCGCCGCGTTCTCCAGAACGAAATCAGACTCCAAGCCCGCTTTGTTGCTTGAATCCGTGAACTTTGATTCATGAATCGGTGTCAGATCAATCGTGTTGAACGGTTGCAGAACTCACGGAATCAATCGCAACGATTTTTCCGTTTGTTCTACCTAGGTAAAGTCGGTTGAGTTGCAGGGTCAACTTGAAACGAACAAACCTGAAACTTGGTCGCAGCAGTGGATTCAGCAAAAAATGCCGCTGTGGCTGACCGAGTGGAGATGGGGATGTGCTCGACGAAGAGGATTCCGCAGCGGGTTTATGCAATCATTTCCGCAAGATCTGGCTTGATTCGGGAAATATTGCACCACAAATCTTGGCGGAATGCGCCGACAGTGATGCGGGTGGGCGATACAATCCTCTTGTCTCGCTGATTCCAGTTTTTCGCGGCAACTTTTGTTCTTGTTCATTTGGGAGTCGAATTTCGTGAAAGCCGCATTGATTCGTCAAACGGGATCGCCATCCGTCATTGAATTCGGCGAAGTGCCAAAACCGGAACCGCGACCAACAGAAGTTTTGGTCAAGGTCGGCGCGGTTTCGGTCAATCCGATTGATACGTACATCCGAGCCGGTGCCGTTTCGATGATCTCGCAGTTCCCTTACATCATCGGTTCGGATCTGGCCGGAACGGTGGAAGCGATAGGGAGCGAAATCAAGCGATTTAAAGTCGGTGATCGCGTCTGGGGAAGCAACCAGGGACTGTTTGGGCGTCGGGGAACGTTTGCAGAGTACTGCTCGGTCGATGAACGTTGGCTTTATCCAACTCCTGCGAAAGAGTCAGATAGCGAAGCGGCCGCAGGGGCCTTGGTCGGGCTGACCGCCCACATGGGGCTTTTCTTGCACGCCGGCCTCGGGCCGGGCGAGGTCGTTTTCGTCAACGGTGGCGCGGGTGGGGTCGGTTCGGCAGTGGTCCAGCTTGCCAAAGCGGCCGGTGCGTTCGTCATCACAACCGGGGGGAGCGAACAGAGCTTTGCGATCTGTAAAAAGCTGGGTGCAGACCTGGTCTTGGACTACAATCACCAGCAACTTGACGACCAGATTCGTGCCTTCAGTCTGCCGCACGGTGGCGTGCACCTCTGGTTTGAAACTCAACGGGAACCGATGCTCGACCGGACCGTTTCGCTGATGGCTCCGCGAGGCCGGATTGTGTTGATGGCGGGCCGAGCGGCTCGACCGGAATTTCCTGTCGGGCCTTTTTATGTGAAAGACCTGCGGATCATCGGTTTCGCCATGTTCAATGGCGCACCGGAAGAACAACGTGCCGCAGCAGAAAAACTGAATACACTTTATGAATTTGATCGCTGGAAGCCATTAATTGGCAAGACGCTACCGCTGAGCGATGCCGCGATCGCCCATGAATTACAAGAAGCGAATACGCTGCAAAAACAGGGGACGGTACGTGGCAAGATCGTGCTGATTCCGGATTGATTCGGGGATTGTCATTCGCCAGATCCACCAGCATTTGGCAACATCGCCAAAGGCGCACCTGCAAATGCTGAGTTCCCTCTTTTCCTTTCCTTTTATTCCTTTTGCTTTCTGCACGAACAACGAGAACGGAATCCCACTTGGCAGACCCCATTCGAGACGAGCTGCACGTTCAACATCGCACCGCCATCCTGGTTTCGGTTCCGGATTCCACGCGGAATCTCGGGAAAGAACAGGCGCTCGATGAACTGAAAGGGCTCGTCAAAACCGCCGGTGTCAAAGTCGTTGGCGAACTGGTACAGATGCGTGGCCGTCCTCATCCAGGGACTTGTCTCGGTAAGGGGAAAATTGTTGAACTGAAGGACCTCGTCGATGCGACGGGGGCCGAACTGATCATCTTCGACAATAATCTTTCACCCGCACAAGGTCGACATCTCGAACAGGAAACTCAGCGGATCATCGTCGATCGCAGCGAACTGATTCTCGATATCTTTGCCACCCATGCCCGCACTGCCGAATCACGACTGCAGGTCGAGCTGGCACAGCTGCAATACACACGGACGCGGCTGAAGCGGATGTGGACTCACCTGGAACGAATCGATGGGGGGATTGGGGCCAGTCGCGGACCGGGGGAAAAACAGATCGAGACGGACCGCAGATTGATCGATCATCGGATCGACGAATTGAAAGCCCGTCTAGCCGAAGTGGAAATTCGACGAGAACGGATGGTCCGTCAACGTGAGTCGCACGCACTGGTGTCGGTCGTCGGATACACCAATGCGGGCAAAAGCACGCTGATGAACGCCTTGACCGGTGCCGATGTCTATGTTGCGGACCAATTGTTTGCCACGCTCGATACACGGACCCGGAAATGGACGATCCCCGCCTGGGGTGATTTGCTGCTCAGCGATACCGTTGGCTTCGTCCGTGATCTGCCACACTCGTTGATTGCCTCGTTCAAATCAACGCTGGAAGAGGCGCGCCAGGCTGACTTGCTGCTGCATGTTGTTGATGCCTCGAATCCTGAGGCGGAACAACAGGTCGAGACCGTCGAACGGGTACTCGACGAAATCGGGGTCGAGGTGCGCAACTTGATCCTGGTGTTAAACAAAGTCGATGCCGTGAAAGATCGCGGTACCGTGGATGTCTTGCGAGCCAAATATGCCCATTCAGTCACCGTTTCGGCTTTAACGGGTGAGGGACTCGATAAGCTCGGGACACTCGTCGGAGAACTCCTCGGCCAAGGTTATGTCGAGGTGGAAGTGGTGACTTCCGCGGGGAACGGCAAACTGTTCGCCTTCCTGGCGGAACATGCCGAGATTCTTCAGACCGACTATCTTGAATCGACCGCGACCCTCCGCTGCCGAATTTCTCGAAGTATTCTCTGGCGCGTGCAGGGAGAAGGGACAACCGTCACACAGATTGAACCAACCGTTCCCACCACTTGAGGGGAAAAAGTGATCAGGGTGGAAGGGGAAACACCATTCCAAACCAAAACCTGTGGCCGAGTGGCGAGAGTCACGGTTTGACCGAAAATCTTCACAGGACTACCCGGTCTTCGCAGAATTGGTACGCGGAACGACGATTCACCGCAAACCCATTCCGCACAATCAGTCGGTCTTGTTCCTGCAGTGCCGTCTCTCAGATAACCGATAGACGACGAGCAGAGATGTTTCCGCCTGCGGACCCTTCCGGTTTCTGAGGGATTCGTGCGCTGCCGGGATCGTTTCCTTTTCTGCTTGCACTGTCTCAAGGTGGTTTCACACGCTGAAGGCCACGGAACGAAAGCCACGGAATGAAAGCCACAGTGTCGGAATTCGACGAACGGCAGGCTGCGGCACGAATCGCCGAACTTGAGCAGCAGGTGCAGTCATTGCATCAGCAATTACTGCAGGCTCAAAAAATGAGTTCCGTGGGGGCACTGGCCTCGTCGATCACGCACGAGTTCAACAATATTCTGATGACCGTGATCAATTACGCTAAAATGGGTGTACGTCACAAAGACGCCGCAACTCGCGACAAATCGTTCGAAAAAATTCTCGCCGCCGGACATCGAGCCTCGAAAATCACCACCGGCATGCTTTCGTATGCCCGACAACAGAGTGACCGCCGTGAACCGATGGATCTGGTCCCCTTGGTCGAAGACGTGTTGGTGCTCGTCGAAAAAGATTTGCAGCGCTATCGAATTCGCCTGATCACCGATTTTGATCACCATCCTTTTGCCGCAGTCAATTCTGGTCAAGTGCAGCAGGTCGTCTTGAACCTGATTGTGAATGCTCGCCAGGCGATGGAGCAAGGGGGGAGTCTGAAGATTTCCATCCGCCAGAACGCGGAACTGAATCAGGCCGAGATCAGCATTCAGGATTCCGGTTGCGGCATCCCCCCCGAAAAATTACGCCGCATCTTCGAACCCTTTTTCACGACGAAGACAGCCGACCAGCAAGGGCAAGGGGGAACAGGTCTCGGCTTATCACTGGCCCGTGACGTGATGGAAGCCCATGGTGGCCGGATTCGCGTCGAAAGTGCCGTCGGCGGCGGAACGACATTCACACTGAAGTTTCCTTTGGTTCCCGCACCGGTCAAAGTCATTGGCAACTCCAAGGCGGGTTGATTCGATTCGCGTGAAATTGCTGTGGGGCCTTTCAGCCGATTCTAGCAATTAAGAACGTAAGTCCCCCGGCAAACACTCCCCGAATCAAGCTACCCCTTACCGGGGTTTGGGGAACGTCAGGTCTAGTTGCCAGTGAGAAAAGTCAATCATCAACTTTGCCTCATCCCTCTGCGGGTTGAATTGAATACTTCGGCTGGGGCCGCTCACAGACTCCAGGGTTTCATACACGGTGCGCCCTGAACGTTTGTCGACGACCAAGGCCGAGATTCGCGGGGGCTGAGGAAATCCCGTGAAGCGGTCGATGTCACTCACCAGTGATGCCAGGACCACCACCGGAAGATTCGCCGGTTGCGTCGGGTCGTATGCTAAATCGGTGACCGGCAGTGTCCACTGCAGCGTTCCGTCCTGCTGGCTGATCGAACAAATCTCACCATCCACGGTGATCGCTTCGATCCCTGTTGTGGGCTTGATCCCGCCTGGCACCCCAAACTCGCGCATGGCCCCTTGATTCAGCGCGGTGACACGACGCTTTTCCGTATTCTTCGCTGTCACGCCAGCAATAATTAGATAACGATCCTCCCATCGCTGGACCAGCAACAGACCCGCCCCTTGCTGGGACCGCTTTCCCTGAAGCTCGGTCACCAGTCGCGGTTCGCCCGTGGCGAGCGTGATCATGGTCAGCTTCCCACTTGGGGTCAGAACCGCCAATTCTTCCTCGTTGATGACGTGCCACAAACTTCCCGTGGGATGCTGGGATTGCCAGACCACTCGGTCGCCATCGAAGTCCCGCATTTCAAACACGCGCTGATCTGGCGGGGTCGTCCGGTAACTCAGTCGTCGCGTCCCCCGAAACCAGAGTGGCGTATCATGGGGATTCCCCTGATGCTGCTGCAGCGGCGTTCCATCCAGCGTTCGCAGGATCAAGGCCCCATTGTTGCTGGTGTTTAGCATAATCGAATCGTCCACCGTTGCGTTGGATTTCGAAAAGACCGAACCGGTCCGGGACCACAAAAAACTCCCCGTTTCGAAGTCGACTGCATAAAGTCGATTATCCAGTTGATAGCAGACCACGTCATCAGACATGCCAATCAGAAAACCGATACTGCCGCGCTGGTCCGCCAACAACTGGATCCGTCGTCCATTCGGTAGCTGACGCCGCTCGAATTGAATCTCGGTGGCGGGAGACGCCGACAAGGAATTCGGCTGCAACGATAATTGGAACCGCTTTTGGGGTGGAGTCTTAACACTGGTCGCTTCCAAAACGATCAGCGAAAACCCGACGGTCAAAGCCAGGCGTCGGCCACGAATATGCAGTTGACTGAAGGAATTGCGAAAGAAATCGGGTGCGATTTCCAGCGGCAACCGCCAGGCAATCTTCATCGCAGGATCGCGCGCGACAAGGCTGGATGTCGGGGTTTCGATTTCAAAAGACCAGCCCTCAAAATCGCGACCGACGTGGGTCACCACCTCGACCGGCCACACCAATGGTATCACATTTTGTTCGGTTCGCTCGACATCAATAAAACCTTCAGGCCAGCGGTGACCCTCGTTGGCAGGAAGGATCTCACCACGCGAACGCCATTCGTCGTAGACCTGTAGCCCCGTTTTTCCTTCACGACAGACAACGGTCGGATAATTTGTGATTAAGTCTTGAATCGAGGATTGCGCATCGGCACGCAAGTTTTTCTCAAGAAAGTGACTGGCGAGTGCCGCAAGGGCGGGCGCCGCTACTGAGGAATCCTGAGAGCGCGACAGGCGTTCCAATAGTCGAGTTTTTGCTGATTCATCCAGTAACCCCTCATTCGATTCCGCCAATCGCAACAGGTACGGATTGACCGTAGGGTGGCCGATCGTGAGTTTGCTCAACCGCGCAAGACGCTGCGGGCGATCGGGTCCCGCGAAAGCCCCCTCCCATGCTGTTGACAAGACCTGCCGGATCGCCAATTTCTCCTCGACCGTCGCCCCCTCATCCAAGACGAAGAGTTGCGATCGAAGCTCTTGTTCTCGAGACAGAGAATGCGTCGAGCTGATTTTGAGTGGTTCGCTGGAAACAGACGTGGTCTGGGAAAGACGCAGCAGTTGCGTCACCGCTCCGACCCGATCGCCGGTTGTCGCCAACGATTTCGCGTACAAACGCAGGAAGTCGATCCGTTGTCGCGGATCGTCCGTCAGCGACTCGAGCTCAGCAGCCGATGTGATCAATCCTGTCGGATCATGCTGCAAGCGATGTAGCAACGCCGCAGCCAGAATCTGTTTCACACCCGCCTCGGGCCGCTGTTGAATCGACTTCCGCAAGTCCTGGATGGCTGCTTCTGGTTCCCCTTGATGCAGTTTTAATTCCCCTCGAAGCGCCAGTGCGTCGGCGTCGACAGGATTCTCTTGCAAGGGACGTGCGATCTGCTGCTGGAGGTCGTCGAGCGAGCGAAAGCCGATCAGGTCATGAGTCCCATACGAGACCAGTGTCCCCCCTGCCGCAGCCAGATTTCCAGGCATCTGCCCGTCGGGAAGCAGCGACCGACCAAGCAGTCGACCTGTTTTTAAATCAAGCGACGCGATCTCGCCCGTGGACAGCGGCAATAGATAGGTGTCACCAATCCGCACACCCCTTCCCGCTGGTTCAGGAATACTGATCGGGTCGTTCCAGACCTCTGAGCCCTCTGCGAGCGAATAGGCCGTAATCTGTGTTCGCCCCACGACGACCACGTGTCCACCGCTCACGCAGGCGACATACAATCCCTGGTCGCGGGGTCGCTTCCAGATCAGTTTCCCCTCGATCAGACTCAGGCAATGCAGTTCGTTCGAATCACGAGGCGTCAAAATGACGTGGTGGTCGGTAAGAAGAGGACCACCACTCAGCCAGTGTCCCTCTTCGTTGTCACCCAGGAAATCACCCAGCTGCTGATTTCTCCGTGACGAAGATTCATAAGAATACCCCCAGCGCAATTGACGCTGGTTCAGGTCAAAGGCGACGACTGTACCACTGCTGGTGGGACAGATGGCAATCCCGTCTGAAATCGTAGGAATTAACCCGCCCGCTCGTCGAGTCGGATATACCGGCTCGCCAGCTGTCGAGACCAGCGGCTGCGACCATTCGCAGCGTACCGAGTCCCCTTCAGGGATCAGCGAAATCAGTCGCAGCTCGTTTTTGGCTTCGGCCAGACAATAGAGTCGACCCGCTGATGGTAAAGGAGGCCCGAGAAAAAAGTGCCCGGATAATTCGACGGGAGGTGTTCCATTGGCCCCCCCGACTTCCCAAAGTAAGCGTCCCCCCGACAGTTCGTAGGCGACCAGTTTATTGGTCGGTTCAATCATCTGGGGGCCAAATGGCATCCGACTACGAGCCATCCAGAGGTTGAATTGCGATTCTGACTCTTCGATGGCGTAGACCTGTGTCCCATCACTCGTCAGTGATCCGGATAACTGATCATGAAAGAGCTTGAAACGAAAGTATCCGGAAAACGTCGCGGGTGAGAGCGTTTGCATCCCATCGGTCGCCAACGGACTTTGGAACAGCCAGGTCAACATTCCATCGGTTGTTGAGGATCGCCAGAGTAATTCACCCGTCCTCAGGCTGACCGCGCTCACATCATTCAGGGTTCGATAGACCACGATCTCACCAATCACCAGCGGAATCATGACCGGCTGAGTCAGTCGCTGATTGTTCCGCAGCGTCCGTTCAACACCTCGTATCACTTGATCAAAAGCATCAATTCGCTCGCGATTGATTTCCGAGTTCGTGACGAGCCGCAGATACTTTTGCGGCGAGAGATTCCACAGCCCCCCTCCGACCGGGTAGGCGACTGCTGCGGATTCGTTCCCCGTCGCGCCACCACGAGGCAGGCTCCAGGTGTTTACCACAGAGAGCCGCGAGAGAATCGGCGGACCAAAATGTGTGTTATACCACTCGGAGCTATTCGGGATCTCCTGAATCGGATCCAGGATTTTTCCCCCAATCCGCCAGGGAAGGGGTGGCTTGATCGCCAGTAATTGTTCGAGTGCCGCTTGACTCCGTTCAGATTGACCGGCGAGGTGCCAGGCCGCAGCAGACTGCAGTAACAGCGGACCCTTGAGTCCCCCGCTCGCGCGAGGATGTCTCATTAACGTGTCTAACAAGAGCGCCGCTTCCGCCGGTTGGCCATGATCAATAGCCGACGCCGCCAGAAATTGCATGGCGTCAAATCCCGCCGCCGTCATCGCATAGCGTGAGCCCACCAACGCGATCTTGGCCAAATCATTTGTTGCCATCCCCTGTTTGAGCAGTTCTCGAGCGGTGATCCCCGCATGGGATTCATAGGCCGCTTGACCCTCGGCGGGCAGGTCAGCGAGCAGACTCAGCGCCTGAGCCCTGACTCCGACCAGCGCCCCTGTTTTCGCACGGAACACATTTTCCAGAAAATAGTCTTCAGGGTCATCCAGCACATCCTGCAGCCGAACCACCGCTTGACGGAATTGCTTGTCGAGAATCAACTGTTTCGCGTCGTCCATCCCCTTTTGGACTTTGCGGTTGATCTCAGGTGTCGTGGGAGACTCAGTGGGAAGTTGGAATCGCGTGCGAATCTGAGCCTCAGACGACGGACCAAGACCCGCAACCATTCCCACCAGCAATCCGACCCAAACCACACACCGCATCTGCGTTCTCCTCGCACGATTGGCGCTCGTAACGATCATCAAGCACGCCCACATTCCCGAGTCGACTCGCCCCCCCTGAACCCCCTGGAACAGGACTAGAAGCACCGGCCAGAACTCTACCTCTTCATCATAGTCGATTGATCGCCTGATTGCTGCATGAGATCCCGTTCCACGGTCACGGGGGAACGATTTCGTAAGGATACATATTCAGGCGGCCAGGATCACACAGACCAACTCGATTGAACGGCTGGATAATCGTTCGAATCCGGTCAGTGAAATCAGACGACGAAATTGCCGGATCACGAATGTCGCGGACCGCCTGATCCAGTGCCGCACGCAATTCTGGACGATTGGCACTGAGGTACGCAGCACCCCGCACCGCCCGCCCGGCTCGACGCTCTTCCTCAGACCAGATCGCGGTGGAAAAGTAAAACATCGAGAGGGCAATCATCCGCTCAAACTCGCGAAAACCGGCAAAGCTGCCACTGACAATCCGATCGACGTGCTCGATTTCCTGTTGCACCAGCTGATCGTATCGCCTCAGTTCCTCGGCCAGTTCCGGCTTTCCCCAGCACCGTTCGAACAGATCCATCAGTCGTTCAATACCCACCAGTGTGAAGGTGTTACCGGTGCTGTGCAGCGGGTCATGGAATGCGGCGGTATTCGGGAGCATCACCCAATTCGGGCCAGCAGCCCGTGCCAAACGGCGCTGCATGCGACCAGTCTGCCGCCAGGGAACGATCGGTTTGGCCTGAGCAAACTGTTCGGCAACCGCCGGCAGACGTGACATCAGCGCAGCCCATTCCTCATCGGGAGTCCCCGCCGTCTCTCGCGGAAAACGATCAGGATCCAGAGAAAATCCCGCACTCGTCACATCATTATCGAATGGCAATACCCACATCCACCCCCCGTCAAAGACATGATGCAGCGCCGCATCATCGCAGCGGTAAGGATGACCCGCGACATCGCCCCCTCGTGCGGCATACACATCTTGCCACTTCGCAACACCGGTAAAATGCGAGAAGAGCGCCCGCGAACGAGTCGTCATTCCCGCAGGATGCAGGCCAATCCCCAGCTGCTTGGCCAGAAAGCCCCCGTCGCCCGAAGCATCCAGCACAAAATCGGCACGAATCCGGATCGGTTCGCCAAGCGGCCCCGCGCCCTCCCCCGCGTCCCGTGAGGACGAGTTGATCCTGCCGGAAAGTTCCCAGCCTGTCCCGCAAGCCGTCAACGCCTCGATCGACGTGCGCTCAAAACAGGGGATTGCCATGGATGCCACTTCGCGAGCCAGAAACTGATCAAAATCCGACCTGAGCCAATGGGTATCCGCATCCTCGTCAGCGAGACTTGCCGCCACCATCAACTCGTTAGCGCGGTCCGCTCGTGGCTGAAAGTCTTGATCAAAGGTATGGTGAAAATAGCTGAAGCCACGCTTGAGCCCACAAACAATCTCGGGATACGTTCGCTTCCAACTGGCGTAGTTGGCGAAGGGTGCAATCCGCGGTAAATCATAACGTTTGGCCAGCCCCTCCAGAATCAAATTGGCAACGGGTGTCGAGGATTCACCGACCGCAAAACGGGGATGAGATCCCTGGTCAATCAGGACGGGACGTAATCCGATCTGATTCAGCAGCATCGCCATCAGGCTGCCACTGAATCCCGCTCCCATCACCGCAATGTCCGCTTCGATCTCGATCACCTTTGACCCACCAACCATTCCGCCGCATTCAGCCAGAACCGATTGTAATGTTCCCAGAACACAAAGTTACAACCCCAATGAGGTGCTGGGTCAGAGGTGTAAGCGAGTGACCGCCCCTGACCTACCTGCATCACCGCCAGCAAGGGGTCTGTGGTCCCCTGCCAGCGGGCAATCACGTTACCCTCTGTTTTCGCTTTCACCTGGTTGTAACCCAGGATCGGCGGCAACGTCGAAAAATCAATTCCGCGTAAGATCGGATGGGTTTGATCGAGGACTTCGGCGGTGTAGCCCTCGGTACTCTCAATCAAATCTTCGTATTCCAGACAGCTGACCGGCAACAACTCACGCAGTCGACAGCGGCCCCATCCACCCATACCGTGATCCCCGTTGAAGCTCTGCCAGCCACCCAAAAACATCACCCCGATCCCGGCTTGAACCGCTTCGATCGTCAGACGAATCCGATCCGGAAACGTCAGGATTTTTTCACCAAATCCTTCACGCTTGAAAAAGGCCGGAGCCAATTGGAAATTTCGGGCTTCAATGTCCGAAAAAATCACCGCGTCATAGCTGGCCAAAATCGACTCGTACTCGCCCGGTTTGAGCATATAAAATTCCCAGCTGGGGACGCTGGTCACCTGATGCTCGCCGGTCGACTCGATCGCCGCTTTCAACCATTTTCCATAGTTGAAAATCTCGGTCCCTTTCACCGAATGATGAAAAGGAGACTCGGCATAAACGGGACCCAGCTGAATCGCCCAGTCACCGACATAATAGAACTTTGCCATCAATCTCTCTTTCTCAGGAAACCAAAACGGACCTGCCTGGCCGCGCAGTCATCGCGCCGCAGGGGCTCTCACACGGTGTCTTTGACGGGAGATTCGGGTGCATCCGGATTAAACTCGCCACGACTGAGTGTTTTCAGCAGGTGCTGAATGTCAAATACTCCTCGATACGCAATATAAATGGTGATCGTGCTGTACCAGACCAGTGCCGCGATGGTCAAAAGACCCCAGAACCAACGATAGAGCTCCATACAATTCCTCTTGTTTTCTCGATTTAAGCAGTCTGTTGAAAAACGGGGACTGGCTCCGTCCGACATCAAAAATCCAGTTGAATGATACACAGTGCGAGGAGCCTGTCCCCGGTTTTCCTCCGCAGTCTGTTGAAAAACGGGGACTGGCTCCGTCCGACATCAGATATCCAGTTGCATGATACATAGTGCGAGGTGCCTGTCCCCGTTTTTTAACAGACTGCTTTCAACAGACGCTTAAGTAGTGCGGGTCTTGGGCTTCAGCAGGGAAAACACCACCATCGAAACCCCCGCCAGCACAAAAGACGAAATTTTGGCCCGATCCTGCGTGAACCCATACACGTCGTGCAGCGTCACCGCTCCCCCCGGAATCGTCTTTTCCAGAATCAGATAGCCAATCGGAAAAGCGGCCCCGACAATGATCGCTGCCGTCGCCCCCCAGTTGTTGGCACGCTTCCAATAGCAACAGGCAATTAGCAGCACCGACATACTCGACAGATAAACCGTTCCGGTAGTCGTCAGGTAATCCCACAAACCCCCTTCGAGTTTATAGAACAAGCCGTAAAAGAACAAAAAGACCCCGATCAATGCGACAATCATGCGGTTGATCAACAGCCCGGTCGCTTCCGAACACTTCTGCTTGCGGAAGGGACCAAGAATATCATTATAAATGACTGCGGCCCAGGTGATCATATACGACGAATCGGTCGACATGTCCGCCGCCAGCATCGCCGCGACGAGTAGTCCCATCAGGCCAATCGGCAGAATGGTGCTCAAATAAACCGGCATCGCGTGCAGGGTGGCCGTATTCGGGTCACTCGCCAGCAGTCCCTGTTGAGCGGGACTCAACATCGCCAGCGCGGCGATTCCCCAGATCCCGGGAATCAAAAACCGGCAGACAAAGAAGAAACTGGTGCCAATGTAAACCTTCTGACCCGTCCAGGTATCCTTGGCGGCGAGTAACCGCGCGATCGTGGTTTGCCAGGTGAGTGTCGCGGCGACCTGAACCAATGCCTGAGCCAAAACGTACTCAAACCCCAGCTTCGGATGGATGAATGGATTAAAACCTCCCGCCCCATGGGTCCGCTCGACCGTCTCGACAATCGTCGACCAGCCAACTCGGCCCAGAATCAGATAGGTCACGGCGAGCAGCCCGACACTCATCACGATGAACTGCAGAAAATCGGTGACCAGCACCGAGAGCATCCCCCCGACGATGGTATAGATCGCCACCATCAGCAGCAGGGCGGTCATGGTGATCACCAGGTAACGCTCGTCCATACCGCTGACGAGTACCAGAAACTCGCCGCCGATCCGCAAAAACACCCCCATGTTCAGCAGTCCACCCAGCACAATCACCACACCCGATAACCAGCGGATAAACTTGCCAAACCGAACTTCAAACAATTCCGGGATCGTCATGACCCCCGAGTTTCTCAGGGGCTTCACGCAAAACCCAGTGACGCCGATGACGAGCATCGCCAGGGCTTGCAGGATGCCAGGTGTCGCCCCGGCAAACCCAAATTCATAACCCGCTTGTGCCGTATACATGCAGGTGACGATGCCGAACTCGGTCGCTGCCAGTGACGCAATCCCGAGAAACAAATTCATCTCACGGCCAGCGACCAGAAAATGTTCGACCTTGCCGACATATTTGCGGACCATGAGTCCCGCCAGCATGGTGACGACCAGATACAGTCCTACGATACTCCCATCAACCAGCCACGAGAAATTCGACATTGATCAGGATCCGTCGAGAACAAGAAAGCAAGTACCGCACAGGTTGCCACACGCTGAAACAAACCCTCAAGCGGTATCACTCTTATAGCGCGTTGAGCGATTTTTCGCTACATTCACCGTTCCGGAAACTGGTCCCACCCCTGTTTCTTGCGGTCGGAAAATGACATCATGGGCTTGACCCCAACCGATTGCGTAACGGAATACACCGTTGTGTGTGATGGGTGAGAGGGAGCATGCCAACGGAATCTGACTCGGAGCATCACGATTGTTCACTCGCATTGAAGCCGCATATCGCCACCGGACTGCTGTCATCATCGGGGCAGGGGGAATTGGCGCCGCGATCCTGAAACTGCTCGCAGGGACGGTCGGCCAACTGGTGGTCGCCGACCGTGATGAGTCCTTATTGACTCAGTTGCAAGCCGAGTTCGGTTCGGAACGATTTCACATCCATCCCCTGGATGTTCGGGACCCGGCAGCGGTGGCTCGGCTATTTACCGAATTGGACCAAACGGTCGGCGCACCGGATTATCTGTTCTACACCGCAGGGATCCTGAACATCGAACCGTTTGCCGAGACGTCCCCAGAGCTTTGGACTCGGGCCATCGAAATCAATCTCAGCGGTGCCTTTTACACGGTAAAAGAAGCAGCGGAACGGATGCAGGAGCAGCAGCGGGGGAGCATTCTGATCCTGAGTTCCATCGCCGGGATCAAAGCCCGTTCCGGTTCGCGCGTCAATCCAGTCTACAACACCACGAAAGCGGGTTTGTCCGCATTTGTGAATGCGGCCGCGATGCAGCTTCGCCCCCATGGCGTCCGGATCAACTGTATCTCGCCCGGCCCGACCGAGACCCCCATGATGGCGATTCAACCGGCCACCGTGCACGACGCGGTCCATCAGATCACACTGGATCACCGGATGAACACCCCTGATGAAGTCGCCGAACTAGCGCTGTTTATCGCCGCCCACGGACGATTCACCGGAGAAGACCTCGCCATGGGTGGCGGTGCGGGTTTGGGGGGGATGAAGCACCGAATTTAACGAAGGAGAATTCAGGCGTTGATGACGGATCGTCACTTGAATAGGCACCATGGATAAGTCAATAGACTCACTCTTAGGATGCACGGGCGGAGTTCCCCAGTGACGACAGCCACCTTTCATCTCTTCAGTCGTTAACTTCGCGACGTTCTGTTCAATCTCTTTATTCACTAGTCGAGCGTATTCAACTCGAAACGAATTTCCTTCAATGGGATTGTGATCTACATACCCACAACTAAAAAACATGCCATTTCGCAGGCAGCGATTCGCCGCGTCCCAATTGCAGGTCGCTAGCAAAAAAAACTGCATAGCCATTCAGGGCCATGCAGCGTCGCGATCCGTTGTCTTACTGTTTTTCTGTATCCAATAAATTCCCCCCTGAGTTCCCCGTTGTCAAGATGTTTTTCGATCGTTTAAAAAGAAAGGGAATCCGTCATTTGCGTTGTCGGTGAATAACGTCTCTATGTTATTCACTTTATTTCATGGACTTAACTACGAAACGGTGACTGGAGGCTCCTCAATCATCCCCTGTGCAGACCATCTTCCGCCGATAATGGCGCGGTAAGGAATGAGAATTGTGCGCATTGGGTCCGCATATTTGGGCAAACCACGAAATGTAAATACGACTTTGTATTGCCCCGGAACCGGAAAATTTGGGGTCTGCAAAGGATTCCCGTTGTTCGAAACATCAATCCAATTTTGAGACAAAAAGTCAAATCGCTGGATCTTTCCTGGCGTAAAAATGAGGTTAAGTGTAAAGTTAGGATAGTTAATTGTTGGTGGTTGATAATATGCATTGACCGTGGCGATGACCACGTTGGGGTTGTTCGGGTCATCGGCAAGACTGAACGTGGGGGAAATGACTGCATACGATTGCTCGTCGCTGTTACGAGCGGGAAAAGTGTACTCTGTCATCGTCAATGATCCTTTTTTAAAAGTTTCAAAACTTAACCGCTGCATCACTTATGCTGACGGTTTTTCCACGCAAGATAAAGCCGATTTGGCCATTGATGGTTTTCAAGTCTTCCATGACGCGTGGCTCAACGATGAGCGGTTTCCATTCCTGAGTTTTGTCGATCAAAACGGTGACTCCAGCGGGGTCGATGGTCACCTCAAAGTGGGTTGGGGACGTTTTTGGTAGGGAGATTTCCTTTGAACTCAGGATCGCTTGAGGTCCAATCATCGTTTGATCGGGAACGTTCTTCTGAGTATGAAATTCACGTAATGAGACCCGCAATGGGTCTGTCGCCGTGAATCGCTCGATGATAACCGCATAACAGCGGGGCATTGAGGCGGGGTCGTCGCGATCTTCAGGCGAAATTCCCCAGGCAAGGCCTGCCATCCCAACCCAATTGTCCATAAAAAGCTTGCACTGCATTCGGAGTGGTGGTGCACCGCTGGTCGATGCGGCGATGATCCAGGGCCCCCCTTCGGTTCTTGCTGTGAGAATCGATTTATTCGTGTCCTGCTGCAGAAAATCCGTTTCTTCGACTCGGATTTGGACAATCGGATCGACGGGTTTCTTGAGCATCGATAACCAGACCTGACTCGGACTGTCGGGCCCAACTGGGGGCTTTGGCTCTGGCCAACGGTAGATGGCCCATGAAAAAATGGGGATCAAAAACATCGTGGCCATCCCCAGTCGGTATGACCGAGGGAGCAATTGCTTTCTTTGTGCGGGTGACGGCGGAATCTCGGCCAAAAGGGCATTCACAGAACGCTCGAGTGGCTCCAGTTTCTCGTTGGATTGCTCCCATTCCTTAAGTGCATCCGCCAGATCCTGCCCCGTGGCATAGCGCTGAGTCGGATCTTTGGCCAGGCATTTCAGGCAGATCTCGTCTAATTTTGCCGGGATCGTCGGTTTCAGCGTCCTAAGTGGCAAGGCGGGCTTATTAATAATCTGGTGCAGTAGTTCGTTTCGGGATGTCCCTAAAAAAGGAAGACGCCCGGTCAGCAGCTCGAACAGGATCACTCCGAGTGAATAGATGTCCGATCGTCCGTCAAGCAAGTCCACTTCACCCCGAGCCTGCTCGGGTGACATATGAGAGTACGTGCCGTCAAAACTGCGCCCGCGACCGAGTTGCTCGGCTTCCGAGATCGCGAGGCCGAAATCGGTGATCACTGGCGAACCATTCGGACGCAGCAAGATATTGGCCGGCTTGATATCGCGATGATAAAGCCTCTGCTGATGGGCCTTGTCGAGACTGAGGGCCAGCGAGTGAACGATCTCGACAGCCCGGTGACACGAAAGGGCCCCGGACTGGATTTGAGCTGCCAGTGTTGGCCCTTCGATAAATTCCGAAATAATGAAAAACGCAGAATCC
>JBIKZJ010000373.1:0-6435 GCA_044354755.1 Schlesneria sp. | reverse complement strand
CGACTCTGGGTGGCCCCGGTGTCTATCCACTGCAGGACGAACGAGTCACGAAGGAAGCCTACGGTAGTAACACCTGGAAAACGAGCCACGGTGACGATCGCTATCGGCGATCGATTTATACATTCATTCAGCGAACATCGCCGTTTGCCCAGTCGATCACGTTCGATGCTCCGTCGCCTGCACGAGTCTGTTCCCGTCGTGATCGGTCGAACACACCGCTGCAGGCCCTGACTTTGCTGAATGATCCCGCCTTCCATGAGTTGTCCCGAAATTTTGCCGAGATTGTATTGAAGCCGCCCGGTTTGACGGATCGAGAACGAGTTGAGCTGGCTGTTGAACAGGGACTGTTGCGGCGAGGCTCGCAGGACGAGATCGATCGGTTGGTCGGCTTTGTCGAGCAACACCGCGCCGCAGCGGGCAACCCGATCAATGACGAATCGGAACGAGGTCTCTGGACGGATCTGGCGAGTATCCTGATGAACTTGCACGAATTCATTGTTCGCGATTGAGAGCCGCATTCCTGTTTGGAGCGAGTGACCCGATGACCGCCGTTTCCAGAGAACTGCATGAACACCAGCGTCAGGAACTTCAACGACGCTGCTTTTTGACTCAATCAACCACTGGGCTGGGAGGGATTGCTCTCGCCTCATTGCTGCTGCGCGATGGGGCGGCAAGCGGTCACAGTGGAACAAGCGGTCACAGTGGAACAAGCGGTCACAGTGGAACAAGCGGTCACAGTGGAATCAGTCCGCTGGCGACTCGTCAGCCCCATTTCACGCCACGGGCGAAAAATGTGATCTTTCTTTTTATGGCGGGGGCACCGAGCCAGCTCGATTTGTTTGATCCCAAACCCGAAATGCGGCGCCTGCACCAGCAACCGGTCCCCGCGTCATTTTTACAAGGCCTGAATGATTCGCTGATCAAGGGGAGCGCTCGGGTGATGGCGTCACCCCGAACATTCACTCGACATGGTCAGTGCGGGATGGATTTTTCGGACTATTTGCCCCACATGGCAACGGTAGCGGACGATCTGTGCATGATTCGCAGCTTGCACACCGATACGTCCAATCACGACCCGGCGCAATTGCTCATGCAGTGTGGGGTACCCCGATTTGGCAGCCCCAGCATGGGTTCGTGGATTACTTACGGATTAGGAAGCGAATCCCAGGAACTTCCCGGGTTTGTTGTATTGCTCTCGAACAACGGTCCCGGAGATATCGCCGGAACGTCACTTTGGGACAGCGCTTTCCTGCCGGCCCCTTATCGCGGTGTCACATTCCGCAGTCAGGGAGATCCGATCCTGCATTTGGCCAGTCCGCCGGGATACACGCCCCGACGGCAACGAGACCGAATTGCCGCGATCAACGATCTCAATCGGTTACGCCTTCAAAGCCAGCCGGACCCGGAAATCACATCGCGGATTGAAGCGTATGAACTCGCCTTCCGGATGCAAACTTCGGCCCCTGAGTTACTGGATTTTGCTCAAGAGACGCCGTCAACGCTCGATGGCTATGGAATCGGCAAAGTCGAGTCTGATACGTTTGGCCGCAATTGTCTGTTGGCCCGGCGGATGGTTGAACGGGGCGTCCGGTTTGTCCAGCTCTATCACTACACCTGGGACGACCATTCCGATCTGAATACGAAACTGAAAGAGAACTGCGACAAGACCGACCGTCCCGTTGCCGCGTTGATTCGGGACCTGAAGCAGCGGGGGATGCTCGACGACACGCTGATTATCTGGGGGGGCGAGTTCGGCCGTACCCCGATGAATGAAGTTCGTCGAGGAAATTCACCCGAAAAAGAGGGGCGAGATCACCATCAGGATGCCTTCACCATGCTGCTGGCGGGAGGCGGGGTACGCGGTGGGCAGGTCATCGGAGAGACCGACGATCTTGGTTTTCGCCCCATCAAAGATCCTGTGCATGTCAATGACTTACAGGCAACGATCCTGCATGCACTTGGTTTGAACCATGAGCAATTGACCTTTCGCCACCAGGGTCGGGATTTTCGCCTGACGGACGTTGCCGGAAATGTCGTCCCGCAGGTCTTTGAATAGTCTCCATTCTGGTTCGTGATTCCCGATTCAGACTTGCCGTAAGCGAATTTCCAAGTCACACTCCACATCAGGAAACAGGGGACTCGAATTTGATGAACAACCGTCACGCGAAGGTCGGCAGCCAACAAGGCGTAAGGACGACCAGTCCAAATCCTCACGTCATAAGGTGACAAGCGGTATGAATGGTCATCGGCATTTGTCTGGTTCTGTCACGCGCCGTCGCGCGTTGCAGATTGGCTCGGCTGGCGTGCTGGGATTATCCCTGCCGGAATGGTTCGCCATGCGTTCCCTCGCGGCAGCAGGCGGCCCCGCACCAGCGGCCAAAAATGTCCTGGTGGTGCTGGAACAAGGGGGCTTGTCTCACATGGATACGTGGGACCCCAAGCCGACGGCCCCGTCCGATCATCGCAGCCCTTTCAAACCGATCTCGACAAATGTCGCGGGGATTCAGTTTACGGAGTTGCTGGCCAACACATCGCGCGTCGCGGACAAGCTGGCGATCGTTCGCTCGATGCGACATCCCAAATCCGGAGCGAATGGTCACCCTGACGGCACGCAATACATGCTGTCCGGATCACACCCCAATAACCCGTTTGAAATGCCCGATATTGGTTGCATTGCAACGCGGATTCTGGGGAGCGAGTGTCAGGATCTCCCTCCGTATGTGATGGTTCCCGGCAACGATGAACAGAATGCAGCGGCACGGACCGGCTTTCTTCCTGCCGCCTCACGCGTGTTCAAAACGGGAGGAAACGATGTTTCCGACCCCCAATGGAAAGTTGCCGATCTCTTGCCCCGGAATGAGAATTCGGGGAGTCGCCTGCGGGGCCGTCGTGAGATGCTGACCGCACTGGATTCTCGTTTTTCCACGAATCACAACGTCTTAGGGATGGACCGATTTTATTCACAAGCCTTCGACACGTTGACCAGTCCTGGCGTCGAAAACGCCTTTAATCTGGCGAGCGAATCCGTCGCCACCCGCGAGTTGTATGGGCCGGGACACCGGGGGGCCTGTTATCTGGTTGGTCGTAAACTGATTGAAGCGGGAGTTCGGTTCGTCACTGTCGATGCTCGATGGCCATTAACGGATGAGACACCGGGTGGCTTTAATTTGAACTGGGACCACCACGACCTGATTTATACCCCGGGGTCTTGCGGAATCATTCGGAATAAGGCGGGTGGCGAGGGACGATACGGGATTGGCCATTGGGTGATGATGGGAAGTACCGATCGGGCATTTGCGGCATTAATTGAAGACCTCGACCAACGGGGATTGCTCGCCGAAACGCTTGTGTGCTTCGTCACCGAGTTTGGCCGCACCCCCAGGCTGAACCAGTTTGGGGGACGTGATCACTGGACCGATGCGTACTCGATTGTCTTTGCTGGTGCCGGTGTCCCTGGGGGACGGGTGATTGGCCGGACCGACTCGGAGGGGGGATATGTGCTCGATGACCCGCATACTCCTGAAGAGTACGCATCCACCATTTACGAAAAACTGGGGATTGACCGCTCAAAACCACTTTACACCTCAGCCAATCGGCCCGTCTATTTTGCTCACGCCGATGATCCGATCGCTGGCGTCATGTCCTGATTGAGAAGTTGGTGGCGTATTCCTGGCAGGATTGTGGTGAGGGTGTGGACCGTTGTGCTGCGGCTTACTAGAATTTCGCTCGCAAGGTATGAACCGCTTCAGTGGAGGAAATTGTGGAACTTCGGCGAAACCCAACTCGGGCAGTCCAGATTGGCTCGATTACGATCGGATCGGGCAACCCGATCGCAGTCCAAAGCATGACTGCGACGCATACGCAGAACATTGATGCCACGGTGGCTCAGATCGAGGATCTTTTCGCATCCGGGGCGGACGTGATTCGCGTTGCGGTTGACAGCACAAAAGATGCAGAGGCCCTGCGGGAAATTCGACAGCAAACCAAGGCCAATCTGGTTGTCGATTTACAGGAAAATTATCGGCTGGCTGAGGTTGTTGCCCCGTTTGTCGATAAAATCCGCTACAATCCAGGCCATTTGTACCACCACGAGCGAGAAAAGCCCTGGCAGGAAAAGGTCAAGTATCTGGCACGGATTGCTCTCGAACACGACTGTGCAATTCGAGTTGGCGTCAATTGTGGTTCGGTCGATCCCGCGAAGAAAGAACAGTTTGACCCCGCTGATTCCATCACCCCCATGCTGGAAAGCGCTTGGGAACATTGTGATCTGCTGGATTCATTGGGATTTTTCCGTTACTGCGTTTCGCTGAAAGATTCTGATCCCCAAAAGGTGATTGAGGGAAACAAGCGGTTTGCTGAAAAACGCCCCGAGATCCCGTTGCATCTGGGAGTCACCGAGGCTGGTATGCCTCCCGACGGGATTGTGAAAACCCGCATTGCCTTTGAGCAACTCATCAGCCAAGGGATTGGGGATACGATTCGCGTTTCGTTAACCGTACCGAATTCTCGGAAATCAGAAGAGATCGTCGCCGGGAAAAAGATTCTGACAGACATCGCATCCGGTCGTGTCAGGTCCTTCGTCGATTATGGGCTCAAAACGCTGAATATTATCAGTTGTCCCAGTTGTTCCCGTGTCGAAAACGAAGCCTTTATCGAACTGGCCCAACAGGTCAAAGAGATGACGGCCTATGCTGAAAATCATGCGGTCACCATCGCGGTGATGGGTTGTCGCGTGAATGGTCCCGGTGAAACCGATGACGCAGACCTCGGGTTGTGGTGCGGTCCGAATTTTGTGAATTTGAAAAAGGGGCCACGTGAACTGGGGGCATTCCCCTATGATGCGATCTTGCCACGACTCAAACACGAACTCGATCTGGTCATCGCAGAAAAGTCTAACGTTGGAAAGTGAACGTGAAGACATCGGTAATGGCGGAAAAAAAGGGCGAAGCGTTGATGCGGACGTAGCGCCGGTCACCTGAAACGGTCGCCAGTGCACTCATCCACACCCCCTCACTGACCGGCGAGATCACGGGGGTGTAGCCAATCGCCCCTCCCCGTTGCCCCCCCTGCCCTGCCCCTCCTCCTGGCCCCAGTTGAGCCAGGATCGAGGGAGTCCGGCCCGTGTTTTTCCCGACATTCAGTTCGCCTATGCGCTGTTCCAGACTTCCGGGTTTCCGTCGGCCACCGCTTAACGAAAATCGGATGGTTTGGTCTACTGGCCCCAAGAGGATGGTTTCCGTCAGCGATTCTTCTTTGGCTGTCCCCCGATCACGAACAATGGTGAGTCGGGCACGTTTGCCGACAATCTCGCCGGACGCATGTTTGACGATGATTTGATAGTCACCAGACAAACCCTGCGGGCAAAGATACTCTTCGTAACAATGTTCTTGAATAGGACCAAATCCATCGTGGATAAAAATTCCACCTGAAGTCGTCATTGGCTGAATTGACGAGCAGACGGTTCCGGCTGGCTCACGGATCTGCAGATCCAAATCCCCCCGGCCGTTCCACTCGAGTCGAATCGCCAGATCAAGGCGCCGGGCATTCCGCATTTCGTTCTGTAACTGAATCGCGCGGGCGAAGTCACCGTTTTTTTGAAATGCGGCTTCCGCTTCTGACGCAGCTTGTTCGGCTTGACGATTTAACTGTTCTCGTCCCTTGCTCCAGGAAAAGGACAGGACTTCGGGAGCAGACCAGGCAATGGCGGGATAATTTCGGGTTCGATCCGCCAATTCTAATGCCAGGACATACGCCTCCGGGCGAGAAGGGTCCAGAGCCGCCGCTTGACGGTAGAGTTCCAGAGCGCGATCGAATCGATCAAACCGAACCAGGTATGCAGCGAGATGCATCATCGAGCGAGGGTCGTTCAGAATCACATCCTGACTCGACAGCAGCACACGTTCAATTTGGGCTTTGGGACGACCCGTCGCCTGCATCGCGAGAGCCAGGACTTGATACATCCATGGTTGGATCTGGCTATGGAGAATCGCCTGTTCAATACAAGAGATTGTGTCCTCGTACTTTTTGTTGTCGATGAGGTCCGAGACGACTTCATGCACAACCTCGGGCCGGATCTCGTTCCCGAAGAACTGTTGCCAATAATCCCGACGCTCTTGCGGAGTTGCCACCGCAGGAATCTTCAATTTTTGTCGAACCTTACCACCGGAAGCCGGAACGGCGGAATCCGTCAAATTTGACGAATTCCGCCGCTTTAAATCGGTTGGATTTTCTCCAGCTTTCCCAGGCTCTTCATTTTGAGCCAGCTGAATTACTTGTTCCGTTTTTTTTTCAGACTCTGAATGACGTTATTATCGAGTTGTTGAGGCTCTGGATTTTTCACAGGGCTGACCTTGGGTTGGATCTTCTCGGCGGGAATGTTAAAGAAACCACCACCAAATCCACCACCACCCATGCCACCACCCATACCACGCCGCC
>JBIKZJ010000372.1:0-6442 GCA_044354755.1 Schlesneria sp. | reverse complement strand
CAGTTCTTTGGTGCCTTCAATGATAACCTCTTTAAACAGCTGGTGATGCTGGACTGCCTCGATCAAGCCCGTCAAGGGGGCAAGGACCTGCAGGGACTGGGGTTAATTCTGTTTGCCGTCCCCTTTATTCTCATCTCGGGCTATGCCGGTTTTCTTTCCGATCGCTTCCGCAAACGGACCATTATTGTCTCCTGCAAAGTGGCAGAGGTGCTGATCATCTTACTGGGAATGATCGGGTTCTGGCTGCACAGTCTCCCGTTTCTCCTAATGGTTCTGTGCCTGATGGGGGTACACAGTGCCTTTTTTGGTCCTTCGAAATATGGCATTTTGCCGGAAATGTTGCGAAACGAGGATCTCCCCCGCGCCAATGGCCTGATCCTGATGGCGACGTTCCTGGCGATTATCTTCGGCTTGACCGCTGCAGGGGCCGCGAAGCATTTCTTTGCGGCGACACTCTGGCTGGCGAGTATTCCCTGCCTGTTCATCGCCATGGCGGGACTGGCTGCTTCGCTCACCATTCGCCAGACTCCGATCGCTCAACCCAACCTGAAATTCGATGTGCGGTCGCTGTTGATCGCCCCAGAGACGCGAACATTGTTGCGAGCGAACCACCAGTTGTTCTGGGTGCTGTTGATGTCGAGCGTTTTTTGGTTTGTCGGAGGCACGATTTATCCTCCCGCGATCAACGCGCTGGCAAAAGAACAATTCCATTTCAACGATATGATCGCTGGAATCCTCGCCGCCAGTACCGGTGTGGGGATTGCGGTCGGGTGCGTGATTGCCGGGGTCTTGTCAAAGAATCGTGTTCGAGGCGGAATCGTCCGCCTAGGCGCCTGGGGACTGACACTGAGCCTGCTCGCTTTAGCACTCCCCGGACCAGGTTGGAATGAAGTCCGTGAAGAAATCCGGGCATTGCGTTTGGGATCCCCCGCAACAATTCACGAACAATCTCAGGGAAAAACCGAGGATCGTCCGCGCGAGGATCGTACGCTCGGTAAGCTGACCACCGTGGAACAGGTTGGAAGTCGCGAAGCGATCCCACAAACCCCGAGAGATGCCGCCGAAATCCAACGCCACTATTTTCGCGGGACAATGCTTGGCCCCTGGGGCAGTGCGCTAGCCTTGATCTCGGTCGGCCTGTTCGCGGGATTCTATAGCGTCCCGCTCCAAGTCTACCTTCAATCGAAGGCGCCGGGTGAGCAAAAGGGGCGGATCATCGGTGCGAATAATCTGGTGAACTGGATCGGAATCGCGTCTGCGGGGGGAGTCTGTTTTCTGGGACGAATCGTCCTTGTCGACTGGCTGTTGCTCCCGTACGCCAGCTTGTTTGGCTTGGCTGCGGCACTGATGTTGCCCGTGGCCCTGTTCTACCGACCGCCCAATGTGCGGATTGAATCGACCCCGGAATAACGGTAAAATCAACCTATTCACGCCAAGTAACTCAATTTACTTACAACAACCTTTCTTCCCAGCTTGAAAATTCGATGCCAAGCTGCCAGCATTCCTGCTGGATAGGGTTCAACATCCCCGTCCATCACGAATTGGTTTTGCTGCAACTTTGGAAAATGTGAGGTGAAATGATGCGTCTGTATGTCACGATGGCTTTGCTTGCGTTGATGTTTCTGGCAAACGGATCTTCTGTTCAGGCGGAATGTCCCCCGTGGCGTCCGTGTGGCCCAGGTAATCCCTGGGGTGGGAATCGCTTGATTCCGCAAGGGTTTCATGGAGCTGATTTCCGTCCTGCCTGTGGCGCTCATGATGCCTGCTATTCTGGCAGCGGAGTTTCCCGCCAGGAATGTGACCGCCAATTCCTGTGCAACATGCGTGCTGCTTGCGAGTGTTCCTCTCGCCCCAAAGCCTGTTATCGTAAAGCTCGTTTATACTATACTGCCGCACGAATTTTTGGTGGCAGCATGTATCGGTAGTGTAGCCAGACATCTCGTGTTGCCAGACATTTCGCTGGAATCATGAACCGTCACGGAATCACAGGTCGGACGACACGCGTCTCCGGCCTGTTTTCAGGTTTAAGTCTTCTTGAATTTTTGGTAGACTCAGGACGATTGGCGAACTCTTGTTTCAAGGATGAGACATGTCAGAGCGAATTTTGAGTATTTCCGGCTTACGCGGCATCATCGGGGACGGGTTGGACCCCGAGTACGTTACGCGGTTTGCTGCTTCACTCGGGACCGTAGTGGATGGTGGAACCGTTGTTCTGTCGCGTGATGGACGCTCAACGGGGGAGATGCTGCGACACGCGGTGCTATCAGGTTTAATGGCAACCGGTTGCAAGGTGCTCGACTTGGGAATCGCGACCACCCCGACCTGTGGCGTAATGGTCACCGCACTGGGAGCGGCGGGCGGGTTGCAGTTGACGGCGAGTCATAATCCCATCGAGTGGAATGGGTTAAAGCCTTTTTCGCCTCAGGGATCTGTCTTCAATCAGGCGGCGGGTGAGCGGCTGTTAAGCGTCCTGACGGGAACACCGGCCTATCGCAAATGGTCAGGACTGGGGTCCGTCGAGCTCATTGCCGATGCGGGCTTCGAGCACCAGCGACGTGTGTTCAATCTGGTCGATGTCGAGGCCATTCGGGCTTGTCGATTTAAGGTCGTGCTCGACTGTAACCACGGTTCCGGTAGTGTGCTGGGACCCTCGTTGCTGAGGGATCTCGGTTGCGAAGTGATCGTGATGGGGGGGCATCCCGACGGCCAATTCGAACACCCCGCTGAGCCATTGCAAGAAAACCTCATTACTTTAGCGACTGCTGTCAGGCTCCATGGTGCCCATGTCGGTTTTGCTCAAGATCCGGATGCCGACCGACTGGCGATCATCGATAATACCGGTCGGTACATTGGTGAAGAACTCACCCTGGGACTGGCTGCTGACCACGTTTTGTCGAGAAAAAAAGGTCCGGTGGTGGTCAACGGTTCCACCAGCCGTGTCACTGCCGATCTGGCCCAAAAGTATGGTTGCCCGTTCCATCGATCGCATGTCGGTGAGGCGAATGTCGTCGCGAAAATGCTGGAAGTGGGAGCGATTCTGGGGGGAGAAGGGAATGGCGGCGTGATTGAACCACAGGTGGGGTTCGTTCGCGACAGTTTTGTCAGCATGGCCTATGTGCTGGATGGATTGGCCTTACGCCGTTCCCAAACACATGAACGGACTGGTTCGCCTGATAGTCAGCTGTCCGCCTGGGTCGATTCGCTTCCCAAATACTCGATTATCAAAGACAAATTGCATTGTCCGCGTGAACGAGTCGATCGAGCTTGTGGTGCCTTGCGAACTGCGTATGGGGATGCCCGCGCGACCGAGGGGGACGGATTGCGACTTGATTGGCCCGATCGCTGGGTCCAGGTTCGAGCGAGTAACACCGAGCCGATTATCCGCGTGATCGCAGAAGCTCCCAGCGACCAGGCGGCTCGCAGCCTTTGTGCCGAGGCGATCTCGTTTGCTCGACAAGCCGTTCAATAACTCCGTTGTCAGAAACCCGAGGGGTCACTCGCCGACGCCCATTCATGAACCCAACTCATCGTAACCAAAAGTGTTCCTTGAAGCGGGAATACCCAAGTTGGTGAACCATAAATGTTTCTTGCTTCTGGGAAATTCTGGCGGGGCTGTAAACAATTGGTTGTCAGCCCGTGAGTATGTTGCCAGAATCAATAAAGACACGCCTTTGCAACAGGCGGGATCGTCCTTTCTGCACATGAATCACTCGTTCCGGGTCAAAAGCAACATGGAAGAGAAAAAACCTTCCACTGCCGATATTCTCGCAAAAATCCGAGCCCAAAAAGCAGCTGCGGCAGCAGCACACGTGGAAACGCCTGTTCCACTGGCTGAGACCCCCCCGGCCGAGCAGGTCGCTGCAACCGCAGCCACTTCGCCGGCCGTTACGGATCCAGTCGTTGCGACCAAACCAGTCAACGCTGGCTCCAAGCCATCGTCCACGAAGGACATCATGGCTGCGATTCGAGCTGGCGGTGCTAAGCCTTCTGGCGCTGCTGGCAGTGTTCCGGTGGCGACGCCCGCACCGGCCGCGTCTCCAGCAATCGTCCCCACAGCAATCGTCCCCACAGCAATCGTCCCCACAGCAAACGTCCCCACAGCAAACGTCCCAACAGCGACAGTACCGAAACCCCCTGCGGCGGTAGTCGCTGCGGGTCCGAAGTTGTCTCCTCAAGAGATGCTGCAGAAGATGCGTGAGGCGAAAGCGGCTGCAGGTTCTGCTGCCGCACCCGTTGCAACGGTCGCCAAGGTCGCGGTTCCTGTCGCGGCACCACCCATGCCAGCAAAGCCTGTCGCTGCGGGGAAAGGTGCCAAACCGAGCACGACGCAACGAGGATTGGCTGGTTTGACGACCGTCGCAACTTTCAGCGGTCTCTTTCTGCTCTTGGGGTATTTGACTGACAGCAGTTTACTGTATGGGCTGGGTTTGCTCGCTTGGGCCGCTTTGCTCACTCCGTTTGCAGCTGCATGGACTGCAATCGCCAGTATCGGTGGCATCTGGACGCTCGGTACAGCTCGTTTCATGTTTCCCAATGTGCTTGTCGAGCCGCCATCAAAATTTAAGGTTGGGCCTCTTTCGGATTATCCGCTCAACACGGTTTCCAATAAATGGAAAGATCAATTTGGAATTTGGATTGTGCATACGGATCAGTACGAGGGTCGAAATATGATTTTCGCCTTGGCTTCAGTTTGTACGCATCTCGGCTGTACTCCGAATTGGCTGGATGGCGAACAGAAGTTTAAATGCCCCTGTCATGGCTCGGGTTTTTACATGACGGGAATTAACTTCGAAGGTCCTGCACCTCGTCCGCTTGAGCGGATGGGGCTGAGAATTTCCGGGGACGGAATGTTGGAAGTGAATAAAAGCGTGAAATATCAAGAGGAAATGGGACAGTGGGCGGATGCCACATCCTACGTTGAAGTTGTTTAGCGTGCGTTGGTTTAGGTTAGGTGATTGTTCGGCGTTGGCAGGACTCAGTCGGGGATCGATCGATGTCAGTTGGTGACTATATTCGTGGATCGCAGATCTGGAAGAGCGTATTTCGCCATCCGGCTCCAGTGGACCGCCGAAATCGCGTAGTGGTGATGCTCACCAACTTTTTCTTGCATCTACACCCTGTATCGATTAAGCAGCAAGGGATCGCTCTATCATACACTTGGTGTATGGGTGGGATTACCTTCTTCCTGTTTTTGGTAGAAACCATTACCGGCGTGCTGTTGATGTTCTACTACCGGCCGACACTCGAGTTCGCCTTCAACGACATCTTGGCGCTGCGAGACATCACGACACTCGGAATCATGCGAGAAGTTCATCGTTGGTCTGCTCACTCGATGGTGATTACAGTCTGGCTACATATGTATCGCGTGTTTTTGACTGGTAGTTATAAGCCGCCTCGCGAATTCAACTGGGTAATTGGCGTCCTGTTGCTGGTTTTGACACTACTCTTGTCCTTCACTGGATATTTGCTCCCTTGGGATCAATTGGCGATTTGGGCGATCACAGTTGGGTCAAACATGGCTCGAGCCACCCCGTTTCTGGGATACGAAGGCCCTGGAGCACAGTTGCTGAACATTGGGGGTTATGATCTCATCACCAACGGGAGTGATGCACGATTTCTTTTGTTGGGTAGCCGATTTGTAGGCGAAGCAACACTGAATCGCTTCTACATTTTGCATTGCGTGGCGATACCTCTGGTTGTGTCACTACTGATTGCAGTTCACTTCTGGCGAGTGCGGAAGGATGGCGGAATTAGCCAGCCCTTGTGAGTCGTCAAATCGATCGCTGGCAGGATTTCTGGGAATTGGTGTTCTGGCAAAATTGGTGTTCTGGCAAAATTGACAAAATCGTGTTCTGGCAAACAGGGTTCATTCACCTCGCTGGGTCGCAGATAATTAAGTACTATGATTCATTTAACACATAATCCCGATCTGACATCCTCAGTCATCTATGGCTTAGGGTGGGTCTATTTGTTGATGTTCTTGATGAACGCCGTCTGGGTGAAGCGGAGTTACGCCATTGATGGCAACTGCCAACTCAGCCTGGGAGGAGTCCTGGGGAAGGGACAGCAGATACCATACGCGACGTTTTGGGCTGTTTATGCTGGAATTTTGTTAATGGTCGCGATCACGCACCTGACCGGCTGGAAGAATCCCCAGCAGTTCTCGCTGCTCATGCCTGAGATTTTAAAAGAGCCGATTAATCGAGCGTCGAATCCGGTTGCGTTTTTCGTCGGGTCGACGGCGATTTATGTACTGATGATCGTGCTGCGACGTTGGTGGACCACCCCCACAGCGGGCTGGATCCTGCTGAATCTGTCGTTGCTGTTTCTGGCATTGAGTGTTACGGATTATGACTTCCGCCAGATTGTCGGTAAACCAGACAATGTTCCGATTGTCGCGATGCTGTACATCGTCGGTTTCTTCACCTGGCTTTATTTCAAA
>JBIKZJ010000371.1:0-6453 GCA_044354755.1 Schlesneria sp. | reverse complement strand
CATCATCCGGGCCAGCGAGAGCCACAGATTGGCGATCGGGGTCTCGCGGGGATAGCGCAAGTGTTGTCCGCTTTTCAATCGGCCACCGGCTCGTCCAGCAAGGATTGTTGGCAGGTTGGTGCTCTCATGACGTTCACCACTTCCCAAGCCAGAACCGAGCAAAAACATGGTATTCTCGAGTAACGTGGTTTCGCCATCCGCGACGCGTGACATCTTTTTGACCAGCTGTACGAACTGTTCCACATGGAAACGGTCGAGTTTTGCCAGATCGTTACGGATATGTTCATTTCCCTGATCGTGGGTCCAAGAATGATGTTCAATCGGACGTTCGAACCAGCCCTCGATTTTCAGTGGTGTGGACCAGCGTTCTGGAGCGGTCATCAAGGTGGCAACCCGCGTCAAATCGGTCTGTAATGCCAGAATCATCAGGTCACCCATCACCTGAATAAATTCATCCCGGTGCATGGTCTGCCAGGATTTCACCGGCCGCTGAGGATTGAACTTGCGGAGTTCCTCTTGCCTTTGTTGAACTCGTTCGATCTGCTGTTCGACCGTTCGTACCGAATCGGTGTACTCATCGAGTTTATCCCGATCACGCAGGCCCAACCGCGGACGCAGCGTGCGTGCATCTTCCGAGACCAAATCGAGTATCGATTTGCTGGAAGCATGCTGCTCTACTCGAAAGAGACGATTAAAGACCTGTTGGGGATCGCGCAACGAACGGGCCACCTGGCTGCCGCCATACCACGAGATATTGTCGAAATACATCGACTCTTTATTGTCTTCATACGGATTGCAGCTCAACTCTAACGAGCGAAAAGCGGTTGTTCGACCGGTTTGATCTGCAATGATCTGATCGATGGTCCGCTTCAGCGGATATCCATCCGGCGAAAGTTCATCGGGGGCCGCGCTGCTCAGCCAACACGTACTCGCCTGTGCGTGTCCGTCGGTGCCGGCCACCTTCACCCGCCCCAGGTTGCTCAGAAGAAGGACCTGTTCACGAATCTCTGCCAGAGGTTGTAATGTCGGGCTTAACGTGAAATCGGGCCCCGTATCGACGGGGTTCCACGCAGACTGAACGACACCATTCGGGATATAGAAAAACGCGATCCGCTGCGGTCCCGAGGCCGCGTCACCGGTTGACGAGTCCTCGTGACCACGCAAATCCTGCATGATTTCCAGCAGCGGCAGGGCGAGTGCGGCACCCGCTCCACGCAACACAGTTCTTCGAGAAATTCGCAGCGGTTTCATGGTTTGGTTTTGACCTCGTCAGGTATCGGGGGCGGACTGGGGGAGCGGGACTGATACCGGAAGGGAGTACTTGCCACGATCGAGCGGACCACCGTGGAAAACTGGCCATGGTCCGTCGCCACATTCTGCAGGATCTCGTCCACCGCAGGTGCATCCTCCAGTTCCAACCCCCGTCCCAGGGCGTACGAGAGCAAATGTTCCGAGAAGGCCCGCTGAAAGAATTCGGGATGATCCAGCAGTTGATCTTTCAGTTCAATCACATTCCGAAACGGCATGGTTCCAAACAACTCGCCACTCGCATCGATTTCGAGTCCCGAGCCGTAGCGATCGCGCCAGCGTCCGATGGCATCGAAATTTTCCAGAGCAAATCCGAGCGGATCG
Organism: Schlesneria sp.; assembly: GCA_044354755.1. Taxonomy (GTDB): domain Bacteria; phylum Planctomycetota; class Planctomycetia; order Planctomycetales; family Planctomycetaceae; genus Schlesneria. Next base: position 4,821 of record JBIKZJ010000371.1, on the reverse strand, counting down.
ATCTTGGCATGACACGACGCACACGCAGGATTCGACTGGTGCTGCTTCAACCGTTCACGCAAAGTCAGTCCCTGCGCTTCGATCGCTTTGTCGTCGGCTTCAATCGGAGGGACCACGTCTGGTGGCGGTGGGGGTGGTCGGTTGAAGATTACCGTGGCGACCCAGGCACCTCGAGCAATCGGGTTGGTGCGAAGCGGAGAAGAGGTCATCGTCAGCGTGGCAGCAGAAGTCAAAACACCCCCCTGGCGACGATCCTGGAGCGAACGTTTGCGATATTGTTGCTGAAAGGTATTGAAGCGATCGCGATTTGGGCGATCTGCAAAGGGCAACACGTCACCGTACCAAGCCTGCAGTTCATCAGACCGATAAGAGTAATTGCAGTCGATCAGCAGCATGATCGAACGATCTTCGACCAGAATGCTTTCAAAGAGTAGCAGCGGTTCGATCATCATCTGCAGGCCGAACTTCCATTGTTCGCAGCCAATGCGCGAATAGTACTGCGGAAAGCGATCAAAGTCCGGAACGGCGGTCACCAGTTGATCGAGACGCAGCCATTGACGCGCGAAGTTTTGCGATAAGGCCTGGCTGCGCGGGTCGGCCAGCATCCGACGAGTCTGTGCATCCAGCACATTCCGTTGTAACAGGGAACCATCACGCGCCGTAGCAAGCAGTGTTTCGTCAGGCAGACTGCTCCACAAAAAGAACGAGAGCCTGGTTGCCAGCTCATAGCTGCTCAGTTGAGATTCCGGTCCCTCCGCCGCCAATTCGCAAAGGTAGAGAAATCGCGGTGAGGCCAAAACGGCGGCAATTACCTCTTTCAGGCTTTGTGAGAACGAGCCTGTTTGCTGCCGCCGTGCGATGAAGAAGTCATGATATCGATTCAAAACCCCCTCTTCGACCGGACTACGAAAAGCGACTTCCAGAAACGAACCGAGTCGCTGGCGTGCGATGGCCTGCTGCTGTTCTGACGTCGACTCATCAGCAACAGAAAAGAACGTTTCCTGGATTTGGCAATAATCGTCAAATTCAGGACTCTCAAGAATCGACCGGCCCAGCGTCAGAAAACTTTCCAGCAAGATCGGCGAGAGACTTAACTGACTGCCCCGATTATTAAAGCCACCATCCGCCTGCAAATCGATTGCAAAGGGAGAAACACCCGTCAGGATCGGATTTTCGATTTGTTCTTTACCAAGCGTCCGGTTACTCACCGCCAGACTTTTCGGAAATCGTCCTGTGGCGGGATTGAAATAACGGTGGTCGCTGCGAATGGTCTTCTCGGGCAAGGGATAAATATCACCGCGTAACTTGAGCAGGTCGCGCACGGCATTGTTGTACTCGTATCGATTAAGCCTTCGCATCACAACGGGCGAACGACTCCGATGCTCTTTGAGATAGTCCTGAATGACTCCGTCCAACGTCGCCAGCATCCGCTGACGAACCCGGTCCATTAATTGCGGCTGATCCTCGGGTGGCATTTCACGTCGAGCAATCACCTCGCGGAGTTGCCGGGTCGTGTCGATGCGGGACATCAATGAATCCCGCGTGGTGAACAGATTCAGGTCAAGCTCGGCTTCGACCGATTCCTCACCATGACATTTCAGACAGAATTGTTTCAGGGTGGCTGTGAATTCTGCTGCGGAAAACGATGGCACGGGATCTGGTGGGTTTGATTTGCGGACTGTCCCCGGCGCTGCGATCCCCTGCGCTGGGATGACTGAAATTTTTAGCGGCGCATCGACCCGTGGCAAGTCTTTGCGGGCCAGCTCGAGAAAATCGAGTCCCATGAGGTATTTGTTCCCTTGAAACTTTTGGGCCTGGGGGTGAGCCCCCATCAACTTGAAACGGATGGTACAGGGACCGGCAGGCAATTGTACGTCGCTAAGTTTTAGAAGTGGTGCCAGATCCACTTGTGAGCCGTACAAATCGATCGACTGCCGGACATCGGTTCTGTCGAGCGTGATTTCAAAAATTCCATAGTCCGGTGCGACGGTACACCGAAGCAAAATGTCGTACAGGCCCGCAGATTCGACATCGAAAGAACTGTGCATCGCTTCACCCACGATGCCATCCCATAACAAGTGGGCATCCCCACTCCACTGCCCCCCATAGGGCCGCATGATCTGGATGCGAGACTTGCCCAGCAATTCCAAATCCGACTCACCCTCGTGCCGCCCCGTCAAGGCAGCGACAGGCAAACGTCCTCGGACCGTACTGTAGTCAAAACGACTCTGGGCAACGAGTCTGCTATTCAATAAACACAGTCCGAGTGCCAATAAGGGGAAAAAGGGGGGAGAGTGAAGTCGCCGGGAAGTTGGCTGAGTATTCGGGGGGTGCCTCATTCGATCTTCCTGCACTGGCAACCAGGTTGTGCCCTGCTGAAAACAACGACAGGGGCATCATCGCAGTGGGGTCCCGCGCAATCTACAAACTTAAGTCCGAAAAAACGACCGATCGTTCCACGGTTTTCCGAGCTCTTGGAGAAAGCAATACCGTCTGAAATCCCACGAGTCCCATCCGGACGTCGTTGAGATCCTAACCAGTGACATGCAAGGGTTCAACGACACGCCGATTCTGCTGCGTCGTGTATCGGGCCGCGTGTGGGGTGCAATCCCGTTTTACGCGACCTGGGCCGCAGCGTCCAAAATCCCGTCAGCGATCGGGTTTTTTCCGGCGTACGTTCGCATCCGCTGCAGCGGTTCCCCGTTGCACCGCCGCAACGTTTAACCGCGTCTCGAAGAGAAGCGCGTCAACCGGCGCCTCTGCAACAACCCGATGTGTCATTGCGAATTTGACCATTGCGATCCGCTGCTGTCAACAACCCACTGCTGTCAGCAACCCACTGCTTGCAGCAACCGCAATCGATGCTCGGCAACGTTCGAAGAGATCGGCTGAACACCGATCGGCCGGCGCCGGTGGCTTCGGGTTAAACGATCAAATCCCTGCGGCAACACCCGATCGTTCACGAGTTCCTCCATCCCAATTGTCACCATCGCAATCGTCACCCTCTCACGACCTTCTACCAAGCGCGTTTTTCAGGTGGGTGGATCCGCTTTCCGACGCCGCACGCATTCCGCCCTTTTCGACAAGACCTCAACCGCCGATACAACGAACGATCGACTTCCGCCATCGCAGGAATCCACTGGCCGTTCTTGTGTTGGCGGTCATTGTGTTGGCGGTCATTGTGTTGGCGGTCACAAACCCGAGGAATCCTTCCCAAAGGTCCAACCATTTAGGTTGGAATCCACCGGGACAGAAATCCGCCCAAACAGACCGACAAATCCCGGAACACCGCAAAAACGGGGCGAATTTGTTCGAAACCACAGCTCCGCAAAGAAATTCTCTTGGCGGACGTGATCAATCTGGGGAATAGCGATTTTCGATGTTTCGACGAAAAATCAATTTTCTTTTTGAAAACAAAAAATTCTTGATGTGCTGAAACACAAACGTGCGAGTACCCCAATAGAGTCGTTCGCTGTCGGTTAGCCGTGTGATAAGAGGGATTCGTTTTGCTCACAATTTCTGTGAGGTGCGGCGACGTGTCGTTCAAAGCGATGCCTCGATTTCTTGTCTGAATCGGGGCTGAAGGAGTTCGTTTTTCGGAGAATGGCTAGACGCAGCGATGTGGCCAATCACAGCAATGTAGACGGAGGCCATTCGAGGGCCGAATGAATTCAACACTGAGTTCCGCAGGGACGCGATTCGATGGGGGGCATTGCTGTGGATGGTCGAAACGGCGAATTGATTCAATCTGTGGTAGAGATGATTGTCCAGTTTTACTGGTGTGGTCTTCCCAAAACTCGCGGAATGGGAACGATGTGTGAGAACGAATCCTCAAATTTTCGACACGCTCGAGGGGGAAATTCAGCAGGAATTTTTACGCGGGGCCGGGTGGGTGATCACGGGCTGAATGTCGGTGGTGATGCAGACGAAGGAGTTTGCTGCGGCTGCGAAACAGGCATGGCAGAATTGTTCGGTCCCGTTTGTCAATGGCCGCGATCGGGCAATGTCGATTCAGGTTCTGGGAGGGGAATGAGGTGGATGACATCACCGTACTGCGAAGGACGTCGGCGTCTGGGTGCCAGCGATTCCGTTGGTGGCTGGCACATCGAACAGTCGCTACTCGGCATTGAAAAAAAGTTTCGCTGGGGCTGGAGAGCTTGGTCTCACGGTAGTCGGCCGGGCCTTAAGTTTACAGGTTTTATTTGAAGTCCTGAGGTAGTTGAATTTCGAATTTAATCTGCCTGGTTTTTGTTCAGTAGTTTCAGAAAGAGAGAGAAAAAATGAAGTCTTCGATTCGATCGTTCGTCCGTTCTGCAGCAATCCTGTTTGCGATTGTTGGCAGCACTGTGAGTGCCAATGCAGGGCTCGTGAATCTCACTCTTTACAACACCGGTGTGGGGAACACCACTTTTGATGCTCCTACCCAGACTTTGCTGACGGTGGGAACGAATAATGCTAATCCACCTGTGGACAGTCACTACACGCTGGCGATTGGTGGGACGAAAGTCGGTTCGACCTACGCTGCTAATAATAACGTTGGGCACAATGCACCGGCGACGAGTGGTGGTAGTTTAAACTGGATCACTGATTCTGCGAAATCTCAGTACATCACGTGGAGATCGAATGGTGTCGGACTTTCTGCTGTTACAGGGACTTCACCTGCCAATCCGTCGACATTTATATACAAAACGACGTTCTCAGTCGCTAGCGCTACTACTATCGCTATTGCTGGTAAATTGGCTGCATCTGGTGTTGGGGGTGTTGTTATTGCCCTGGATGGAAACGTCGTTACGACGACCGCTGCACTCACCGCCATCAACA
>JBIKZJ010000050.1:0-21254 GCA_044354755.1 Schlesneria sp. | reverse complement strand
CAATGACGAGGGTTGGTCCAGCGTATTCGTGGAGTGGCTCAAAGTCAGTCATTTGCGACCTACTGATCTGATCATGGTTCTCTCCGTTGGTGGTGGGAATCTCGAGACGAATGTCAGTCCCAATTTGGTGATGGCGTTGGAGTATGCCACCCATATCGGCACGCCGATCATCGGGATTGTGGGCAGAGACGGCGGCTACACCGCGCGAGTTGCGCAGGCTTGCGTCGTGATCCCGACCGTGAATCCTGACCATGTCACACCGCATGCCGAGGCTTTTCAAGCCGTGATCTGGCACTTGCTGGTCTCACACCCTACACTCAAACGTCAACCAACTCGTTGGGAATCGGTTCGATGAACCGCGCGGTCTTTTTGGACAGAGATGGGGTGATCAATCGGGCTCCGGTTCGCCTCGGGAAGCCGTACCCACCCGGTTCGCTGGAAGAACTGGAAATCCTGCCAGGTGTTGTCGAGGCGCTGGAACAACTCCAACGCGCAAGCTTCTTGCTCATCGTGGTGACGAACCAACCCGATGTCGCACGCGGTACGCAAACGCGCGAGGTTGTTGAGGCCATGCACGCCTTTCTGCAGGCCACCCTTCCAATCACCGAAACCATGACCTGCTATGAGGATGGCGAGCGGTGTCCTGATCGCAAGCCCAATCCAGGAATGCTACTGAAAGCCGCAGCCCTTTATGACATTGACGTGGCATCGAGCTTCATGGTCGGGGACCGCTGGCGCGATGTTGAGGCGGGACGTCGCGCCGGCTGCCAGACGGTGTTCCTCGATTATCAATATCAGGAACCTAGGCCCGATCCAGCCGCCACCTTCACCTGTGCCAATTTACGATCAGCTGCCAACTGGATCCTTACACACCCGACCAAGGCGAATCTGTGATGTCTCCTCGTTTCCAGAATACGCAGATCTTTGCCGATGGTGCCAACCGCTCTACCATGCTGGAACTGTATCAAAACCCGCTGATTAGTGGATTCACCACCAACCCTACGTTGATGCGCGCTGCGGGCATCACGGATTATGAAGCCTTCGCACGCGACATCTTGAAGGCGATCACGGATCGGCCCATCTCGCTGGAAGTCTTCTCCGACGATTTTGATGAGATGGAAGCCCAGGCGCTGCGGATCAGTTCCTGGGGAGAGAATGTATACGTGAAGATTCCCATCACCAACACGCGTGGCGAGTCATCCATCCCGTTGATCCGCAGGCTCGCCAAGGCCAATGTGAAACAAAATGTGACGGCCCTGATGACACTGGCACGCGTCCAGGAAGTCACCCAGGCGCTTGTCGACGGGCCGCCCGCTTATGTCTCTGTATTCGCCGGCCGAGTCGCCGATACCGGCCGTGACCCGCTTCCCATGATGGCGGCAAGTGTGAAAGTACTGGCCGCACATCCCCATCTCCAACTGATCTGGGCCAGTCCGCGCGAACTTTTCAATCTGGTTCAGGCCGATCAGATCGGTTGCCATGTCATCACTGTGACCTACGACCTGCTCAAAAAACTCCACCTCCTTGGTAAAGATCTTGAAGTATTCTCACTTGAGACCGTCACGATGTTTCGAGACGATGCCGTGGCATCCGGGTTCCAATTTTTACCACCGTCAACGCCTCAACGGCCAGAATCCACGTGGCGAAAACGATCCCTCACCCCCTCACCAATTTCCCCTCGTGAACCGTTCCAAGGTACTGCAGAGTGGTCAAGTGATGGTGTCAGGAAATGTCGAGCCACACAGACTCAACAGACCAAGCCAAGGAAGAGGACGCAGGCCTACTCATCGTCCCTTCCTTCCATCAAGTCCATGCCTTTCTCGAATGCATCAGGTACTTGATTTTTCCGTTCATTTCCTGAAAGCAAATCAATGCTGGCGATTCTGAGTCTGACATGGGGTCTGGTTGTACTGCTCGCGATGATGTGTCTGGGGAGACTACTCGCGCGGGTGCTGTTACCAAGCGATCGGCCGGATCCGTTTCTGACGGCCGGTTGGGGTTTGGCCGCGATGATCGCGCTCGGTGGCGCGCTCAATTTATTGGGGTTGGCAAGGGCTCCGATCCTGATCCTTCTGATTACCACAATCATCCTGGCCGATCTTCTTTCGACTTGGCGAAGACGAGATCAATCGCAAGAACTCAACCCTTCAAGGTTCCCGTTCGCATTCGGCGCAGACTGGAAATCACTGACGTGGAGGGAAAGGGGAGGGTTGCTTGCGCTCGCCACATTGGTTGCCGTCAAGTACGCCTCATGCCTTGGGTGTTCACTCAATTTCTGGGACGATAAGCATGCATATCTGGCGGAAGCCACTCGAATGCTCCAGACCGGTTCGATCGGCGACAATCCGTTCAGTGAACGACAGATTATCAGCTTGAACGGCCAGGTCTTCCTGAACGGTTTGTTTCTGTCGGTTGCGCCATCCACCTATGCCTTTGTGATGGATCCAGGGATCTGCTGGATCATGATCGCCGGCTTCACGTGGGTCATTCTTCGCAACGACCTGAATGCCTCCACACTGGTCTCTTGCGCGCTGACTGCGGTGGTATTGATGGTCCGCATTCCCGAATATTCGCCCTTCGGAATGATACTGAATCTGGGCGGAAACCTGAGCGGGGCGGTCTTGATGCTCACCGCCCTGCGCACCTCGTACCTGGGTTTAACCCAAGGCGAACGATTGGCACTTCCCTGGCTCTTGCTCCTGAGCATGACACTCGCAGGCCTCTGTGCGATCAAAACCACATTCCTGGTGGTGGCGGTGATCTTCACAGGAACCTGGTATGGACTACGGTTGCTCTCTTCCAGGCGATATCATGTTGCATTTGAGTTTGTAATTATCGGGATCTCCACGACCGCGTTGTTATCACCCTGGATGCTTCAGCAATATCACTCGAGCGGTACGCTGCTGTACCCATTTCTCGGGAATGGCACGCATATCGTCACGCCAGAACTCACCAATTTTGGAGGCCCATTCCGTTATAAACTGGTTGCGCTGGCCGAATTTTCATGCAGTGGATTAATGATCCCCGGGATCATTGCCATGTTTCTGCTCGGAAACATGGCACTCCGTGAGCCAAGGGATCTCTTACGAAGCTCCTGGGCCATGCTGGTTGCTGCCATTATCACCTCCATGATCGTGGCTTACCAGGGAGGCATTCAGACCAGCACAAATTTTCATCGCTATGTCCAACCCATACTTTATGTCGCCTTGATCCCAGCAGGGCTCGTGGGTGTGATACGTTTGCAACCGTCCTCGATCGGGCTGGCCATCTGCCTGGCCGTCTTTATCGGTAACCAGTGGACCGACATGCCGAACCTGATCCGGCCCATCATCAGCATCATTCGGGGAACAGAGCCCGATTTTCGCTTCTTCTCAAAAGCTGAGCTCACGCACATTCATCAGGCGCAACAGGCGATCCCTCCGGGCGCGAAAGTGTTGGTGAGCGGTTCCACTATTTCTCAGCTCGACTTCAATCGAAACACGATCTGGAACCTCGATTTCCCGGGGATGTGTAGTCCTGGATCCAGCATGCCGCTACCCGCAAAGTTTGATGAGCTAATCAGCTTCATCAAAGACTATTCCAAATCACTCCCTACTCCATTACCATGCAACGAGCTTCGCATATATCTTCGCCAGACCGGGGTCGAGTATCTCATCTTGCGGCAAGAGCCAAACTTAGCTATTAATGAAGGGCCGATTCCTTGGTTTCCTCGGTGGAACCGAATTGTGAAAACACTCGGAGTCCTCTACTCCGAGCAGTTGAGAGAGCTGATCACCGAGTGTCCGATTGTATATGCGGAAGGTGAAATCACGGTCATTGATCTGTCTGCACCCCGCCACGATCCATAAAGAGCCTTCTTATCAAAAATTTGTATGGGAGTTCCCGCGACTGCCGCCTGCGGCGGGAATGGAATCACGTGCTCTGCGAGTATCGCAACAATTTCACTCTTGAAATCCTCGAATTGACCTGTCATGCTCGCAATCCGCACCACTCCCGAGAAATGCTCGGATTTGGATCGCCCAACGCATGTTCGGAAGTTGTTTTTTTGTTCTAACGATACTACGCAATTTTTATCAGTTTCTTCCGTAAGTACGATCATGCCCCGAATCTAAGGTGCTCATGTGACGACGTATTGTGTTGCCGGCGGAGCCGGTTTCATTGGAAGCCATATGGTGCATCGTCTCCTCCGTCAGGAAGATGCACAGGTGGTGGTGTATGACAACTTCAGTTCAGGGCGAGCATGGCACCTGCCAGAGAGCGCACGGTTGTGCGTGATTCATCAAGACATGAAGGACTTGCCCGCACTGACCACGGCGATTTCTGGCTGTGACGTCGTGTTTCATTTTGCGTCCAATCCAGACATCGCCAAGGCCGCCACTCAGCCAGACATTGATTTCTGGGAGGGGACCTACCTGACCCAGAACTTGCTGGAAGCCATGCGTCTGGCCAGCGTTCAGCATCTGATTTACGCCTCCGGCAGTGGGGTTTATGGTGAAACAGGTGAACACGCGGTTTCCGAATCGGGTACCCCGCTGTTGCCGATTTCCACCTATGGTGCCAGCAAACTCGCCTGTGAGGCGTTGATCTGCTCGTACTCGCACATGTTTGGCATTCGTGCGGCGGCCTTCCGGTTTGCGAACGTGGTGGGGCCACGCCAGACACATGGGGTTGCTTACGATTTTATTCGTCGCCTGCTCAAAGACCCCACCCGACTTGAGATCCTTGGCGATGGCCAGCAGAGCAAGTCGTACATCCATGTCGAGGATGTGTTGAACGCCTTGCTCATGATCAAGGACCAGGGATTACCAGGTTTTGACTGCTTCAATGTTGCCACCGAAGATTACCTGACCGTTCAGCAAATTGCAGAACTGGTCACAGATCGGCTGGGATTCACCGGCGTGGACTTCACATTCATGGGTGGTCGCCGCGGTTGGAAGGGTGATGTACCGGTCGTCCGATTCAACTCCAACAAGATCCGGCACAAGGGCTGGGCCAATCAACGGACATCGGTCCAGGCCATGACCGATGCGATTGACTCCATGATCTGTGATGCTCGAAGTGGAAAGTTTTGAATGATGGCGAGTCAGACGCAAGACAAGACCCTGTTTTCTAAGCGGTTTTCGATGCGAAAAGTGATTCGGTCGCTGCTACCGACCGACCTCCAACCACCGCACCAGTTACTCAGGCGTCTGCTCGCCGGATCGGGCTACTTTCATTTCCGAACATGGCTCGGGGCGCACGGTGTACCCGTACCCGATCGGGGACTGTACCAACCCCTGTTCTCGCCCTGGGAAGGAATCGCGGAGTTTGAGCGATTTTATGTTTCCATCCAATCGCATACCCTGGTTACACGTGATCGTTGCTACATCCTGGCGCAGACCATACGCCAGGCCATGCAGCTTCCCGGCGCGGCCCTGGAGTGCGGGGTTTATCGTGGTGGAACGGCTCTCCTTGAAGCCATGATCATTCAAGAATGCGGCGGTGCCCGGCAACTTCACCTGTTTGACAGTTTTGAAGGGATGCCAGAAACCACCGCAGGGATTGACCGCTTTCAAAAGGGTGATTTTTCAACGACTTCAGCCGAACGTGTTGCCGCCTTGCTGACCCCCTACCCGTTTGTGAAACTCCACGTTGGATTCATCCCTGAGACATTTCAGGGGTTTGATCCCGGCCCAATTGCCTGGGGGCACGTTGATCTCGATATCTTCCAGGCAGTTAAGGATGCCATTGAATTCATCTACCCCCGTCTCGTACGTGGAGGATTTCTGGTTTTTGATGACTACGGCTTCCCAAGCTGTCCAGGTGCAAGGCTTGCCGTCGATCAGGCATTTGCCAATCGGCCGGAAGTCCCCATCTGCCTGCCGACCGGTCAATGTCTTGTGGTGAAACTCTGAGTCCCCCACTTCAATCACTGGTCCAGATTCTGACCTTTTTTAATGAGTTCACTTCGATGTCAACGACTCTGACCACCGAACGATCCAGAGACTCGCAAGAGCCACGGAATCAGGAACCGGTCACGCTGTCGATCGTGATTCCCTGCCTCAACGAGGAAATCTGCATTGGCGAATTCGTCGAATGGTGCCATCAGGGTTTGAAAGACGCCGGGATCAGTGGCGAGATCCTGATTGTTGATAGTTCCACCGACCGATCTCCCGAAATCGCCGAAGCGCATGGGGCGCGGGTGTTGCGCGTCCCCAAACGCGGCCTGGGCCGGGCCTACATTGACGCGATTCCCCACATTCGCGGTAAATATGTGATCATGGGGGATTGCGACCTGACCTATGACTTTCGCGAACTGAAACCGTTCGTCGAGAAACTGGATTGCGGCGATGATTACGTGATGGGGAGCCGGTTCGCTGGCTATATTGAACCGGGTTCCATGCCCGGCCTGCACCGCTACTTTGGTACGCCACTCACTACATGGATACTAAACAGGATCTACGGCACACGATACTCAGACATCCATTGCGGCATGCGGGCCATGACACGTGACGCCCTGAAGCGGATCAACCTGGAGTCACAGTCTTGGGAGTATGCCTCGGAGATGGTGCTTAAAGCGGCACGGCTCAAACTCAAGATCGCCGAGGTTCCTGTCCGTTTTTACAAGGACCGGGAAGGGAGGCTAAGCCACCATAAACGCTCGGGCTGGCTCTCTCCCTGGATTGCCGGCTGGATTAATCTGAAGGCGATGTTCCTTTACGCGCCAGACTTTTTCGTGATGACGCCAGGGTGGATCATGCTCCTCACAGGGCTTCTGCTCTCGCTGGCATTATGTCGCGGGCCGATCTGGCTGAACAGCCGCATCGGGCTCGACATGCACAGCATGCTGCTGGGAATCACCCTCACCACACTCGGTTATAGCGCCATTCAACTGGGGACCCTGGCACGCGTTTTCTACAACTTCAATCCCGGCAAACGCAAACGTCTGGCCAAACGATTCACTTACAATCGAGGTATGGTCATCGCGCTCGGCCTGATCCTGATCGGCACCATTCTTGACAGCATCTTGCTGGTACAGTGGTACCAAAACGGCCTCAGGCTTCGGCAGATCTCTCACCAGGCATTACTGGGCCTGCTGTTGATGATCCTGGGGTTTCAGACCTTCGTGTTCACACTTCTGTTCCAGATGATCCATTTGCGACACGAGCGAGCCGAAGCATGAACGACACACCAATCCCGGCAAACCTACGTCAAGAGTCTTACGGCCAGCATGGGGCCTCGGCTGTCGACCGGTTCGGAGTCTGGCTCTCCAGCCGAGCCATCCAGCGTGCGCTGGGGAACCGCCAGTCGCTGGATGCCCTGGACCTTGGTTGTGGATATCACGCTAAACTCTTGCGAGCGCTCAGGCCAAACCTGAAGTCGGGACTGGGTGTTGATCTGCAGATCTCGCCCGAAGCCCGGACCGACCAGGCCATCACGTATCTGGAATCGACCATCGAACTCGCGTTTCCCCAACTGGCTGACAACTCTTTCGACCTGATCCTGATGATCTCTGTCCTCGAGCATCTGTGGAATCCCGCCGAGGCACTGGTGAGTTGTCAGCGGATTTTGCGGGCAGGCGGTTTCTTGCTGATCAATGTTCCCACATGGCGGGGCAAGGCATTCCTCGAGTTTTCCGCGTTTCGGTTGGGAACCAGCCCGGCACTGGAAATGGACGACCACAAGATGTACTATAACAAAAACGATCTTTGGCCGCTGCTGGTCCGTGCAGGCTTCAAACCCAGTCACATCCGGATGAAATATCACAAGTTCGGACTTAACTTGTTCGCGACAATTCGTGGCTGAACCTACACTGTTTTACGGCAACCCGTCCACCATGGCGTTAGAAGATCCCGCGATGACGCAGGCCCTGACCGGCGACGACTGGGACAAGCACTGGGCAGAAATGCACACCGCTGCCCAACTCAACCCCGCGCAGGATTATCGCCGAACGCTTTTGATCAATTATCTGCGCGGCGTTTTTCCGAATGCCGGTCAGGATCTCCGACTGCTGGATATTGGTTGCGGGACTGGTGATTTTGCCCGCTCTTTTCTGGGAACGTTCCCTCAGGCGCAGTATCTCGGAATTGATGTGAGCGTGGCAGGAATTGAAATCTGCCGGCACAAGGTACCGGGTGCGAGTTTTGAGCAACAGGACCTGCTTGCGCCGCGACCGGTTCCAGCCGAGTACCAGGGGTGGGCCACCGCAGCCATTTGCTCTGAAGTTCTGGAACACGTGGATGATCCTGAGTTGGTTCTGACTAACGCAATACCGTACCTGGCGGAATCCGCGCTCTTGCTGGTTACGGTGCCGGGCGGCCCCATGTCGGCCTTTGATCAGTACATTGGCCATCGCCAGCACTTTACCACGGCGGCCCTGCAATCGCTGCTGGAAGGGCTCGGATTCAAGGTACAAGAGGTCTGGGGGGCCGGCTTCCCATTCTTCAACCTCTATCGTATGGTGGTCATCGCGCGTGGCCGAAGATTGGTGGACGATGCATCGCAAGCCTCTGGCAGAATGACACTGGCATCTCGCGCGGTCATGAGACTGTTCGGAGTTCTCTTTCGCTGCAACTTCAAGCGATCAAGTCTGGGCTGGCAGCGGTTCGCCGTTGCCGTTGCTGGGCCTTTAAAAACGCATCTGCAAGCCAGAGGCGTAACCCAACAGCATCCACCTGAGATCCCAGCAATCCGATGATCATCACGCGCAGTCCATTACGAATCTCGCTCGGGGGAGGTGGCACAGACCTCCCTTCCTACTCTCAGGAGCATGGCGGCTTTCTCATCGCTGCGGCGATTGACCGGTATGTTTATATCACCCTGAATCGTCGGTTTGTTCCGCGGATCCTGCTGAAGTACTCGCAGCTTGAGGAGGTGGCGGAACTGAGCGAGATCCGGCATCCGTTGTTTAGAGAAGCCCTGAGACTGGTGGCTCCCGAAGCCCGTGCGTTGGAAATCACCAGCATGGCCGACATCCCAGCCGGCACGGGTCTCGGCTCATCCGGCAGTTTCACCACCGCCTTGCTCAAAGCGCTTCACACGCTCAAAAAGAACCTGGTTCATCCCCACGAGCTCGCCCAGCAGGCTTGCCAGATCGAGCTGGAGATCCTCAAAGAGCCAATCGGCAAGCAAGATCAGTATATTTCCGCCTTCGGCGGAATCACCTGCTTCCGATTTCTGCCGAATGGCCAAGTCGAGGCTTGGCCCTTGAAAATCACTCAACAGACCCAGCATGAACTGGAAGATCACCTGCTCTTGTTCTTCACAGGCTACACGCGATCGGCCGGCGATATCCTCAAAGAGCAAGATGCGCGTAGCCGGCGAAATGATTCTGAAATGACAGCCAATCTGCACTTTGTCAAGCAGATCGGGCATGACACGCAAGAGGCCCTGGAAAAAGGGGACACCTGGCGACTGGGCGAATTGATGAACATTCACTGGGAACGCAAGAAACAGCGGGCGTCGCAAATGAGCAACGAGCACATCAATCACTGGTATGACCTGGCCATCCAGAATGGCGCGGTCGGTGGCAAGCTGATTGGCGCTGGCGGCGGTGGCTTCTTGATGTTCTTTTGCGAAGAACGATCGCGCCTGCGGCAGGCTATGGCCGAACAAGGTTTGCAGGAAGTCCGCTTTCGATTCGATTTTGAAGGGACCAAGGTCTTGATCCAATGATCGTTGATCCTATATTTTATGAACGGATCAGGGGGAAATGATGTCCATCATCAAATCACTTGTAAAAATTCTGGCACCAGACTCAAGAATTGGCCGATCTCTCCTGCGGATACGCATGTTCGGACAGTGCCTCGCACTGCAGTTTTCAGGAGCCGGCGGTGAGGACCCTAAAGATTTTATTGATGTCTGCTGGCGAGTGATTCCAAGCTATTCCATGGTCACCGTCGATCGACTCCATTCGCTCTATCAGATCTCTCTGGGCCTGGCGAGGCGTCAGATTCGCGGCTCTATCGTGGAATGCGGTACCTGGAACGGTGGCGCGGCGGCCGTCATGGCACATGCCTCCATCCGGGGCGGAATTGCCAGAAACGTTTGGCTGTTTGACTCTTTTGAAGGATTACCCGCCCCCACAGCCGACGACCCAACCGTAGTTCATCAGGCTTATCACCCAGGCTGGTGTACCGGAAGCCCCCAGATGGCCAAAGCCGCACTCATGGCCGAGGGCTTAGAGCCTGATTCCATTCACATTGTTAAAGGCTGGTTCAAGCAGACGTTGCCAACGGCGAATGTGGGGCCAATCGTCGTACTGCATATCGATTCCGACTGGTATGAGTCGGTTCGGATCTGTCTGGAAACGTTCTACGGTTCCGTAGTTCCGGGAGGCGTTATCGTGCTGGACGATTACTACCGCTGGAGTGGATGTCGTAAAGCCATTGATGAATTTGTGACCGCCAAGGGGTTGTCAGACGCATTGAAACCAAGCGGGAAAACGGCTGTCTTTCTGACCAAGCCGATGAGTGAAGAGTTGTGATTCCATTCCTCCAGCGACGCTCAGTCCACCTCCCTACAGGATAATACCTTTGAACCACGTGACGGATCGCCATCAATCCTTAAAGTCAATCAGACACGCGAGGCATCCTGTGGTGATCCTCGCCGGTGGACTGGCGAAACGCCTGGGCGATCTGACGCGTGATCAGCCGAAATGCCTGGTGAATGTGGCAGGCGAACCGTTCCTGTTTCACCAGTTACGGTTGCTGAGCACTCAGGGAGTGACTCAGGTCACACTCTGCCTGGGCCATCTGGGTGAGCAGGTGGTGCAGGCCGCAGGAAACGGTGCTTCTTTCGGCCTTGAGATTCAGTATGCGTTTGATGGTCCGACACTCGTGGGGACTGCAGGTGCCATTCGCAGCGCGCTTTCCCAATTAACCGAGCAGTTTTTTGTGCTTTATGGTGACTCGTACCTTCCCTGTGATTTCCAATCGATCCAGCAAGCTTTTCAGGGGTCTGACAAACTGGCACTCATGACCGTTTATCGTAATGAGCAGCAATGGGATACCAGTAACGTGGAATTCCAGGCAGGACAGATCTTGGCATACGACAAGGTAAACCGCACCGAGCGCATGCGGCATATTGATTACGGCCTGGGCGTTTTTTGCAAGAGTGTGTTCGAGCAGATTCCGGCGGGCCAATCGTGCGACCTGGCAACAATCTACCAGAACTTGCTGACGCATAATCAACTGGCCGCGTATGAAGTCGCTGAACGCTTCTACGAGATTGGTTCCCACGCCGGGCTGGAAGAAACCCGGCTGCACTTGAGTCGTCACACGACGTCCAAGAATTCGCTGTAGGGGATCGAAGCCGCCAGAGGGTGTGACTGGACCTCTGGCCCGTCCAAGCATGGAATTTGCATTCAGGACACGTAAAATCAAAGGGGAGAAGTCCAATAAATGAGGATTTGCTGTCGTCGAGTGACTTTTTCAGTCGATTGACGGAAGCGAGTTAGGACCTCGTTGAGTTCTCCGCCGGCTCAGGGGGCGAAAATCTTGAAAGTTCCTTCCAAACGTTTGGATGTTTGGTCTCACGGCACGGTCGTTTGTTTGTAAAATCACTCAATCGTGAGGATCCAGGGAGGGAGGCGAGTAGTCAACCTAGCAGTCTGTCCAGCTACGCGAATTTCAGTCAATTTATCATAGAACGTAAAAACTGTTTTTTGGCATGTAATTAGCTCTGGGGGAAACTTTGGTTTTTGAGGAAAATATTCTGTGAAGAATCGGGGGGTTGCAGTCGCACAGAGTGATTTTTTATATGGATTTCTCTCTGGGATCTCGATTCAACTTGACACAATCGACGAACTCCTCAACAACTTTAATAAGTTGTGTGTTAGTGCAACCAGTCGCCATTCGGCTTTCATCTTTTCGAGGCTACGGAGAAAAAACTGCCGGAAGCCCCTACAGTGTTTGATCTGGCCGAATGGTGGCTCGGCGATTCCCTTCCGCCGCGCGTATTCCGCTTTTCCTTTCTTTGTCCTTAATTTTCGTGCCATCTTTTCCTTGATGCTTAGTCCGGCGGGACTCCGACCTTTGGGATCTGGCGGAACTCGTTCGTTGTGCTTCAGTCGAGCGGTCGCGATGTACGCCTCTTCAACGCGATCGTGTTGTTCGAGAGCGTTCATATTGGTTTCGCTGAAATAGCCCGCATCAGCGACGAAGGAGTCGATGTTCTCTGTAATGCCTATGGCATTCATATTCGCAATTGTCTGATCGTGCGAAAGTCTGGGACGTGGTCCCCAACAATCACTCGAAAGGAGACATCCGTCTCACATCGTGCCCCGATCTTTCGTGAAGAAAACACGCCGATGCAGTACGAATATAACAGGAGCACCAGCATCATCTGTGGGTAAAACGGCGGCTTGCCCCCCTTCTCGCTCTCGTAGGACTCAATCATCACCGATAGATCGAGTTGATCCGACACCTCCATCAGAAAATACACCAGATGGCTTTTCGGCAGCCAATCCTGCGGAGATGGCGGAAACAAATAGCTCTGATCCGGAGACCACTCCCGAAATGTTCGGCTCATCCCTGACCCCCACTCAATACCGCTCTGCCGTACCTGAAAGAATAGGATTTGTCCGCGCGCACGATCGTTACCGCATTCCATCAGCAATTTCCATGCAAAAGCTGGGTATTCAGACAGACTCCTAGAAACACGAACTGCCATAAGTTAACAACTTAAGCCGCTGTGGCCGCTGTGCCCCCATGCGTCCCGGCGCGCACTTGGGCAAAAATCTGATTTCCGGAAAAGTCGTTCCGTCTTTGCGGTTCCTGACACCTTTGGCTGTTCCCGGTATCATCCCAGGTTGCTACAACATCGCGACGAGATCTCAGAATCAAATAGAAATGATTCGAAATGATGGCAAATCCCAGCAGGTCAATCCCAAATGCCCCGACCAATCGCTGTCACTGCAATTCAATCATCACTATGCGGTGATTATAATTCTTGCCGGACACCGGATCATTACCCAGCAGTTAGCAGCGACGAACCACGCGATTCATCACATGCACAAGCGCAACTTCATCAGGCGCAAACACTTCCGCTCATGCCATCCTCGCCATCATTCCGCTCCAAATCCAATGTGATCAAAACCGGAGACAGTCAATCTGAGCAAAATCGCAACCTATTTACAAGACAGCACTGTGTCCCCATAGTTTTATGCACCCGGATGAGTCCGCGATCTTCTTGAAGTGGATTCGACATCTTTTGAGCGGGATAACGTAAAAATTAAGCGGCGGCGTACTCGCCGTCCGTGTTGAATGCCTTGTTCGGCATTCGTTGAATCACCATACAACTTGATTCAGCCAACGTCAAGAACGGTCGTGAAGCGCGTTTATGAGTCCTGACCCCTTTGAATTGCTTAAGAACGGTCGTGAAGCGCGTTTATGAGTCCTGACCCCTTTGAATTGCTTCGCGAGTTTTGGAAAGACATCACCATGAAAACGGACGATCATCTCTGCCACAGATTGAATCAAGTTGCCGTTCCGACCATCCACAGAAATCCCCTCCATCGAACCGCCTCCCTGCGGAACTCAGTGCTGAATCCATTCGATCCTCGAATGGCGTACCCCTGCAAAGAATAACAAAATCCCGAATTTTTCTTCGATGTTTTCGAAAATTTTTCTTGCGTTTTTGAATTTGCCCTCCGTACAATCCACACAGAATGGGATTGCACCCATTTCATCTTCATCTGCAGCAAGATCAAGGTCCACACATGAGAATTGCGTTGTTCAATGTAGAAAATCTATTCTCACGCGCTCGTGTCTTAAATCAAGATGATTGGGCTGAGGGCAAACCGATCCTCAACGATTTCAGCAAACTTAATGCGATTTTGGTCAAAGATACTTACACGGATGCGGACAAGGCCACGATCTTGACTTCGCTCGACAATCTTGGACTGCGCGACAGTGATGAAAATAAGTTCGTGATTCTGCGTCAAAACCGTGGGCACCTTGTGAAACGCCCTGCAAGTGGCAATGAGGTCATTGCGAACGGCCGAGGAGACTGGATCGGGTGGTTGGCCCTGAAAACTCAGGCTGTTAACGAGACTGCAACTCGGATGACTGCAAAGGTGGTGAAAGACGTCAACGCAGATATTCTTGCGGTCGTCGAGGCCGAGGATCGAGTCGCGTTGTCCCGGTTTAATAAGCATTTATTGCAGCCGATCGGCGCTCAATATGCAGGCATTATGCTCATCGATGGAAACGATGAGAGAGGGATTGATGTCGGCCTGATGACCAAGGGAACTGCAGTCGTCGAGTCGATCGTTAGCCATGTTGATGATGCGGACGCAGGAAATCTAATCTTCAGCCGGGACTGCCCAGAGTTTACAGTCCGAATTAGTGCAACCGAGACGATCCTGGTGCTGGTGAATCATCTGAAAAGTAAGGGCTACGGAAGCCCCACCGCATCAAATGCACGACGAAAAGCGCAAGCGAAGCGGGTCCGCGTAATTTACGACCAACGTCGGGCCGAGGGCATTAACTTGATTGCCATCGCTGGTGACTTCAATGACACCCCGGCCAGCGACCCACTCGAGCCACTCCTCGGCGGTACTTCCGACCTTAAAGATGTTTTTGACCATCCGACCTTTGTTGGCGATGGTCGCCCGGGCACATATTCGAACGGAACAGCGTCGAACAAGATCGACTACATTTTGCTCTCACCAGCTCTTTTTGCTCGGGTCACAGGCTGCGGGGTTTTTCGACAAGGCGTTTGGGGTGGAATTAACGGGACCCTTTTCCCTCACTACGCTGAGATTACGAAAGCATCCCATGCGGCCTCGGATCACGCAGCGATTTGGGCTGACTTCAGCGTATAGATACGTCAATAGTTTTAGCCAATAACGCCAAGAAGACCATGGAGACCATGGTTTTACCTTGAAAATGCATTGCTTTGTTGCTCAAATTTTTCGAATCATCGTTATTGACTACGTTTCGCCTCGACGACGATCCATTCCGCGACAAAATCGCTCGCGGCCGTTTTCCCACTTGAACCAGAACGCTGCCCGGTGTGTGGTCCTGGTGTCATTTGCCGCGATACGACCATGACCCCGCACCCCATCTTTTTCTGCGGAAATGGATCATCCCGCTGACTCCGAGCCTTGACATTAATCGAGTGGTGGACTCTGAAGTGATATCCATTCACCTGAATAAAAACCGTATGAATTTCCATTTAAACTTTGCCAATGGTCAATCGCTGGAATTGATCGGTGACGAACCGCTTCGTGAACGGTTACAATACACGCTTCGTCCGCGGCGATTCCCAAGTGGGCATTCAGAGGCCTATTATCGACGATGGCGGTGAACCAACCGGCGAATTGTGGCCGCTCGCGAAGCGATCATTTCGCAGACACCAAGAGCCGAACTGGATCTGACGTATCGATCTTCGAACCAACTATTTATCCCCAGGAGATCCCAAAAAGATGTTGTTCCATCGGTTCATGAAAATCGTTGTGCGATTTGCTTTCGCGGCATCGCTGGCGTTCCCTTTCGCGGCTACGCCGGCGTTGGCTCAAGACAACACCAAGTCCAATCCGCGGTCTGACGGCAAACTGGCCGACACGACGAAGCCGGTTCAGGTCTTTATCTTGCTCGGCCAATCGAACATGGTCGGTCTCGGTAAAGTCAAAGGCGGCGAAATCTCTTTGGAGCATGCGGTGAAGGATAAGAAGAAGTACTCGTATCTCGTAGACGATGCGGGAGCTTGGACGGAGCGGAAGGATGTCCGCTATGTACAGTACATGTCCGGCAAAGGACCGCTAAGGAATGAATGGATGACGGTCGCGGGTGGCAATCTTGGCCCGGAATACGGGATCGGCCATCCGCTGGGAAACGCGATCGATGCGCCAGTGATGATTCTCAAGTGCTGCATCGGCAATCGAGCTCTGGGATGGGATCTACTGCCGCCGGGAAGTGAGCGATCGGAGTTCGTCACCAAGGACAAGGCGGGCATGGAACAGAAGCTGGTCTACGCCGGCTACAAGGACAGACCCGAGTTCTGGCCGATGGACCCAGACAAGGGATTGAAGACCGAACCCGCGCCATGGTTGGACAAGAACGGTAAGCCGATCGACTGGTATGCTGGCAAGCAATGGGATTTCGACATCGGTGATGCGAAGAAGGCGCTGGGCGATCTCGAAAAACACTACCCGGGCGCGCAGGGGTATGAAGTCGCGGGCTTCTTCTTTTGGCAGGGCGAACGCGACGCCGGGAACGCCGGGCATGCCTCACACTACGAGAAGAACCTCGTGGCGTTCATCAAGGCGCTGCGGAAGGAATTCAACGCTCCTGCCGCGAAGTTCGTCTGCGCTACCTTGGGCGAAGCCGTGAAAGGCAGTAGTGGCCCCACCGGGTTGGTTTTGGAGGCCCATCTCGCTGTGGACGGCAACAGCGGCAAGTACCCGGAATCCAAGGGAAATGTTGCCACGATCTACACCAACCCGATGGCGCAAGGCGGCAGTGGCAACGGCCATTATGGCGGCAAGGCCGAAGTGTATATGGATGTTGGTGAAGCGATGGGCCAGGCGATGGTGGAGTTGTTGAAGAACAAATAGCGCGAGAACAAAACCAAGTACAGACCGAAGGACGAACCAGTGGATAGATCAAATGAGTGGATACCTCCGAAGCCAGTAATCTTTGCTGCGCTGCTGTGCTTGCTGATGCTCGTCGGCGAAATTTTCTCTGACTGGAGGAATTCAACGAGCCTTGTGTTTTACAGCTTCCTTCCAGCCGTCATTTGGATGATCTTCATCAGGAGGGACTCGGGGGACACTAAGATAATTTGGGTTTGCTGAGTCAGTAATGCTAATGGCGGCAAAGCGGATGGGGGGCAAAAGCATCTCAAGGGCCAAGAAATCACACGATTTTCGTGAAGTGACTGCCGCAAAACGCAAAAGAACGCGATGGCGTCGCCACGAGGCCAACGAAATCCCTCCGCCTCGTTGATTATTTGACCAGCGAGGGGATCGTTAATTTGCCTTCGTCCGATTTTCTCGAATCGTTGCGACTCAGAAGATCGCAATCATTCGCGGACGCGAGGGCGCATGCGGTGAGGAACGCCGGAAATTCGACTGCGTGGTCGCACGGATCGTCACTGCGAGTCGCTCGGATCGTCTGGCAATACCCGGCGACGGTGGCGAATCATTTGCCGAAATCCTGGACTCACTCGACCTAGGCTGTTGGATTGAGAAGCTTGCCACGCAATCGTTGAAAATGACCCCAGAGTCACCAGTCTCCCTTGTCCTCTGCCCCCGCTAACTGGCTCCCTTTCGCCCCGTTCTGCTCTCGATCACTTTTTCAGCGTCACTACGGCGCCGTTTTGCGCCCGACTCTCTTTCATCGCCTGCAAAAAGGCGAAAATCTCTAGCGTCTCGGCGGGGGCAACCGGGACTTCTTTGGTCTTGAAAAACTTCGCCAGTTCGATCGCCAGACCGCCATAGCCCATATAAGCATCGTTTGTCGGTACAACCCCGTTGATCGGGATCCCATGGCCGTAGATGCCGGCAGTCGAGACACCTTTGTCTCCGAAGACCGTGGCACTGTACTTCACCGCCCCTTCTTTGACGCCCCGATAAGTCGCTACGCGGCCGTCTTGATACGTGGCCGTAACGACTTCTACCGCAGGCATTGAAACGCACGACAATCTTTCGACGCCCGGGCCCATGATCGTGTAAAGCGTTTCGATACTGTGCAACGCACGGGTGAATTCATCCGCTTTCGGGCCCTCTTTGGCAAATCCGCCGTAGACATCGCAGCCGAGCACGGTGCCGACTTCCGGGTGATTTCGCATGCCGATAAAACCGGGGCTATACCGATGCTGTGAGCAACTCCACAGCGGCACCTTCGCGTCCGCTGCGAGCTGATAAATCGCGACCGTGTCCTCCAGTTCGGACGCGACGGGCCGACCGATAAAAAGCGGCTTTCGGGCATTGATCACCGCAGTCGCCTGCTCCCGATGCTTCCGCCCGTCGAGACTGAAGATCATGACGGCATCGCACTTCAGCAGAAGCTCATCAATCGAGCTGACCAACTCAATCGGCCGGACTGTGGGATCATCTTTGTAGCGTGCCAGCAACTGCTCCTGCCACTTTGCCGTGAATTCCGCGCTCATCGGATAATCCGGACTTGTCACCGGATAAACCGCCGTCACACGTAACCCGGCGAGATCGCCCTCGGCCATCGGGTTATTGAAGAACGCCGCGTATTCGACCGCCTGGTAATTATCCAGCCCCAGAATGCCAACCTTCACAGGTTCCGCAGCGGCAACGGATGATACGATTCCCATCAGACAGCAGATTGCAATCAAACGACGGCACAGTCGCATGGTAGTTTCCTCGAGTCACTTGTTTCGTTTTCGTCGTGAACTCCTGACTAGGAAATTTACCGTGACGGGGACCTCAGAGGAAAGGTGGGTGACCCAGGGGACACGAAAATCATTTCGGTTTGCCGAGTCCGTAAGGCGAATGACGACGGCGAGGTTGTC
Source organism: Schlesneria sp. (assembly GCA_044354755.1). Taxonomy (GTDB): domain Bacteria; phylum Planctomycetota; class Planctomycetia; order Planctomycetales; family Planctomycetaceae; genus Schlesneria. The sequence goes on along the minus strand of JBIKZJ010000050.1, from coordinate 2,786 downwards.
AATTTTTGCGTGGATGGCGGCAAACGGCGGCCTAAAAGCTTTCGTCTTTTGCCGCGAATTTATTTTCAGCAACCTCCGTAGTGAGATTTTCAATGACGCCGCAAGCGGCTTTGAACAGTCGAAAGTCGTCAACGATTCTCTTGTCCCCTGGTGTTACCCAACGGGCGAACCGACCTCCAGGTCCTGAAGGTCGGTTCGCCCGTTACGAATCCATCCACGAACCTGCCGCAGAAATTCGGCACATCCAAAACGATCGCGGTCAGGGGATGGCCATTTCTCGCCCCCCCTTACCGCGATTGTCCATGGTTTTCCCTCACGACAAATTACCGTGAGGATTCTTGATTGTGGCTGGTCTCGTCAGCAGAGATTGCCACGATCGGATTGTCCCGACTGCTTGCAGCATCACGATCTCGTTAGGCCTGTACGATGGTAAAGCTATCGCTGGTCCCGCTGGTCAGTCCTAGGCTCGAGACCGTCAACGTGGCGATTCCGAGCGTCGTCAGGGACAGGCCGGTAAACGTGGCCACGCCATTGACGGCCTGAGCGGTCGTCGCCCCGCTTGCAAAGCTGGCGGGTTGGCCAGCAACCGTGGCTGTGATGGTGACAATCGCCGTGTTGCTGGTCACGGTATTGCCATACTGATCTGCAATTGTGGCCGGGATCAGAGGCAGGAGCTGTCCCGCTGTCACGCTGAAGTTCCCGAAGGGTCGCGGAATCACAACCTGACTCGCAGCCGCCGCAGTGAATGTACCGCTGCTGGTCCCACTCGTCAGTCCTGAGCTTGATACCGTCAAAATTGCGTTGCCGGCCGTCGTCAGGCTCAGGCCCGTGAACGTTGCCACTCCATTGACGACCGCAACGGTGACGACCGCAACGGTTGTGTTACCGCTGGCAAAGCTGGCCGATTTGCCACCAACCGTTGCACTGATGGAAATACTGGCCGTACTGCCGGTGACCGTATTGCCGTACTGATCTGCGATCGTCGCCAAAATCGTGTAGGCTTGTCCCGCCGTATAGGACCCTGCTGCGGGGGGGATGATCACCTGGCTCGCGGCAGCCGGTGTGATCGTACTGCTGTTTGTCCCGCTTGCCAGCCCTGTGCTCGAGACGGTTAACGTTGCGTTGCCAGCCGTCGTCAGGGACAGGTTCGTAAACGTGGCCACTCCATTGACGGCCGCAACGGTTGTGATGCCACTCGCAAAGCTGGCCGTGTTACCACCAACCGTCGCGGCGATTTTCACACTCGCCGTACTATTCGTGACCGTATTGCCATATTGATCTGCGATCACCGCCGAGATCGTGTAGGCGCCCCCCGCAGTAAAGGGTCCTGCGATAGGTTGGATCATCACCTGACTCGCAGCAGCCGGGGTAATTGTGCTGCTGCTTGTCCCGCTTGCCAGTCCTGTGCTCCATACGGTTAACGTTGCGGCACCGGCCGTTGTCAGCGACAGGCCGGTAAACGTGGCGACCCCATTGACTGCGGAAGCCGTCGTGGTTCCGCTCGCAAAGTTGGTGGGGGTGCCACTCACCATTGCGGTGATGATGACACTCGCCGAACTATTGGTGACCGTATTGCCATATTGATCTGCGATCCTTGCCGAGATCGTGTAGGCTTTCCCCGCCGTAAAGGGCCCTGGTGTGATTGCTGGTGCGGGGAGAATGATAACCTGGCTCGCGGCAGCCGGCGTCACGGTACTGCTGCTTGTCCCGCTGACCAGTCCTGTGCTCGAGACGGTTAACGTTGCGGCACCAGCCGTCGTGAGACTCAGGCCAGTAAACGTTGCCACGCCATTGACGACCGCAACGGTTGTGACCCCGCTCGCAAAGCTGGCCAATTTACCACCAACCGTTGCACTGATTGTGGCACTCGCCGTACTGCTGGTGACCGTATTGCCATATTGATCTGTGATCATTGCCGCGATCGTGTAGGTTTTACCCGCTGTAAAGGGTCCTGCGGATGATGCCGGTGCTGGAAGAATGACCACCGTGGTCGCGGCAGCCGGTGTGATCACACCGCTGCTTGTCCCGCTTGCCAGCCCTGTGCTCCGCACGGTTAACGTCGCGGCGCCGGCCGTCTTCAGGGACAAGCCGGTAAACGTCGCCACGCCATTGACTGCGGAAGCGATTGTGGTTCCGGTTGCAAAGTTGGCGGTGGCACCACCAACATTGGCAGCAATGGTGACTCTCGCCGTGCTGCTGGTGACCCTATTGCCATACTGATCTGCCACCGCCGCCCTGATCGTATAGGCTTGCCCCGCCGTAAACGGCCCTGGTGTGAGTGCTGCCGAAGGGAGAATCACAACCTGGCTCGCGGCAGCCGGTGTGATGTTACTGCTGCTTGTTCCGCTTGTCAGCGCTGCACTCGATGCCGTTAACGTTGCGATTTGTCCGCGCGCACGATCGTTACCGCATTCCATCAGGAATTTCCATGCAAAAGCTGGGTATTCAGACAGACTCCTAGAAACGCGAACTGCCATAATTAACAACTTAAGCCGCTGTGGCCGCTGTGCCCCCATGCGTCCCGGCGCGCACTTGGGCAAAAATCTGATTTGCGGAAAAGCGGTTCTGTCTTCGCGGTTCCTGACACCTTTGGCTGTTCCCGGTATCATCCCAGGTTGCTACAACATCGCGACGAGATCTCAGAATCAAATAGAAATGATTCGACATGATGGCAAATCCCAGCAGGTCAATCCCAAATGCCCCGACCAATCGCTCTCACTGCAATTCAATCATCACTATGCGGTGATCATAATTCTTGCCGGACACCGGATCATTACCCAGCAGTT
>JBIKZJ010000370.1:0-6455 GCA_044354755.1 Schlesneria sp. | reverse complement strand
GTTGGGGATGCCGCAAGCGGCTTTGGCCAGACGAAAGTTGTTAACGATCGGGGTTGGATCGACTGATGACATTCTGTCCCCCCTCCCTTCCCTCCGTACCGTACCGAACCGAACCGAACCGGCGGTTCTCCCGTATACGCAAAAACCGTATACGCGAAAACCGTGGGGACACTGCCTCCTGTGCCACTGCTTCGGAGTCTTCGGAGAAGCAGTGCACTTCGTCTGTTGTGGACTACGATCACGGGACAGGTCCATTTCAATTTGGCAGTCCTCAAGGTCTGGTTTGCAGCGTCTCCTGCAGCTGTTTCCTGGGCGATGATCAACGAAGTGGCAGTCGGTCATGATGTGCTTGGTTCCGGCAGCGAAGTCCTCAACTTGGCCATTCATCGCTCAGCGTCATGAGGCTTGGTCACCAGACTTTGTTCGTTTTGAGCTCGCCTTCAGCAGACTCGGATCATCCTTCTTGGACAGACTCAGACAAAAAATCGATCAGGAAATTCGGCTGGATGAGAACCGAGAAATCACTGAATTCGCTGGGTGATTTGCGTTGGGTTGAATTGAAATATTTCAAATGGGTTGGTTTTGAACGGTTGTTTGGTTCTCGACGGAGCCTCATCACGCGGGAGCGATGATGGCTACGTTGGGGATGCCGCAAGCGGCTTTGGCCAGACGAAAGTTGTTAACGATCGGGGTTGGATCGACTGATGACATTCTGTCCCCCCTCCCTTCCCTCCGTACCGTACCGAACCGAACCGAACCGAACCGGCGGTTCTCCCGCATACGGTTCTCCGTTCAGTGGGGTTCCTCTGGCTACGATTAAGGGAAAAAATGGGGACATCGTGATTTAAGTGGACATTTTAACGCTGCGCGGCATTCAAATCGCACACGCATCTTCCGATGCTGCCGAACCTTATCGTCCATCGATCAACGATTCCGACAACTGATGCTGTCGAGTCGATAACAACAAAAATTCCAATCGAGGCCGGAGCAGCAACCAGGGCAAAGAATCGTGTTGTTCACAGCTTCTTTCCGAGTCCATGACTGTTATCGATCTCGCTTCCAGATAACGAGTTGCGCCGTGGTGCTTGCTTGTGGGTCTCGTTGGATTTTGAGGACGAGAGACTCCATTTCGTCGTGTTCTTCGAGAGCTCTGGTGAGATCCTCGAGGCTTCGCACCGGGGACCGGCCGACCTGTTCGAGCACATCATACAGCTGCAGATTGCCAATCAACGGACATTCGCGATCCATTTTTAAAACCAACAGCCCCCGAGTTGTGGGCTCGTAGCCAAGCTGCTTGGCGAGATCCTCATCCAGCGGGTGGACAATCAATCCCATCGGGCGTACGGGGCCTCCCCGAACCGGATTCGCGGGGGCTTCGCTGGTTTTGCGCAGGTCGCTGCGGTCCGCCAGCATAATCGTCATGGAAACCTTTTTCTGAGCTCGCCAAACCGACATGTGAATCTGTTTTCCAATCGGCGAGAGACTCACCAGATTAATCAGATGATCGTGATCGTGGACGTCGACGCCGTCAAAATTCAACACCACATCGCCAAACTGCAAACCGGCTCGTGAAGCGGGTGAGTTCTCGAACACCTCATTCACCCGCGCTCCCTGCAATCGTTCCAATCGGAGTTTCATCGCGGCCTTGGCTTCAAAGTTTTCATCCAGCTTCACACCGATCCACGCACGAGGAACCACCCCATGTTCGAGCAATTGATCCATGATTCGCTGTGCCAGCAGACTGGGGATACTGAATCCGATCCCCTCGTTGTGGCCACTTCGCGAGGCAATTGCGGTGTTGATTCCAATCACCCGTCCCTGCAGATCGATCAGGGGACCGCCACTATTACCAGGATTGATCGCCGCATCCGTCTGCAGAAAATCCTGATTGATGACTTCCGATTTCCCTAACTGCAGTTTTCCACGTCCCTTGGCACTAATAATCCCGAATGTGACCGAACGACTTAATCCAAAAGGACTTCCCATGGCGAGTACCATGTGCCCAATGTCGATCTTTCGACTGTCCCCCCACTTGGCGGCAATCAAATTCGTGGCCGTGATTTTTAAAACCGCGAGATCCGATTCGGCGTCTGTCCAGACTTTGTCGGGCTGGATCACACGTCCATCCGAAAGATGGATCGAAATGGAATCGAGTGGCGTTTTATCCACGACATGGCAATTCGTCACCACGAAAAATCCGCTTGCCTTGGAGCTGGTGAGGATCACTCCCGAGCCGGTCTCTTCTTCTCGTGATCGACCCTGCAGCCGACGTTCGCACTGGATATGGACCACGCTGGGGGTTGTCACCGCAGAAATTTTGGCGAGCTGCAGACTTCCGTCCTGCAGTGGCGAGCTTTCCGTACTCAGTTCGCGATAGACACGCTCGGTCGTGACGCCATCCAGAGGCTGCGCCTCGGCCGAGCGATGGCTGGGAAGCGAAACGATTCCGCCCCCCAGGGTAATGCCGACTATGAACATCCCGACCGAAGTAATCAGGGGAGCAGGAGCACGCATGCGATTTCGTTTCACCGCTGGGCGAGACCCGTCATCAAGACTCGTCTCGCAACCCTTGGCTGCCCTAACATCCTGCCCAGGCCTTTAAATAAGCAACTTTCGCACGATCCAATGCATGATCTGTCCCCATGCATCCCAGACTTGCGACTTCAATCCAATCAGTGATTGTCTCGACCAATCACATCTGAAAGTTCAATGTATTTCTCGTGGAACGACCAGTCAATTGGGGAGCCGCGATGATGACTGGCTCGGATTTTCGTCAGACTCTCCCTTTCTCTGAGGCTCCTTTTCCGGCGACTTCCCTTTTTCTGCCACGGACGATTACTCAAAAGCATAGTCCCAGACTTCGCCTGTTCCATTGATCCGAAGTCGCGAGAATGCATGCTGGACTCGACCAAGTAATTGTTCTGGGACTTCAAAATAGTCTGCCAGCCATTTTTTCAGATTCGGTGCTTTTGTGGTTCCATCCCCCGATTGGAAATGAGACAGCACCAGAATCTGATACGTGCCTGCTTCCAAGGATAATTGATATTCCCCCTGGTCATCGGCTGTTGCTGCGGCCCCCCCCAACTCCTTCAAGGTCGCGTTGGCAATCTGTTGATCCGCGAGCGAGTCACCGGGTCGAAACCCCACCACGGAGAGCCGAGTGTCGCCGGTTCGTTTCGCCGGAAACACCATCACGCGCGCGCCACGGTCGGGATGGCTTTCTCCTGCTTCGGTTTTGTAGGTGATGCGTCCCTGTAATTCAGTTCCGGTAACAGTCCCTTTCTGCTCGATCGGGCTGGAATCGCAAATCTGAGTCCGCGCCGGCAAAATTTGGGCAAACCGTTCCATCAGCATTCCGGCAACGAACAGACTGGCCGAGATCAGGAATAACCTCAGGAAAGAACGTCTTCGAATTCCGCCAGTTGCGGGAGCGGCGCGGGATGAAATGGGTGGTTCTTCGGGGTGATTGGTGGAAATCGCCTCGGACAGTGCCGCAAGTTCTGCCAAGAGCCCCTGTTCATCTTGATGAAGTAAGGGATCGTCGATCGAGTTTTCGAGTGACAAATTGGCCGCAGGTCTCACGATCACGGGCGTCGGCAGCAGTGGGACTTCAATCGGAATCGGTTCCAGGATCGGCTGGGGACGCAGATTTTCTTCGTCCGCCTCACCCACCGTATCAAGATCTGATCTTATGAGCAACGGCGAAGTTGGCACGCGGTGAACAGGGGTGTCAATCAACTTTGCCAATTCCTCGAGAGCCCGACTGAGCTGAGTATCGCTTCGTTCCAGTTCAGGATCCGCGATCAGTGGAACGGCCCCATCAGAAATCGGCACCCGTATCGACCGACCGCACGTGGGGCAATCGACGACACCCCCCGCCTGTGAACGAGAAATCCCCAGGAACTGCCGACAGTAATTGCAACGAAATTTGATAGGCACAATCACCCGTTTCCGCTTGATCAACTGGCAGGAAACCCAGCCCTGAAGCATTTCTCAATCCGCCTGAACGATTCAGGATTCCTTCGCAACCCGGAATCTCTCGATCGGCTTCCCGGCACAAAATTTCATCGGCCTCCCAATCGGGGTCATCACCTCTTTCGCGTAATCGATCCCCATCCGGTCCAGAATGGTCGCAGAGAGATCAGCAATTTCAATCGGGTCCGTTGGCAGTTTTGCATTCCCTTGCGGGTCAGTTTCCCCGATCAGCATGCCGCTGGGGAGTCCCCCGCCGCCCAGTAAACACGAAAAGCCCGATGGCCAATGATCGCGCCCCCCGAGTGGATTGATCTGGGGTGTTCTTCCGAACTCGCCCGTGACGAGCAAAATAGTGGATTGCAGCAAATCGCGATCGGCAAGATCTTTTGTCAGGGCCGCCAAGGCCGGATCGAGCGTTTTGGCTCGAGCCGACTGTCCTTCATGGTTCTTGGTATGTGTATCAAATCCGGGTAACACGACTTCGATCGAGCAGATACCGACTTCAATCAATCGACGGGCGACGAGGCAACCTTTGCCAAACGAGTTCTCGCCGTAAGCCGCGCGTAATGATTCGGGTTCGTCTTCCACCGAGAAGGCCTTGAGTTGTGTCGAGGTCATCATCCGCAGCGCGGCATCAATCGTGTGTTGATGCAAGGTCTGATCCAACTTGTGGGTCCGGCCTCGGGCGAACGTTTGCGAGACCAGACTTAAATTTTCCAGTCGCCGAGTCTGTCGGTCCGAACCGACCAGTGCCTGGATATTCTGGCCGTTGTTCCCCGGATTGAAGATGCGATACGCATCGAATCGCTCGCCCAGAAACCCGCCGCGCGGAGGGAAATTGGCGTCACCCAGCGAGACGAATTGAGGGATTTCCACAAGTTCATTGGGGCGTTCGTGAATTGCAATCGAGCCAATGCTGGGATGAACGAGTGTCGGTTCTGGACGATAGCCTGTGTGCAGCATGTAAGAAGCCCGCTCGTGATCACCCTCTTTGGAAACGAGCGAACGGATCACCGAAAAATGGTGTAATTGCTCGGCCATTTGCGGGTACAGATCTGCGATTTCCACACCCGCCAGCGTCGTCTTGATTGCCGAGACCTCCCCCCCAATCCGGGTTCCCGGATGGGGATCCCAGGTCTCTAATTGGCTCGGCCCCCCACCCAACCAGATGGTCAGCAAGGTTTTGGCCCGCTCGGTTCCGCGCTGCTCAGCGGCACGCAAATCGAGACTGGGGAGTGCAAATGAAAGCCCGCACGAAGAGGCGCCTAATCGCAAGAAATGTCGGCGAGAGCATCGGTTTAACAGCATGAAAGATCGTCTCAGCAGAGAATGGAAATCGTGAAAAGGGAAGGTCCCACAGTCAAGTTGAAGGTCAACCGCCTCAATTGCCGTTGTTCAAGCGTTGAGGCGACCGATCCGCATACGTCTCTCCACAAAACAGACAGAAAAAACCAGTGTCCCCAATAACTCAGTAACCCCAATAACTCAGTGTCCCCAAGAAAACTCAGGGCTGTTGAATAAAGTCCAGAAAAGATCTTCGACAATCTGACTTCGTTCATCACCGTGGGTGCGTTCGAGTTGTCTCAACAGAACCGAACGCTCTTCCACCGTCGGATGTCGGGTCAAACAAACGAGAAAACAGAGGTCCAGGCAGGCTTCGTCATCAGGTGCCATTCCGGCAATTCGTCCCGCAGCACTGAAGATCGTGCTTTTCGTCCACTCGGCGGCAAAACTGCTGTTCATCCGCAGCAAAGCCTGTGGAATCGTCCCGGTCCGCTCCGTCAGTTCGTCGTCGCCAAGGTCTCCGTACTCTTTCACGAAATCGAGTTCTCGAAAGAAGCGAATCGCCCGCGTCGTCCAGTGCGAATGACGATCAACGGTCTTGATCGAGGAAGCCTGGACCATCGCTCCGATCATCTGTTCGGGACGTAACCGCGTTAAAGGAAATGCGACCCAGGCTTGCTCGAACGGATCGAGGTCGTCCGTCGCTTCCAACCCAGGGTGTTGTGACATACTGCGAAAAAGTCGTGTGGCGATGATGGTTGAGATCAGTCGCTTCAGGTCACATCCGTGAGCTCGAAAATCGGCACCGAGCAGATCGAGCAAGTCCCCCGCATCGGACTCCGTGGCACTGGGGTTCGGCAAATCGTCGACCGGCTGAATCCAGGGTCTGCCGAACAACAGTCCCCAGACGCGGTTGACGAGGGCGCGATCGAAACGACGATTTTCGGGATGAGTCACCCATGCCGCGAGTCGCTCACGATTTTTCCCTGCCTGCGGGAACCATTCCGGGTGAAAGGGGACAGACGGTTCAATGGTTCGGTCCTGAAGTGTCAGCCGATCGAGCACGGTGTAGGGGTCCGTTTTATTATCTTCCACCCCGACTCCCGTAATTTTGAGCTGACCATAGCAGGCCGCCAGACCCTCGAATTGCTCTTGTTTCCAGTCTGCGAAGGGATGATGGTGGCACTGAGCACAGT
>JBIKZJ010000369.1:0-6457 GCA_044354755.1 Schlesneria sp. | reverse complement strand
CCGTTGCCGGAACCTCGTTTTCGCCAGAGCACATTTCCCGTCGCCATCTCAGCACAGAAGGGGATTCCTCCATCATCGGAATCACCAAAGACGTGTTCGCCTACACGAACGATTCCTCCGTGCTTGTTCGAGAGTTCCGGTTTTAATCCATAGACTTCCTGGATGGTGACTCCCTGATTTTCAGCAGGAATCTGCTTCAGTAAGGCACCACCTCGTTTGTAGCCTGCGGCGAAGAAGACCAGGTCATCACGAATGATAGGGGTCGGAGCCACCGCCGTGGTCTTGTCGATGGGGTATGACCACAACAATTTGCCGTCACTCGCACGCACACCCAACGCACCGCTACCGGTCGTTTGCACATAGACACGAACGCCGCCAATTTCTGCAGTGACGATCGAAGCATGCCCAGCCCCGCGATCCCCTTCGCGAACGCTACTCCAGAGTGTTGCCCCCGTTGTCTTGTCGAGTGCCACCATGGTCGCTTTTTCGCCACCAGGTGTGCAGACCAGTTGTTTTCCGTCCACCAGCACCGATTCGCTATACCCCCAAATATCCGCCTTTTTACCGCCAAAATCGGTTTTCAGATTTTTTCGCCATACTTCCTTGCCAGAATCGACATGACAGCAGATCAAGTCGCCATTGGCGGTCAGGGCGTAGATTCGATCTTCATCGACGGTTGGCGTGCTCCGTGAGCTTTGCCAATTGGGCTGGCCGTCTTTCCAGGCGGGGCCGGTTTTTGCTGCCCAGAGTCGCTTTCCATCACGAAGGTCGAGACAAAGGAGATATTCGTCCGTTCCTTCCCCTTCGGTAATGCTATCACCCAACAGGAAGATCCGGCCTTTGACAATCGCCAGACTGGTATATCCCCGACCAGATCCCTCGGCCTTCCAAGCGAGCGGCGGTCCACCGGCAGGCCATTCCTTCAGGAGGCCCGTTTCCCTGGAAACGGCTGAGCGATCACTGCCGCGAAATGAAGGCCAGTCAGCGAAAGTGGTGACGGCATTCAACAGGGTAACCACGGTGAGTAACACCGAAGAAATGAAGTACGAGGGTTTCATCATCATCCAGCAAACTCCTTTTATTTCAAAATCAAAATCAAATGGAGATCATCGTTCGAGATGGGCCGATAATCTACGACTTAATGGAAATGACCACAAGTACCTCGTTCCCGCAGGTTCTTCAGAGGACTACGGATCTCAACGCGAACGCGGATCTCACTGAGAATACAGATTGAGGATCTGCAATCGGTTTTCAGGGAGCGAAGGCTATTTGGCTTTCAACGGCTTGGGCTCACAGTACTTCATGGCCATCAAGGTATAGGCGGTGGCCAGGTTAGGGTCCCCTTCGTACCAGCGATCGTTTTTATTCAGCCACGCTCCGTTAGCCTGCTGTCGCTGAAAGAGATGTTCCGCGAGTTCTTTACGCCAGTCATGTTGTTTGCCGTCGGTGTCTGTCGCATAGTCCAGATCCAGCGTCGACAGCGATTTCGCAAAAATTTGGAAGTAGTAATAGACCCCCTGTTGCCCCAATCCCGGGTTTTCTTGCACCGAGTAATGATTGGAAATCCACTCGAGCGCCGCTTTGACCCTCGGGTCTTCAGCAGTCAATCCCGCAAAGACCATGCTCTTCAGTCCGGCATAAGTCATGCTCGCGTAAGAGCGGAGTCCTCCGTTTTCCGTATTTCCCGCCTGCGAGTTTCCCCCTGCTGCGGGAGTGTAATAAAAGCCCCCGTCATTCACTTTGGCAGGAAATGGAGTCGTATTATGTGCCGATTCCAAATTTTGACAGCGTGACAGAAAGATTAGCGCATTCTGGACTGCGGGGTCGTCCCCTTTGGCTCCCGCCGCCTGGAGCGCGTCGAGAAAAAAGGTGGTGTTGGACAGGTCTGGGCGATCATTGGTCCGTCCGTAACCGGCACCCCCATATTTGGGGTCTGACTTGTCGGTCTGTTCGCTGTCGTCCCATTGCAACTTGCGCAGGTAGCGGTCAGCACGCTGGATCAATTCGTCGTATTTTTGCGAGGCATTGGCGGCGTTGAAAGCAAGCAGGCAGATCGCCGTTTCATAATTGCTGTGATAGCTTTTGGGTGAATAGATTCCCCCGTCCGGTTGAATGAACGTTTCCAGATGTTTCAACGCTTTTTCCACTACCGGGTCTATGGCAGGGATGCCACTTTGCAGCATCGAAAAGGTGACAAGTCCAGAAATCCCTGGTGATTCGGGTGAGGTCCAGCTTCCATCAGCCGCCTGAGTTGTCTTGAGAAAATTTGCACCTCGCAACCGCGACTTGGCGAGTTGGCCAGCATCAGGCCCGACCGTTTGCCCCATCAATGCGGGGCTCAGTCCCAGGATGAGACTCGAAATCAGCAGCAATGAGCGGACTGGAAGTCGTTGAAGCATGATTCTCTCTTTTTGAAAACGGGACAGTCATTGGCCAACCCAACGAGATCTCTACAGGCCGATTACCGACGCGAAGTATACCCCAGGGGAATGACTATTTCACCACCTGCAACAACTGGCTCCTTGTATATCCGCGGCCCAGCTCGTTCAGGTCTCGCTGCGAGATGATTCGGGGTGGAAGTTTTGTGGCGTCGATCAAGGCTTCAAGTCGAGAGACTGGACCACCACCATCAAAGAACCCCAAAACCTGAACCCGATAAACATCTCCATGCGCGGTGATATAGGGATCGAGCGTAATCATTCCCGGCAGGTCGACCAGGTTTTCAGAATAGAGCCATGCGGTGGAGTTATGTTGGCGGATCGTATCGAGCGAAGGTTGGCCATTCGAATCGAGGCGCTGCGCGGCAATAATATTATTGACAATTTCTTCGGTCATCGTCGGCAATCCAAGCAAAACCTCACGTCTTGCCTGATTGATGTTGATCCGACCTTCCAGGTATTCCTCCTTAGTAGTCGTCAGTTTGTCCATCATATCCGGGTAGACGGTCGAGATGGAAGAAACGTCATCCGACCACGGACTTTTCAGCGTGGTTGGTGTTCCATCGACCGAGATTTTGGCCGAAGTTCCAATCAAGGACCACAGGGATTCGATCGAGGTTTTACCCCCCTTTGAAAGGTCGATTCCGCCACGGGTCACGGTCCCTCCGGATTTCGCCATCGAAGCCAAAAACTGAGACAGACTCTCTGATGCTTGTTTTTCCTGGAGGGATTGACCGGATGAAACCGGAGTGGAAGATGTGGACGAGGTTGAGGAAGTAGACGAAGTCGATGAAGTCGATGAAGTCGGCGGAACAACGGGGTTGGTTTTTGACTTTTCCACGGGGGTTGCGGGACCACTGATTCGGAAGGCAATCACAAATTTGGCGGTATCTTCGTCAAACGCCTCAACCAGGTTGTCATAGAGATCCGTGAGAAACCCATCATTGACATTGATTTTCAGCGTTCCTGTTTTTCGACGATTCGATTCTCGTCCGTGTACCGAAAAATACGCAATGAACCCATGATCGAGTAAACCGTCGGCGTTATCCATGGGGGGGCTTGCGTCCCCATCGTTTTCATTCGGATCGAGCAATCCATTTCGATTGGCGTCTTCTCCATACAGCAGCGTGGGGGTAATTCCGTTCACCAGCAACAATTCATCCATCGTTTCAAACGGGCCATTTTTGGCTTGATAGGGGGGATTCATTTGCTGGTAAGTTTCGGATTCGGCTCCGTAGGGATTTTTGGTGTCATCCGAATCGATCCAATCCAGGATCGCATCCGCGATCTCAATCGTTACGCCGGGAACCTTCATTAACAACGTATTCAACTCATCGTTACTGAGTCCCATATTGGGAAGAAAGTTGAGATTCAATTTGCTGGACTCGTCCATCAAGCCATAACGGATCGAATTCGTCTTTGTGTCATGTTCCACCGGAGCAATCACCGTGAACCGGCTATTGGCTCGCAAATGAGGCGAGGGGGACACAACTTGTCCCATGAAGATCTGCGGATTATGGATCAGGTTTTCCGCCACCAATGTTTGTCGGCTGCCGAGCATTGTGGCCACAAATTCGACCCCCGAATCCGCTGTTGCGCGTGATTGTACGTCCAGCGTGTACATTGACGCGGCTTCGAGTTCCGTCGTCATGGTCTGGGCAAAGTTGTACGCTGACAACGTTAGCATGGCGATCACCACAATCACCAGCAGCAGCACACTTCCCCAGCGTGCCGCCGAGGATTTCGTGGTGAGCTTACGCAGGCGATCTCTTGCCGGTTGACGTCCAATAATGGGTGTCCCGTGTTTCATTCGACCAACTCTTTCGGATAAGGGTCGGAAACGGGAATCAGTACCACCGTACGAAAGGAATTCATGGATTTGCTGACCGCCACGTTAAAAATGGGTGGCTTTCGTTTAGGAGGCAGAAAGGAAATCGTCACTTCGACCGCCCGCGGAATACGACCAATGGTGTCCGAATCCCAGGTTTCCAGCCAAGTGGTGCCATCAAAGTAGCGCACACGAAATGTGGCGACCTCGGGTGCCAGTATTTGGGAACTGGAAATCTGACTTGCTGCGGCCCCATTGGCCTCGACCGCTTCCACCGCCATCCGATCTCCTTCGGTTCGAATCAATCCGGAGGTGGACGAGGTACCTGGGGGAAGAAAGCTGTAAGTAACCTGCCTCAGATCGCTCGTTCGCACCGTGGCTGCTCCGCCACTCATCGGCAGCAGGTCACGTCGTGGCCGGGCAATACTGATTTCAAATGACTGGATTGTTCCTCGAATTCCAATACTTTTGGAATTCGGACCCGTCTCTTCTGTTGTCGCGGAGGTATCGGTCGCCGCTGTCGAAGAGGTCGAGGACGAGGAACTTGCCGCAGCAAAACCTCCAAAACTTCCTCCACTGCTCCCTGAACCAGACTTGCCTCCTCCGCCACTCCCTCCGCCTCCGCTTTTTCCGCTGCTACTTCCACCACTCGCTCCGCCGCCGCTGCTACTACCACCGCTGCTACTACCACCGCTGCTTGACGAGGATGTGGCACTGGAATCCGCAGTATCCTCCACCGGAGGTGGCGCAATATACGTGATCGCTCGGAGATCGACTTCAATTCGGTGGATCAGTGCGCGGGCCAATTGAGCCCGTTCCATCTCTTCACGACCGCTGGCTGATGTGCGCCAGGATTGATCAATCGCCGTGAAAATGGCACCCAGTAGCAATGCAGAGAGCGAAAGAGCGAGGATGGTTTCCAAAAGAGTAAAAGCCGTTCTGGCGAATATCTGTCGCACCCCAGTTCGATTTCCCAACGGCCTGTCACGAACAGACTTAAAAGGGTTTGCCTCGAGGCGAGCGGTACGGAAATTCATGAACAAGAATCCCCACAAGTGGATACGAGTCCGTTGTTGAGCTTCCGCTGCAAGAGGCAATCGGGAAGCGGGCCGTCGGGAGCGGACGAAGACGTTCATTGTGTCCGAGCCTCCGCTTTTTCTTCTTCTTGTTTTTCCTGCGTCACTCCCTTGATGAAAACGGCCTGCTGACGCGCCCACCGCCGTAATGTCACATCAACGCTTGCCAAGCGACTGCTCCCCCGATGGCTCGCGGTCACATCCAGTTGCATCAAGTCCGAATAGCGACTCGGGGTCACCACCAGACTCCAGGTCCAGTGGCTGTCATCCGGAAATGAGGCCCCCGATTTGGATTGCATCGCTTCCGCCCCGGCCAGAATTTCATTCAGTTTTGTTTCACACCGAATCGTCGCCTGCGTCTTCAAACGGGCAAGGACCGTTGCACGAGTTCCGTTCGTGGCCAACTGTGACAATGCTGCGATCGATGCAAAAAAAATGCTCAATGACAAGACGATTTCCAATAACGTCAGCCCCGATCGAGGGTTTACCGCTGCTGGACGGTTGTGCATGCGGATCATCGTTTCCCCACCGCCAGTCGTTCCATACTGACCGCACCGGTGAAGGCTCGAACCCGCAATTTGATCTGCTGAGACTTGGAGTCACTGACGGTGATTTCCAGATCGGCGTTGGCAGTCCCTTCGGGATGAAACAAGATCGGTACTGACCAATTTGCTCCCGCCAATTCTCCCGCATTGGGCAGTCCGTCGAGTGATCCCGCAGCCAATTTGTGCGTGGGAGCTGTCGAGAGGGTTGTCGTCGCCCGCGTGGAAGTGTTCGGCGTGGAAGTGTTCGGCGTGGAGGTGGTCGGCGTGGAGGTGGTCGGCGTGGAGGTGGTCGGCAACGCCGAGTTCAAGCCGACGGAACTGAACACGATTCCTTTCGGAAGTTGCCCCCAGGATCGCCCCTGTAAAATCACGGGAGCCGCCGGACCCGACCCTCCTGTCACCGGATGGTCCGGCTCAAACGGCACAACCACAAAACGGCTGCCACCGGATTCGCAACAAAATTGATAAATCAGCCCCGTATCAATCGCACGAAATCGAGCACTGGCAACCGATTCCCGCACCCGTTCTGCGGCTTGGGTTAGCTTTTGCTGGCCAAACATCCGCATGACA
>JBIKZJ010000368.1:0-6485 GCA_044354755.1 Schlesneria sp. | reverse complement strand
ATCTGGAGTTCAGCGTCGGGGAGATCCGGTTCTCCAGGCCCCATTTCCACACGAAATTTTTCCCCGGCAAACGCCAAGACGTCACCAGGTAGTAACGCCCCCCGCGTCACGCGTTGACCATTCACCTTTGTGCCGTTGGTGCTGCCAAGATCACGGATGAAAAGCAGGCCATCCGTGCGAACAATCAGGCAATGTATCTTGGAAACACTGACTTCGGGCAGGAAAATATCACAAAGATCTTCTTGTCGTCCCACCAGCGTGACGTCTCTGATGATCTGAATTGGGGGGTATTCGGCATTTAATGGGATCAGATGTGCACGCACGATTCACCGCTCTCGCCTAAGTCGATCTGCATGATCTTAATCGATATCGATTGATTTTCATTCATGTATTATAGCTTAAGGGCTCAAAAAAATTGCTGTAAATTGAGCGATCCGCGCCATGCCCTCGAAAATCATTGTCCCGAATGAATTCTGCCCGTCAAGAGCACTTCTGATCCTTTGCTCTTCCTGTTACCCACCCTCCAACCGGATGGAAGGTCCGCTTCAGGCGGAAATCACCCCTTTGCTGGTCAAACTGGGGATTTGATTCGGATTGCCTAAATTCAGCGTTTACAACTATAAGACATTTGCTGTTTTTTTTTCAGGATTCCTCACTGACAACCGCCCGCATTTCATGGACGTACTACCGCGGATCACACAACAGTTTATCGATCGCATCCGCGAGATGTCTCGTGTGCAGCGCGGAGGATTCCTCGCGCTCGTGTTGCTGGTCGCCTGCAGCTTTGCAGGGCTATTCGTGCTGAAAAATCGGTCGGATTTTCAGCCAGTTTCCTACGGAAAGTTGTTTGATCCGAGCGAACTCGCTTCGGCGGAGCGGGCTTTTGTGAATGCCGGATTGACGGGGTTTCGCCGAGATGGTCAGCGATTAATGGTTCCTGGTCAGGATCTTGATCGGTACAACGCCACCTTACTTGAGTTCGATGCGCTCCCTGCGGATCTCGGGTCGCAGATGCTCAAACAATACGAAACGCTCGGCCCCTTCAGTACCGACCGGCAACGACAGCAGATGAAAGAGGCGCTGTTGCTGCAGGAATTGCGTCGCATGATCAAGGCCGTTCCTGACATCCAAGAGGCTCGCGTGGCAATCGCATCCTCCGAGCGAAAGCTGGCCTGGAATCAAAAACCCCGAGCGACAGCGAACGTGACAATTACCCCCCGGACCGGCCACACGATCTCAGCCAAGTTGGTGAATTCACTGAGGCACGTTGTCGCCAGTATGGTGCCGGACCTGCAACCATCGGATGTCACCATTTTTGATGTGTCACTCGGCCAAGTCTACACAGGAAATCCTGTCGAAGGATCTACGGAGATCACACTCTCCAGCGATGATCAAGCTCTGAGTCTTGCTCAAGAATTCATTCCCCAGTACGAACAGCAGATCTCGAAAGCGTTGTCATACATCCCGCATGTTGGCGTCGTCGTTCAGATCGATCGAGAAATCTTTCAGGCGGCCTTGGCCCGTACTTCCTCGAATTCTGGTCATCCTGAAACTCCACCCGTGGCGAATCGCCCTGCTTCGATTGAGAATGTCACGGATCACCTCACGGGATTTCGGGGATCTTCAACGGGCACTACCCACTCTCGCACAGACGTTGGTGAATATCGGGTGCAAAGATCGCTACCGAAAGCGATTCGAGTCAGCGTCTCGATACCACGCGATTATCTTCAGCGAATTGCCAAACGCCAAAACGGAAAACGGAACGAGGGATCCCAATCCGTTGATTTGAGTACGATTGAAGAAAATTGTGTTGCCAAGGTGGAACGAATTGTCCGCCGGCTCATTCCCGACGGTTCTGCCCGTAATGCGATTGCGGTGACGTGTGTCGATCGCGTTGAAGATGGGACTCAATCCCCTGCCACCCTTTACTCGCAGAGTGGATTGTTCCACGCAAATTTCCGTTGGATCGGTGGGATTGTGATGGGGACACTGGTAGTCTTTGCCATCGGAAGATTTCTCCGCAGACAGACCCTGTCACGGAATGCCGTTTCCGTCAGGAATTTCCCGGAAGACGAAACGATGTCGACCGAAATCCCCGCAGAATGGAACTCGCTGAACACCACAGGGGATCGAGTTTCTCTCCTGGATGACGAAGTTCGGGAATTGGTACAAAGCGATCTGGGGGCCTCGGCAGACCTGCTTTCTCGCTGGCTTTCTGAGGCAACACGATGAACATGGATTCGATGGCGGCGACGCGAAAAGTGGCGATCCTGTTACTGAGTTTCGATCAGGGACTCGCTGCCGAATTACTCGGCCGATTGCCGCCAGAGGTTGTGGAGCAAGTTACCCTGGAAATCGCGAGCGCCGGGAAGGTGACCCGCGAACAACAAGAGTTCGTGCTCAATCAATTCAAGGCCGACTTCCTGTCGCGCCCCCGCATGCAGCCCACCGGTCCAGAGACCGCACGGGAACTGCTCGAAAGAACCCTGGAAATCACCGAATCCCAGTCGATCGAGGACCCCTTTGTCGAACTCGATCAAGCTGGCCCCTTTGCGTTTCTTCAACAGCGACCCATTCAAGAAATTCGACAGTTGATCGAGATCGAACATTCCCAAACGATCGCCCTCGTCATGGCACAATTGCCGCCGCGAATGGCGCAACAAGTCCTCACGGGGTTCACTCCCGCACGACAAAACGAAATTCAAGGGCGTCAGGCGGGATTGGGTCCCATCGATCCCGATACACTCAATGAGATCGCAACGCTCTTAAAGCGGCGAATGGACAAGTTGGCGACCTTGCCAAATCACTGTCCCCCGGTTGCTCTTTCGCCACAAAGCCAGCCCGAAAGGGCTTTTGGTCCCATGATCGCTGCGTTTGAATCAGAGGATGGCAGCGAAGTGATCCGTGACCAAGCACGTCCGTTCACCTTTCGGGGAATGGAAGATTTGGACGAGGCAACCTTGACGGCCATCCTGAAAGAGACCGAAGGTTGTCATTGGGCGATCGCACTCAAAGGCTGCTCCGAAAAGCTGCGTCAACGCATTGTTCGCCGACTCGCGGCAAAAGAGGAAATTGCGATCAACATCAATCTCAATACCGATGGCCCCTTGAGCCTCAGCGAGATTTCGATGGTCCAGCAGCAGATTGTCGCCGAAATTCTGGAACTCGAAGCGTCTGGTCGAATTGTGCTTTCCCGGCACGAACCAGGCCAGCAGAGACTGAGGGAACGTGCAAATCTCCCGATGCAGACGTTGCCGTCGAAAGCGTTTCCCGAACTCAGATCAGGTTCTCGTTAAGGGACACTCGCCGTAAAATTTGATGTTTGCCTCGATTCCTTCATGATTTGATTCCCATGCTCCCTGCCCGAATCATTAAAGCCGAGTCTGTGAAAGAGGATGTCTCGATTCAACTCTTTGAGCTGATCGATTTGCAGCGACTGGGTGAAGATCGAATTTCTGCGGCACAGCAACAAGCGGATCAGATTCTGGTGAATGCGCGACAAGCCGCCAAACAACTGTTTGAGCAAACGGCAACGGCGGCCCGAATCGCCGGACGCCTGGAAGGCTTACAAGATGCTGAAGAACAAATCACGCGACAGGCATTTGAAATGGCTGAGGCTCAGGTCTCTGCCCGGTTGGCGACGGCACTCCCCGCGTTACGAAGCGCAGCCGAATCCCTGCAGTCGGAACGGGATCGGTGGCTGGTCCGCTGGGAACAAACCGCAGTCCTGCTGGGGGTCGCGATCGCCGAAAAATTGCTGCAACAAAAGCTGGCCACGCGTCCCGAACTGGCGACGGTGATGATCTCGGACGCCTTACGACTGGCCGCTGGCCAACCCCAGCTGACTGTTTACCTGCACCCGGAAGATCTTTCGGCCTGGGGAGACCGGGCAACACAAATCGTTCAGTCACTGACGGCTTGTGCTGACACAACACTGGTTCCCGACCCGCAAGCGATGCGAGGGGGCTGCCGAATCGTCACACGGCATGGGGAAATCGATGCCCGAGTGGAAACGATGCTGCACCGCATCGCTCAAGAATTGGTCGAGGATTAGCGCATGCTTGCCTTGGATGAACATGTACGCCGCATTCTTCCCGTGGGATTGACGGGACGCGTCACGCGCATCGTCGGCCTGACGGTCGCGGTCGCAGGCTTTCCGGCTCCCCTCGGTGCAATTGCCAAACTGGAAACCGAGCAGGGAACCATTTTAGAGGCCGAAGTCGTCGGCTTTTCCGGTGAAGAGACATTGCTGCTTTCCTATGGTGAGCTTAGCGGAATCCGACGAGGAACGCGGGCGTTGCTGGGTCAGTCCGTTCAGGGGGCTCGTGTCGGTGAAGCCTTACTTGGGCGCATTATCAATGGTCGCGGGAAATATTTGGACGAAAAGCCACCTGCGATCTTACCGCGACATATCAGCCTGCAGGCCCCCTCAACCTCTCCCATGCAGAGACCACGCATTGATCGCTCACTCGCAACCGGTGTACGAGCGATCGATGGTTTTTTGACCTGTGGCCGAGGACAGCGGCTGGGAATTTTTGCCGGAAGCGGCGTCGGCAAAAGTACCCTGCTGGGACAGATTGCCCGCTGTACGGAAGCGGATGTCAATGTGGTCGTTTTGATTGGCGAGCGTGGCCGTGAGGTGCGCGAGTTTATCGAACGTGATCTGGGTCCCAGCGGTCTGGCCAAAAGTGTGGTCATCGTCGCCACGGGTGATGATCCGGCGGTACTGCGAATCCGTGCTGCCTACCTGGGAACCGCCATTGCCGAATACTTTCGCGATACCGGTCGTAATGTCTTGCTGGTGATGGATAGCGTAACCCGATTTGCGCTGGCGCAACGTGAGATCGGTCTGGCTGCAGGTGAACCCCCCGCCACGCGTGGCTATCCCCCCAGCGTTTTTTCCCTGCTGCCGCGATTGCTGGAAAGAAGTGGACGAACCAATTCTGGCAGTATCACCGGATTTTATACCGTGCTAGTGGAAGGGGATGACCTCAATGAACCCATTTCTGACGCGGTGCGTGGAATTTTGGATGGCCATATCGTCTTATCACGAAAATTGGCTCAACAAGGGCACTTTCCTGCGATCGATATCCTGGCCAGTATTTCGCGGCTGATGACGGACATCACCCCCCGTGAACATCGTCAGGCGGCACTGAGTATCCGTAAGCTGCTCGCCACCTATCAGCAGGCAGAAGACCTGATCGCCATCGGCGCTTATCAGTCTGGCACCAACCAAGCGGTCGATACGGCCATCCGGCTTCAATCGCCGATTCGTCAGTTCTTACAGCAGTCGAGTAAAGATCAGACGTTGTTTACAGAAACCGTTTCTCAACTGAATGTTCTCGGACGTGAAGCAGGACTTTTCAACGTGGATTGATCGATCAAGCCGAACGCGATGTCCCCGTCATAGCAACGTGGATTCCCCTTCTGACCGGGTATGACCACGACGTGAGCGTTGCCCGTGTTGCCACTGGAATTCGCCTCAATGCTTATTCCGCTTTTAGCCGGGCTTTTCCACCGATACGATATAAGTGCGACTGACTTCGAAATAAAAGAGATTCTTCAAATACGGCAGGGGATGCCATAAGCTGCCCGTCCAGCGAGTTCACGGCGACTTCTCGGTATTCGCGTCCCGGGCGAATGATGGTCGTTTTTCCCTCGTGGCTGCAAAAATACAGTTTTCCATCCGCATACAGCGGTGACGACGAATAATTGCCGGCCAGACGTCGAGTCCAAACCGCCTCACCCGTCACCGCATCCACACTGGTTGCAACCCCCTGATCCGAAACAAAATAGAGTTGATCGTTCACCAGCACGGGTGACGGAGTGGAAGGGACTTGCTTGGGGATCTTGAATTTGACATGTGTTTTTGTGACATCACCCCGGCCATCCAGATTGATTGCCCATAATTGAGGGGACATAAAACCGGTACAAATATAAGCCATTCCGTGCCCGGCAATCGGACGGGGAACATTCGAAAACCCCTCCCCGTAACTAACACGCCAAATCTCGTAACCGTCGCGAGGATCATAGGCGACAACCCATTGAGCCCCCGGAATAATGATCTGGTCACCCTCATCCATTTTCACCAAGAGGGGCGTACTGAACGCTTTGTGCAAATCGCCAATTGTTCCCTTCATCGGGGGACGATTGGTTTTCCAAACCTGCTCGCCGGTCAGTTTGTTGAGTGCCACCACATACTGCTGGTCTGTTCCGTCGCAGGGGACGATGAACAGGTCGCCATAAAGAATCGGAGAACTCCCGGGGCCGACCGAATGCTTCGAGGAGAGATGCCCCTTCCAGAGAATTTCGCCCGAATCGGTATCGACGCAGGCCGTGCCTAATTCCCCAAAATGACAATAGAGCCTCGATCCATCTAAAACCGGCGTAGGAGAAGCAAAACTGTTTAACGCGTGAATCGGATCCAGGTCGGTGACCTTAAATAACTCGATGTTGTTGACAATTTTTCCCGTCGCCGCATCAAT
>JBIKZJ010000047.1:0-21670 GCA_044354755.1 Schlesneria sp. | reverse complement strand
CATCGGATCACCGATGACGCGATCATACCCGTATTCACGCTGAAAGCGGCTGACAAAATCTTGATTTCGTTCCGTTTCGATGCTTTGAAAATAACTCCACGCCGCATAATGCCCTTGCACGTAGAGGGGCCGAATATTTCGCAATTCTTCTTCACCCACACTGGTCGCGACCACCGGAACCTTATCTGCTGTGATCCCCTGATCCAGTAACTGACGGTAAAACTCGATGTTGGTTTCACCATTGATCGTGCTGAAAATCGCATCGGCACCGGACTTAACAATTCGCCCCACCGCTGCGGCAACTTCCTCATTCGTCGCCTTCAGTGGCAGGTATTCGGGTTTTAATCCTTCGATCCCCTTGGACTGTAAGTACGTGTTGATAATCAGATTGGCAGTCTGAGGAAAAATGTAGTCGGATCCGATCAGTGCAATCTGTTTTTTGGATCCCCCCGCTTCACTTAATAGCCAGTCGATTGCGGGCAAAATTTGTTGATTCGGCGTCGGTCCCGTATAAATGATGTTCTTCGATGACTCGTTCCCCTCATACTGCACCGGATAAAACAGCAATCGATTGGATTCTTCAAAAATGGGGAGCACCGCTTTGCGACTGGAGGATGTCCAGCAGCCAAAGACGGCGACGACATTTTTGTCTCTGAGCAGCTTTTTTGCCTGCTTGGAAAAGACGGTGGTCGAGGATCGACCGTCGAGCACCACAGGATCAATCTCGAATCCCAGTACTCCACCTGCCGCATTGATCTCTTCGATCGCTAAAAGTTCCGTGTCGCGGAGTGCGGTTTCACTGATGGCCATCTTGCCCGTTTGGGAATGGAGCATGCCGACCTTCACCTTTTTCCGCGCAGAACGAACTTTCACCAAATCGCACCCGGCAAACATCAAGGGGGCCAGATTGCCTAACGAACCCAGCATCAAACCAAGTCCACTTCGCCTCAGGCAATCACGGCGCGTGATTCCGCCAGTCACGCTCTCGGTGGTATCCATCAATCTCTCTCCCGCTATTAATAAGTCGTTTGCGACGGAAGATCGGCCCCGCCATTTCGCTGATTGAGCATCCAGTAACGCCAATAAGGAGTCGGATTCAGCAACAGCTTTCCCGGCCCTTCATAGACCCGCACGAAACTTTCCCCGGAGGTGAATCGACCAAAAAAGTTCTTGGTCGGTCGCTGAATACTAAACTTCACTTCGGGTGTCCGTGCCACCACATAGCTCCCTTCAGCCACCAGTTTTTGGCCACGGGCCAGGTTCATTTCTTCAATCGGGCCACGAGTCGTGACCGCGACCTTACCATATCCGCGAACGATCGTCTGCAAATAGACCAGTCCCTCACCCGCCCAGAGCGCTGTTAACCAGTTTTCACGATGAAAACTGAGATTCACCCGGCCTTCCGACGCCCAGTAGGCTCCTCGTTCCAAAATCCAGCTTTCGCCTTGAAGCTCGATCACGTGAAATCCCCCGAGCGACGATTCCAACGTGATAATCCCTGTACCCGTGTACGTAGGACGATAAATCGCTTCGTCAGCCAGCAACGAAGTCAATAATCCCGAGATCGAAGGAATCAGTTGCGAATGGATCGCAATATCGCCTGTGAGATAACTGAGTGCCCCCGATTCCACTCGAACGGTTTCATTGTTCAAATGAATATCGACGTACTGCATTCCTTCCAGGATTTTGACTTCAAAAATCGCCATGGATTCCGCTTTCCGTTACTCGTCCACACCCGTGTCAGATTCGTCAATCATGGTCTGGTAAACCAATTCAAAGGCTTGTGAAGAAACGCTCACCTCGCCCCGAAACGGATTATCCATCGCGGCAATCAAAAAGATCATCGCTCCCAGGAAAAACACCAGTAGCCCCCCCAGCAGCAAATGGGCCACAAACTTCATATCAAACATCCAGACGATAGCGATATTGATCAAGGCCCCAATGAGCACCACGTACCACATCACCGAGGGAATTCCCGTGGTGATCGACTGCAATCGCATTCGTCTCGCTTCGAAGAAGGCGTTGAACTGACGCAGAGCTTCCGCATGCAGAATTTCTTCTCCCTTCGTTGTCGGCTCGAACGAAATTAACTTTTCATGAAACGCGTTCACACGGACTCGCCCCCCATCGGGAATGATCCCTTGCCGCTGCAACGGCCAGGCGTACTTGATCACGTATCGGGTATAATCGCGTAGTAAC
Organism: Schlesneria sp.; assembly: GCA_044354755.1. GTDB lineage: Bacteria > Planctomycetota > Planctomycetia > Planctomycetales > Planctomycetaceae > Schlesneria. The sequence continues at coordinate 19,471 of JBIKZJ010000047.1, read as the reverse complement.
CAGGTCAGATTCTGTCCAAGAGGTTCAGGATAACTTTTGACATCCTGATACAGTGCCGTCAGCGAAATCGCTTCTCGACCGACATTCTTTTCCACCTCACCATAATTCTGGTAGGCGGCAACGGCGATCAAACCGAGTAGCAGTCCATAAAACACACAAAAGCACGAAAGAACATAGCCCACCATGTCGTTCATGGAAGACCGACCACGCAAAAACATCCGCAGGAACGGACGGATAAAAATACATCCCACCCAGTAAAACAACACGAACCCGACTGAAATCATCAGGGCCAGCTGGGTACTTGGGATGTCATAAATGACATAAATCTGATCAAACATCATTACCTCCTCGAAGAGTTTCGTTCCGTACACTCTTCACCGCAGTCGTTCACCACAGCCGTTCACCGCAGTCGTTCACCACAGCCGTTCACCACAGCCGTTCACCACAGCCGTTCACCACAGCCGTTCACCGCAGCCGTTCACCGCCGCCGCCTGAATAACCCGTCGATGAGCAGTCTGTGGAAAAACGGGGATTGGCTCCGAACAAAATCAAAAATCCCGTTGAATGATCCGCAGTGCGAGGTCCCGGTCCCCCATTTTCCACAGACGGTTAGAAACTCTTTTTCACCGTCTGACCACAGCGAATGCAGTCATGATGAACCGACTCGCGAGTCTCGGTGATGGTTTTGGTTTGACCCAAAACCTTTAATCCCAGGCGATCAAGCCCATATCCCATACCGGCAAATGCAATCACCCCCAAGAAAAAGGCATACCAGAAACTGAGCCAATAAAGCCCCAACAGGAAGATCACCACCGAACCGGCCAAGAGCGGGGGCCACCAGCCCCCAATCCGCTCCAAGTAGATCGTGGGGGGTTCGGGTTGCGAGATCGCTGGATCGCAAATCCCGCAAACCAATTTGCCGTAATAGTCGCATTTTTGATTGATACACTGAAACTGTGGCTCGGCAGGGAGGACCCGCGCCCGACATCGATAACAGAAATTGTTCCGACATTGGGAACAATGGTAAGCACCCGCATCGGCTTTACTGCCGCAGACAGGACACTTCTCAGTTTCCCCCAGACGTTTCACGTCATGGAATTTCACCGATTCGGCCGCTTCCAGGGTTGAATCCATCGCGTTGATCTTTTGCTACCAAAAATCGTCACAAAACTGCCGGAATAACGAGACTGACTATACAGTCATGACGGGAAGAAATCATCGCTCAAGACACAATAACCATTCTTCACGCCGGAAATTTTCCTTCCGGGATTTTTTCCGCATTTTTTGAGCATCGAGACCACCAAACGGATGTGATCCATGAACAACTTCCGGCGCCGCCATTGGTGAATTCGGCAATTCTCGTGTATGCTGGGTCATCCTCTCAGCCAACGAAAGAACTGTGATGTCTCTGGAATTGCGAAACGTGACCAAGAGCTACCGCGACCCAAGCGGCGGACGAGTTCCGGTCCTCAATGTCGCCGAGTTCAAACTTGCCACCGGCGAACAAACCGTCCTGCTCGGTTCCAGTGGCGGCGGCAAAACCACCCTACTGAATATCATCGCCGGAATCACCACCGCCGATTCGGGGGATGTGATCATTTCTGGAACCAACATCGCGCGCCTCTCGGAAGCGGCACGCGATCGTTTTCGGGCCGAGCGGATTGGTTATGTCTTTCAGACGTTCAACCTGTTGTCCGCATTCACCGCACTCGAAAATGTCTTGTTGGGAATGAGCTTCGGTGGACGCAACGTCGATCGCGATCGCGCGATCCAACTGCTGGAACGGGTCGGACTCGGCCATCGACTCCACCACAAACCGGCCCAAATGTCCGTGGGCGAGCAGCAACGTACCTCCGTGGCACGGGCGCTGGCCAACACACCCCGACTGCTGCTGGCAGATGAACCAACCGCCAATGTGGACATCGCCAATCAGCAACTCGTCCTCGAAATGCTCCGCGATTCCTGCCGGGAAAACAACGTCTCACTGTTGCTTGTGACACACTCACAGGAAGTCGCGGCCCAATTCGATCGAGTCGAAAAGCTGGCCGATTTCAATCGACCCGCCAACCTCGTGCAAACCACCTGACAGGCTCAAAATAAACGGCGTGCCGCAACGTTTTCAGACCCCCAGCGTGCCCCACGCCCCAGAAATCCTGCTTGTGGTTAGAACGCTTTGCACAGCGTTCCGCCGTCAACCAGAATTGTGGTCCCCGTGATGTAACTTCCCGCTTCACTCGCCAGCAACAACGCGGGCCCCGCCAGTTCTCGTGGATCGGCCCACCGGCCTAAGGCGGTGCGCTGGGCAAATGTCTCTTGCTCGACCTGACTCAAGACACTCGCGGGAAGATCCGTCAGAAACGGCCCCGGAGCGATGCAATTACAAGTAATTCCGAACGGCCCCAGGTCCAGCGCCATGGCCCGGGCCATACCAATCAGCGCCGCTTTGGTCGCGGAATAACTGCTGCGTCCTGCCTTCGACGTGAGCCCCATCACCGAGGAAATGTGGATGATGCGTCCCCATTTTCGCTGTTTCATTTGGGGAACCAGCGCTCGCGAGAGACTCATGCATGACGTCAGATTCAGCTCAATAATCCGATCCCAAGCGTCGTCTTCAATCTCGTCAATCATTTGCGGGATATTCGAACCCGCGTTGTTGACGAGAATATCGACCCGTCCCATCATGTCGAGTGCAGATTTGGCCAGCAATTCCACCTCGGCCCGATTGGTCATGTCGGTCACAAACGAATGCCCGCGAACCGAAGTTCCCTGCAAAATTTCCGGTAACGCCGCGTCGAGTTCCTCGCGATGGCGACTGCAAATCACAATATCGGCCCCCGCTTCCGCAAACCCACGGGCCATCGCCTTTCCCAACCCTTTACTTCCACCGGTCACCAGTGCCACTTTGCCCGTCAAATCAAACAGCGGAGTCGTCATCGCGAAAATTCCTGAAAAGGTGCTCGGCAAACGTTACGAGGATCGAACCACACCAGACAAGCCCAAACCAAGGGGCCTCATGGAGCGAAATCTACGCAACCTCCTCCAGATTCAGCCCGATCAACACAGCCAAACCACGGCCATTCTACCAGAGGTGAGGGGTGGGCGATCGTCAGTCGATGATATCAACGTTTCCGCGTGATTTCTGTCTTCAGCATCTCTTGCTGGAATTGCCGAAAGGGAAGTTTCTTCAGATTCGGATCGCGGGACTGCTTTTCCCATTCATCGATCATCTGCCGATCCTTGCTCTCAAAGCTCCAACCCCACTTGTGTTGCGCCTGCAGATGCAGCGAGGGATCGGTGTCGGTCTTCAATACGACCGTCAGCGGCAACATTCCGCGGCTCCGCAATTCCTGATTCAACTTCAACCGTGGCGCGGGAAAAAGGGACTGCGGATGCAGCACGGAATTGAGCTGTGCCATCCAGTCCGCCATGTGCAGATATTGTTCGAGCACCTCGGCCGAGGGTGGCTGAACCCCATCGACGAGATACCGACAGTGATCCCCTTCCATGGACAATTGCCACTTTTCCGCGTCAAACCGCGCGGCAAAATCCGGCCGGAATTGAAATCGCAGAATTTCCAGCGCCTTCTTCGCAGCAAGAGAACTCTCTTCCGAGAGTATCAAGAGCCGCTTTTGCGCCTCGTCCTCGGCCAGTCCCAGAAATTGACGAATTTCGTCCTGAGTCAACTCAGAACTCAGCTGTCGTCGGGAATTCATCACCGTAAATCGGCGATGGGCCGGCTCGAAAATGGTCACTTCCCGCGCAGGTTCAATATAATCATAAACTTTTCCCGCATGAAACAACATCAGACTGCGAACCACCACGGGAGCTTGATCAGGTTTTGCGGATTCCACGGAGCTCGACAGATCACGAATCCTCGACAGATCACGAATCGTGGTGTAGACCCGTAAATCCTGACAGAACGAGGGACTCCCGCACAGAGTGAAAGCCACAACCAGCCAGCAGCTTCGAAATGCTCGTTTCATTGCGAATTAGCCCTTTATACCACGATTTTTCTGCACCAATCCGGATGCACCAACCCGTTCAGCGGGACATTAAAGGGGAGCCGCTTGCCGGAACAAGAGCGACTTGAACGTTTCATGGTGGCAAAAACTGCGGGAATCACTGACTGTGGCAATCATCGGCGAAGTCTGCCGAACCGATCCGATGGATCCACGAGCGGAGTGCGGTTTTCCGCTGTCTCCCTTGCCAAAATCAACCCGGAAATGCAAAAAAACGTCCGGGGAATGCAGACCAATTCCGGGTGGAAACTCTCCCCTTAAGCAACCAAATCTCGCCAGAGGCATCAACCCATTTTACCCCGTTGATTGAATAACAACCGCCAGACAACTAAACTGGGATGGTTTGGTGGATTGTGTCAATTGGAAAAATTGATCCACTGATACGAATTCTGCCGTGGAAACCAACGTTATTGGTTAACGTGCCTGGTACTTCCATCTGTGCTGCTCGTGTCAGGCAAGATCGAGGACGATAAAAAGCGCTGACAAATGGAATTGTGATCAAGGGCGCATGGTTCATGATCGATCGACCTGCAGTCGACCACCTTGGAACGGAATGAGTTTTCGAACGGAGTGAATCAGATGTCGAATCAAATGAATCGGGCTTCCTGGATGTCCGAGCGGTTTTGGCGACGAAGTCGGCTGGCCCAGAGTGCCGCCCTGCTCGGTGTCGTTGCACTGGCCGCAACCGGAACTTTTGCCGTGGAAGAGGCCTCGCGAGTGGTCGGTAACGGCCTGGGGGGAATTTTCTCGACAACTCCGCCAGAGGATTTGAGTGCCGAAGAATTCGCCAAGCTCGATGGGAATTGGTCCGAGTGGTCCAAGGGAACTGCCGAAGCGGTGACAGACTTCTATGCGAAGCTCGAAACCTCTGATCCTGCAACCCAACGTAAATCCTTGAGCAACCTGAAAATCAAACAAGACGTGATGCGACGAGCGCTTAATGACTCGCGATACGATTCGCTGCGTGGTCCGCTCACCTCACTCTACAATAGCTTGACCTTGCGAATCGACTTCGCTGAAGCGGCACTGGATACACTCGATCTGGACGGCAAGCAGATTGCCGCCAGCAAAACGCGTGCTCGCTCTGGCTCATTGCTTTCCTCGATCCAGAACCTGGAGAATTATCTCGCTTCCGTAGGCAACGGTTCGTTGTGGCTCACGTATTTCCACATTCCGGAACTGAAGAGTGCGTTGACCGCCGACCCTGAAGGCCCTGCCGGCCTCGCTGCTGCGGCAAAAACGCAAGCACACTTGATGACTCGCAATACCGGTCTCGACGCCAGTCAAAAAGCGTTCACGAATCATTGGAGCTTTCAATCCCTGTCGAACACAGTGGACCAATACGTCGCTGCGGCACGATGGACCAATCCCGCAGAAGCGACGGGGCAATTGCGTGCCGATCTCAAGTCACTCTCGACAGCCCTGGACATCTATGCTTCGTCGGGAGAAAAAGCAGGGGAACTGCGAGACTCGTTCGCCCGGGCTCGTTATAACGCACCGGATAATGGTGATCGACTCGCTTCAACGCTGCAAAAACACCTGTTCAATTACAATTTGCGCGTGCTCGTCAGCGAAGCCTTTCTGAATCGACTGATGTCTCAGAACCGAGTCGAACAAGGTCCTGTGAACGATTTTATTCTGGGTGCCAATGTCTACGGTAACCAGATCACCAACACCGCAGTCGATGTGGATCTCAGACCCAGCAGCAATACGGTTCGGTTTGATCTCCGTCTGAATGGGAATATCAACTCGAACACTCAGGGTGTGACACCACAAGCGACGGTTTATACCGTCGGCAATCACACCTTTAACGCCCGAAAAGAAATCAACTTCGACGGGCAGACGTTCTCGACCATGCCCGCCACGATCGCAGTCTCGCCGCATAACACGACCACCGGAATCTCGACCCAGATGTCGGGGATCCCGATTATCGGTCGGATTGCCCAACGGATCGCCACCGACCAGGTCGAAGCCAAACGGGGCGAAGCGGAATCAATTGCTGCGGGTCGCGTTCAAGATAACGTACTTCCCCGCTTCAATCAGGACGTTGATCGCTCATTCGCCGAACAGGGAGATAAGCTCAATCGGGAAGTCTTCAGTGGACTGCGTGCCACAAAGCTCTTTCCTGACACTTACAATTACCAGTCAACCGACCAACTCATGACGATGAATGCACGCGTCATGTCGCCGCACCAGATTGGTGGGGACCTTCCCGACAGCCGACTGATGTCGGTCACCGGAGCGACCGCACTGGTGCATGAAACCGCACTCAACAATGCCATCGATCAAATGGATCTCGCTGGCCAGACGGTGACCGAGGCAGAACTGAAAGCAAAACTCGAAGCCTTTTTGACCAAGGCTTTGAATCGCCCCTACAAGTTCCAGGCCGAAGCACCGGTCGAAGCGACCGATGAAGAGGAAAAAGCCTTGAATGGGATTATTTTCGCCGCCGTTGACCCCATTCGGATCCGTGTTACGAATGACGAGCTGACTATCGTCATTCGCGCCGGCTTTAAGCAAGAGGGGAAAGAAGATATCCCCACTCGCGAAATCACCGTACCGATCTCGCTGGAAGCGGCCGGCAATCAGATCCTCGCTAAGCGTGGAAACGTCATCGTTGCTGCAGCAGAAGGGCAGGGGGGGGGCGTTGCAATCAATGCCGTAGTCCGTAAGAAGATTCAGTCGGTTCTTCCTGACCGTGCGGTCGACAGCAAAATTGAACTCAAGACGCCAGAAAAAATCGTGATTGCTCACGTCACGAAAATCAAACTGGTCGATGGCTGGTTGGTGATCAACATCGATTGATCAACACGATCAATTGATCACAGCATCGTACTTTCAGTAACTCGAAACGAAAACAGCCGAAGGAGATCGTCCTTCGGCTGTTTTCATTTCTGACCCATGACTTCTCAGCTGCGGCGACTACTTCTTTTTGACAAACGGCGTATAGACTTCCCGAAGTTTGGCTTCGAGATTCGCGGCGTCCAAATTGGTTTCCGCCACGATCCCGTTGGGGTCGAGCAGCCACATGGTTGGCAGCGTGTTGACCCCGTAATACGCAGCGACGGGCGAATTCCAGCCACGTTGAGTCCGACTGGGGAAGAAGATTTGTTGCCAGTCCAGGTGATGGTTTTCCACGAACGCCTCGACCCCCTTTTCATCGCTGTCAATGTTCACACCCACCACAGTGCAGTACTTCTTGTACTTGGCGGTCACTTCCAGAATCTGGGGCAACTGCTGTACGAAGGGCTGTGCATTGGAGGCCCAGAAGACAATCAGTACCATTTTTCCCTTCATCGATTTGATAACGATGTCATTTCCATCGATGCCAGGAGCGGATAGGTCCAGTTCCTGACCCTTCAGCTGCATGCGTCGCAAAATTCCTTCGGCTTGCTGTCCCTGGGGTGTTTCCTTGAATTTGGTACTGAGCAATCCAAAACAGCTCTGGGCCTCTTCCAATTGCCCGGCATTCTCGCAACTTCGTCCCGCCGCCATCAGCAGTGGTACCGAACGTGGCAATTCCTCGGGGAACCGTGACGCATAAACCTGAGCCCGTTTCGAGAATTCTTTCAGCCACCGCGGCTCTTTACTCCCATAACGGACCGCATTTCCGTGCGTCAGATTCACCAACGTGAGTGCCGCTTCCGAGGCGGATTCGGATTTGGGATTGCGTTCGAAAAAGACTTTCTCGGCTTCGTACAGCGAATCAATACTGGCGGCATCCCCTTGCAGGGCGAGTTGCAGTCGTGCGTCGAGCAGTTGGTGAACAGCGGCACAGAACAGGGGCTCTTGTTCGGGATTCCGACTGGTTTTCTGCAGACATTCTTCTGCCAACTTGATGATCTGCTGATTCCGTTCGCGACGAATCGCACGGGTTTTTTCAATTTCTTGTGCAAACTTTTTTTCTTGGGCCGGCGTCAGCGGTTGGTCTTCTTCGTCGTCATCCTCGGATTCCGTGACTTTCGCCTCTTGAGGAAGCGGCATGAGCCGGACTCGCTGAATTTCGTTCAGCAGCCACTCGGGAGTTCCCTTTTCCGCTTCTTTGCGGACGGGGGTCTCGTCCGCAGCGGGATCAGGTTGTGCATCCCGTTTTCCCAACAGGCCTTTGGGGAGTAATCGTGGCCCCGACTTGGCGGCAGTCTGGGTGACCTTGCCATTTTTCGCCTTGGATTTGCCATCATCCGGACCAGGAACGGCGAGCAACGGCAATAATTCGCTCGCATCCCCATTCTCGGCGAGCAAGGGGTCACTGTCGTTCAAGTTCACCACGGGAACCGCTTGAGTCCCACACCCCGCGAGTACTGCGGTGGCGACGAATCCAAAAGTCCAACTTCGAAGAGCAATCTGCATGACCTCTCCATCCCTTGAGAGACCGAAAACCAGGGCCAGACCAAACGAACGTTGATCAAATCCCAGACCCGAAACCGGGTTTTAAATGAAAATCGGCAAATTCTGCAAGAGGAGAGTTTGTCGCAGTAGGCCTCGACTCGAGGCCGGACTTCTCTGTAACCGTTCACGAGTCAGGATTGATCTTTTCAGAATCGTGAAAATCGTCATCCAGCTTGCGAACGGCCAAAGACCGCATCGATTATTCGCGAATACCAGCGACATCGAATCGGGACGTGCCGTAAGTGTACAACCACCGCAAGTGGTCGTACAATTTACCGCAGCGGAGGGGATCAAACCGACCAATTCAGTGATGGGGCGGTTTGGATTCGGATCACATCGATCAAATCACCGCACACGCGGGGATTTCCATCCGGGATTCCCTGACCGAGAGATCAGGGAGGGGATGGTTTTTTCAAAAACCCCGCAACAGGAAGGTTCTCTTATTGCAAACCGCCATCACTTCGATAGCATTAGTTTTCGTGGCCTCTTATTACTCAGTTCGAGAAGTGAACGATTACTATTACCGCAGCGATTTTCTGCTTTCGAAAAATTCGTAACTGATTCTCGATGGTTTAATGAGTTTTGGGTTAATGAATTTATCTTCTCTGCTATTGAGGTATTAAGGTATGTCAAGATCGGGCCAGATCGACAATCAGCAACACAAGCGCAAAAGTTTACGAATTCTTATGGTGGGCGGCGCTGGATTTGTTGGCTCTTATACGGTTCGATCGCTGAAAGATGCGGGGCATGACATCACGATTCTTGACCCCGGTTACTCGTACCCCGGAACACAGGGCTCACCGATGCGAGCGTTCAATCTGGAGCGACGCGGGAGGGAACTGATTGGCGATACAAGGCGCTATTACAACTGCGCCACAGATGAGTCGGCGGTCAAGAAAGTCATGTCCGAGATACAGCCAGAAGTCATTGTCCATTTGGGGAATTGGCCGTTAACATCCATTCCCGATTGCTACGTACGGGAGGCCCATGACCAGACCGTTATCGGTTGTCACCGACTGATGGCGCATCTTCCATGCGAAGGATTACGGCGATTCGTCTACGTCTCTTCCAGTATGGTTTACGGAGACTTGGGGAACACGCCGATTCCGGAGAATGCTTTTTGTCGCCCGGACACCTTTTATGGAAAGCTCAAGCTGGAATGCGAAGGTACTGTCGTCGATTCCTGTCGCCGAGCTGACGTCGATGCCGTTATTGTTCGCCCTACGGGCGTGTATGGTTCCGGTGATGTCAACCTTCGTGTCGTGCAGCGGTTCCTTGAGGGGGCTTGCTTTGGCACGCCACTTCAAGTAGTCAACTCGCTGACGACGTTTCTCGATTTCACTCACGTCACCGATACGGCTCGGGGACTTGCCCTCGCTGCAGTTCGTGAATCCGCGGCCGGCCAAGTATTCAATATTTCTTCGGGCCGCTCGCAATCGCTAAGCGACTTGGTAAACCTCGTCCGGCAGTCCTTTGAAGAGGTTGATTTACAAGAGATTCAAGAGGGCGGGTCGTTGCACTGCAGAAGTCTTGATGTTTCGAAGGCAAGGGAGTTGCTCGACTTCCAACCGCGAATTGACCTTGAAACAGGAGTGACTGAATATGCCGAAGACATCCGAAGCTTCGCAAACCAACTTCAAAACGAACAGACTCTCGTCCACTGAGGCTTCTCGGGCAAAGATCAAAGAAGTCGCATTTCAAGATGTGTCGCGCGAGCATCAGGCATTTTCCGAAGAGATTCGTGATGCATTCCACCTCGTGCTTGCTTCCGGCCGCATGCTGCAAAGTGCGGAAATCTCGCAGTTGGAAAATCAACTCGCCGTACGTTGCAACCGGCGATTCGCGGTCGCGGTCGGTTCATGCACTGATGCGCTGTTTTTCGCCTTGCGTGCCTCCGAAGTTCAAGCCGGTGACGAGGTCCTCGTCACGGACTTCTCGTTTGGAGCATCGGCGACATGTATCCGGCGACTGGGAGCGGTGCCCCGTTTCGTCGACGTCGATCCACAGACCTGCTTGATGGATCTGCACCGCGCGGCGCAACTGTTGACGCCGAAAACAACTGCGATTGTCGCAGTCCATCTCTATGGCAACATGATCCCGCCAATGGAGATTGTGGACTTCGCCCGCAGCCATCGACTGCACCTGATCGAAGACGCCGCGCAAGCGTTGGGTGCGGAATTCGACGGCGAACCTGCGGGGTCGCTGGGTCTGGCAAGTTGCCTCAGTTTCGATCCGACAAAAAATCTCTCCGCGCCAGGCTCGGGAGGCATGGTACTCACCGATGACGAACGCGTGGCAAGAGGGATCCGATCGCTGCGTTACCACGGGATCGACGCGGAGGGATGGCATCGTGAACTGGGGTATAACTCTCAGATGCCATCGCTGACCGCCGCGATGCTGCTGGTCAAATTACGACATTTTGATGAGATGCAGCGCCTTCGCGGCGAAATCGCCAGCGAGTATTTACAGGGTTTCCGCGACCTTCCGATCGCCATTCCTCGCCGAGACGAAAAGAGTCGGTCCAGTTGGCATAAGTTCGTCATCCGGAGTGACCGCAGGAACGATTTGCAAGCGTTTTTACTCGCTCGTGGGATTACGACGAAGGTCCACTATCCTTTTGCCTTGCGAAGGCATCCTTTATTCGCGACGACTACGGACATGGACTACGAAAGCAACAGTGATTTGTGCGCGAGAACCGTGCTCTCGCTCCCGATTTTTCCGTACCTCACAACCGCCGAATGCGCGCATGTCGTCGAGAGTGTGCGAGAGTTTTTCAACAAGCAATGACGAATGTGCAATCCATTCCTACCTCACAATGGTCTTCCGATCTGAGTCGTAATCATGGGTGATCCCCTCACAAGATAGCGAGAAGACATGTACCTGGTAAAAAGAATTCGAAGTCGGAGGCAGATGCCATGACGAGGCCTTACGACCTGATCATTGTCGGCGCAGGGCTTTACGGTGCCGTGATCGCCGAACAGGCGGTGGGATGCGGACTGCGTGTGCTGGTGATCGAAAAACGAGAACACGTGGCGGGCTATTGCTACTCTTTTCGTGACGCCCAAACGGGATTGATCGTTCATCGTCACGGTGCCCATATTTTTCACACGAAGCAGAGGTATATTTGGGATTATGTAAATCGATTTGCTCAGTTTGTTCCGTATGTCCATCGTGTCCGAGCGAGGATTGGGGGCATCACGTATCCTTTGCCGATCAATCTGTCGACACTTCGTGATTTCTTCGGCGTCAGTCTCGAAGCCAACGAGGTGGACCACTTTCTGAGCCTTCAACGCGGCACATTTCGCGAACCACAGAATTTTGAAGAGAAGGCAGTCAATCTTGTGGGATGGAAGCTGTACGAGGGATTCGTGCGGAATTACTCTGCAAAACAGTGGGGTGTCGCTCCAAAAGATCTCCCCTCCACGATGAAATTGCAGATCGATGTCCGCCCGTCGACAGACGATCGATACTTCGGTGATCGTTATCAGGGGGTCCCTGTTGACGGATACACTCCCATGATCCAGCGGATGCTCACCGGCGCTGACCTCGAATTAGGTGTTGACTTCTGCCAAGAGCCGCACCGCTGGCAGAAGCTTACGAAACGAATTGTTTACTCCGGTCCCCTGGATCGTTACTTCAATTTTCGACATGGGCCGCTCAAGTGGCGCGAGATCACGCACGAGCTGCAGGTCTGCAGCCCCGCGTCGAAGCTTGAATCGCCGGTGGTGAATATCAACGACGACAGCAGTGATTGCACACGGATCGCGGATTATAGCCAGCTCAGCGCGTCATCGCATACGGGCGGGCCAATCGTACTTGGTTGGGAACGACTCACCTCGATCAATGATAACGAGCGTGCGTACGTCGAAAACCGCGTACTGAAACCGGTCCGGTTCGATGAGGAAGAGGAGCGACTTGTGAAGTACCAGCGTGACGCTTCCCAGGAGCACCATGTCTATTTTGGCGGTCGGATGGCGGATTACCGCCTCTACGACATGGAGCACGTTGTTGCGCTGGCACTTAAGGCCGCTCGTTCGATCGTCAGTCAAACTTCATCAGGAACATTGAATCACCGAGTCGAGTCTCTTCGTTCTCCTAAGCCAATTTGACGCATCCAGCAACAACTTGCAGAGAATGAACCGTCAGGAAACGAAGCCCTCCACGAATTGAATCAGCGATTCGTCAACTGGCCAACTTGCCACGTCATTGACGGCAAAGTTCTCATTCCGGTCAGGGTTGAAGACTCGATCTAATACTCTCGACAACTCGGCTTCCGTCTCGGCAAAGACGATACTTTTGGATCGTTGAAAATGACGGACAACGGCAAGCTGGTGATCGTTTCGCTGCTCACCCAATGAGGCGCGCTTGGGGAAGACGACAATGGGCTTGGACATCACAAGAGCTGTGATGATTGTGCCGGTCCCTGCATGAGAAATAACGACCCTCGCCTGCTCGAATGTTTTTTGAAACTCGTTGGGCGTAAGAAAAGGAACGAAGTCACAATGCTTTGGCTGATAGAGTCCGGCCCCGATTTGTGCAATCACTTTTTCGCGGGTTGGGTGCTCGGCAAGCCACAGGTCGATCGCTTTGATCATTCGATCGAAAGGGTCCATATCGCCCACAGTGATAAAGATCATACCACGGCTCCTCGAAAATCAACCACTCCAGGCGAAGCCAAATGACTCCACTGCGTCAACGTGCAATCCGCATGTTTGGAAGCTAGACGGCCCGAAAGGGACAGTTCTTCGGCGTTTCCAATACTATCGAGCCAGAGTGTTTTTATGCCAAACAACTTTCCCAATCGGATCGCCAAGTACCCCGGGGCCGCCCCTGTCGTGACGATGGCGGTCGGACGTTCCGCCAGCAGAATCCAGAAGATTTGCCCTAACAGCCATATCATCCGCAGCTTTTGCTTTCGAGTCGCTTCGCACACGACTCGAAAGCGTGCTCCCTCAACCATACTTTTGTATTCGGCTTTGGTTGTAACGAACGTCACGTCGACTTTTCCAAACGCGGGTCGAAGACGCAATAATTGAACCCAATGTCCACCGCGTGATGAAATCGCAAGAACCTTACGACGACTTAGTTGCTTCGGAGGATTATGAGAAGATTCGATTTGGCTCATACGAGTCTCGTTCGGCTTATCAAGCGGTCCGGTCAGTTGATTTCCTGTGCTGGTAGTCACACAAATCAGAGTGACCGAGAGAATTACCTAAGTATACAATAATCTGGCGATTTTTGCTACTGAAATCTCGCGATGAAAATCGTCCAGTCTCTCTGCATCGCCACATCAGCCGCTCTAAAAGCCCCGGTTGTGCCCCGAATGCCGCAAGGTCGCATCATCGTCCGTCACAGTTTACCCCTGACCCGAATCACTCGCCTCGATTTCTGAACCAACGTTTCAAGTCGTCGGCCAATTCAGACCATGGAATTTCGGTCAGGTTTTTCAATTCCCCCTTGGTCGGAACAGCAACATTCTAGAGTTCTTGCAGCAGAGGGATTATCCCAACTAATGCCTCATTCTCGATCCCCGCTTGCAGGCGTTCTTCACGGGCTCGGGCGCGGGCCAAGGCGTGGCCTTCTTCAAGCCCTTGATTGAAGGCTGCTTTCAGGCATGCCGCTTCATCGCGCTGAAACTTCCAACGCGCTTCGTAAAGTTGACGTTGTGCGGGGTTTCTCGACATCATGTCCAAGACTCATGCTGCTTCGCGGAATTCGTTATCGGGAGACAATCCTCGAATCTCATCCCGCCTCCGATTCTCGGCATTGAACAAAACAGAGGACGATTTCTCAATCAGGCTGGCCGCAGGCACATTTTGCCCGGTCGCGGTCAGTTTTAACAACAACCAAAAAGGAACTTGCAAATCGCCCGTCGATCACCAACCCCGATGGGTCGCGAAGCCCAAAATCCCAATGCAGTCTCGGGACCTTGGGGTACAACGGCTTTGTCAGCACGCAAATCATGAGAACCCTTCACGCGGCCCTCTCACCAGAGGACCAAAATCTGGCTATTCGCTGGAAGAGACAAAAACCACACGAAAACCGAGCACGTCCCTGCGAAAGTCCAAACGGTCCTTACGGGTACTCTCCGAACGGCAAAACGATTTCGAATCGTTATATGAACCACCCCGAAAAACCCCGTAGATACGTGATTCGGCGGGAAATACCGCAAAAGCACATTCGACCAGCGTATCACCGAAGATTTCGTGACGCCACTCCCAAACATTACCGTTCATATCAAACAAACCCCAACCGTTTGGTCGCGCACTTCCACCCGGGAATGGCGAGTCTGTTTGAAGGACAGCGTACTTTTTTAAGTGCTGACTGTCGGAACCAAAACGATATTCGGTCGTTGTCCCGGCTCGACACGCATACTCCCATTCCGCATCCGTCGGCAGTCGGTAGCCGTCGGTACTCAGATCCATTTCCCATTCCTTATCCCCAATTTTACTATAGCATGGCTTCCCCCCATGGTGCTGACTCAGCCAATTACAAAATACGATTGAATCTTCCCATGAAACATTAACAACGGGGATATTCGCCCCCCGAAGTTTGTGACCCTCTCCCAGATGATTATAATCCTGCAAGCCTTTCTGTATCAAGAAGTCTGATCGGTCTTGCATCATTTTCGCAGCGACGCTCATGAACGGATTTCCTTCCACCTGCTCCGCGACCATGCAGTCCCGGCGAAAGGCTTCGAACTGCCCAACCGTCACTTCTCGATCGCTCAAATAAAACGACTTCTTGATACTCACAGTTTCCACATGCTTAACGACATTTTTCGATTTTGTAATTCTTTGTAACACAAAATAGGGAAGTGTTTGTCTTACAAAATGACCAGATTCGATCTTCACCATCGTCATCTGCTGCTGATTGACGAACCAGTCACGATCGACCGCAGGCTGATCCACCCCTGTTAACGTGGGCTCGACTTCTTTCCATTGTCTGAGGATCCAGCCCGCAGCGCTATGAACAATCGATTCGCTGGCGGTGACGTAAAGCTGCTTGATATCGGTCGTGATCTCTGCCAGCTCCGCATTCGGAAGGGCACTCGCCGCCATCGTGCCGATCCCCAGCATCAGTCCTGATCGTAATGCAGGGCCGCATTCCCCCTTAAAATAATGGGTGATGGGAGCGAGCTCACCATGCCATTCCCCCAACACATTGATGAAGATCGTGCGTTGAATCGGATCAGGCCGATCGGCAATCTGACACATCTCTGCGGCAAACGTTTCTTCACCCAACTTGAGCGCGATGATCGCCAAACGAGCCTTAAGCTGCCAGTTTTCCGCTGCGGTCGCCGTATCGTTTAACCGCCTGAGCTGATTCAATGCGGCGACACGGCTGTTCGCTAACCCGTGTACGAGATTATCGACTTCGTCAGCAAACGCGGCTTCAATACAATTACACAGATAGTCGATGTCAGCCCGGCCGAATTCCGCGAGTGCATAGGCCAGACTTTGCTTCCCTTCGGCTGGCGCGTTGGCATAACGCTCATTCAGTTGAGTGGTGACATATCCCTGCGGAAATCGTGCTAAATCCCGGAAAATCAAGGGGATCGCAAGCCCTCGACTGTTGGGTAAGAGATCAACCGTCGCCTTGACCTGCGTTTTCAAGTTGTTGGCTCGTAAGGTCGCCAATCCGGCCCAGACCCCGAATCCGATCAGCATCAAGGCGATTAAGCCACTCCCCCAGCGAGCGACATGCACTCGTTTCGCTTTCCGCATCATCAGCTGCTGGATTACGGTTTGCTTCCGCGAGGGGACAAACCACCAGACCGACAGCGTTTCCCAAACAGAGGGCAAATGCCGCGTTTCTAGTTTTTTTTCCAGATTGCGGCACGCTCGGCCAATCGCAGTTCCGCCCGGCCACGGCGGGTTTCCCGCTGCTTGCGGGTGAGCCAGTCGCGGAGCGAAGGGACCAGATAATCATGCGATAACTGGTAATACTGATCGCTCACCTTCAATCCCGCACGGGGGTGGTCCGCCTCGGAATTCGTCTCGACTTCCTCTTTGCCCGTCATCCCGGAGGGATCGGTCGGGGTAATCAGGCGTAAGTCCCGGTCGAGAATCAGCATCAGTTCGGCAAATTCCTGTCGACGATTGCCATACCCCGAAATCAATCGCAATTGCTCATACGGCTGCATCTGACCTTTGATCTCAGAGCCGGTTTCCGGCAATAGCGATCTCAAGACCGATCGGGCCCCTTGCTGATGACCGCGAAGCGGCGCTGACACATGGGCTCCCCCCAGCTTCTCTTCCAGAAAGGCCACACCCACACCCTCGACGCCCCCCACCTTCGCTAACTCGCTCAGCGTCCAGTCACGCTGGCTCAGCATATCCGCAAACAGCGATAATCGAACTGAGATCACTTTTCCGGCTTCTGCCAGACCCACCACCGACTGATGGATAAACAATCCGGATGCCGTGTCGGCGTCACCGGATCCCTCCGGGACTTTACTGTAGGCCTGACCAAAGGCGCGCAAGACCTTTTTGGCATGATCGAGGCCAAACAGGTCGACCATCTGGTAGTTCACCCCTTCCACCAGCCGAATTTCCAACTCCTGCAGAAAACGTTTGGCCTGCTGCGAAAAGTCGACGCGAACCATCAGCAGCGACTGCAGGTACGCCCCATCACACTGACGCAGTCCCTGCAACAACTCGGTCTGCTCCAGCTGATGATGGACGTGCAGCCACTGTTCGAACTGATCCAGCACCAGTAGCACTTTTTTATTGGCCGGGAGATACAGCCCCTTTCGCAGCGAGGTCAATGTGTCGACCAACCCCAGTTTTTTGGGCAGAGTGGGGCAACGATTGCGAAGCTGACTCAGCAACCGAGCCTCTGTCTGTTCGGCGGTCGATTCGACATAGATTGCGATCACGTGGGACGAAAGGCGCGGCAGCAGCCCCGCCTTCATCAGCGACGATTTTCCGCAGCCAGACGGACCATCGATCAGCCCGACCTGAAACGTCTGATCCGCAACGGTCGTTTCGATCCGAGCTTTCCAGAACCGCAGGCTTTCCGGCAAGCCATCACGGTCACGAGGTCCGGGGACCAGTTCGAGGAAGAAATCGGCGTCATGCGCATCAAAAGAACGTAACCCCTTCGGTACGATCTTCGGCAGCCGAAGTTCGGGGGTGATGGATTCGGGGTGACGGGTCTGGGAGAGTCCGGGGTCACGCGATTGAAACCAGCAGATCGATCTGGTTTGACCGAATATTGGGGAGTCGGCGGGGCCGAACCGTATCCATTTCGCAGCACGGGGAAAATCTGCGAGGTGTCGGGGAGTTTTAAAAAGAGCCGCAGATCCTGGGCCATGTCTTTGGCGATCGTATATCGTTCGGTCGCTTTTTTGGCGAGACCCTTCAGGCAGATTCGCTCTAATTCGGCAGGAATCCGGTCGTCATACTGCCGGGGTGGCCGGGGATCATGATGTTTCACCTGTTCGAGGATTGCCGGAGTCGAATCACCTCGAAAGGGGCGTTTGCCGACGAGAAGCTCGTAAAAGATCACGCTGAGACTGAAAATGTCGGATCGGCCATCCACCCGATGCCCCTCACCCCGTGCCAGCTCGGAACTCATATAAGGAGGTGTCCCTGCACGGTGGTGACCAGTCCCGAAATCCTCGTCCCGCAGCGCCAAACCAAAATTTCCGACATACGGCTTCCCCTGTTTGTCGAGGAAGAGATTCGCGGGCTTAATGTCGCGATGATAGAGACCACGCTGATGCGCATGATGCAGTGCCTCGGCGATCGTCGCGATCAGTTCCGCCGACTGGTCCGGACTGAAGCGAGACTCTTTGATCCGCGTTTCCAGGCTCATCCCGTCGATCAACTGCGAGACGATATAACAGGGAAACCGATCGGTACTGCCGCAACTGTAGATTGCCTCGGGAAGGGGTTCGGCAGAAAGTTCTTCCGGGAGCAGCGAATCATCAAGCATCGCCGCCCCATCCTCGAGAAAACTGTCATCCATTCCTGCCGCCGCCAGCAGTTGTTCCACCCGTTTCCTTAGGGCCACGTCATCACCGCAACACCGATCAAGATAGGCAAGCCGGTCTGGACCAGACGGGAAATCCAGTGCGGCCACGAAGATTTCACTGCCTCGATTCGGATCGACCACAGGTTTTTCTTCCCGCTTTTGCTCGGAATCTGCAGTAGACATCGAGTGGCTCCGATCGTTGATTTTCGGTAGGGCAGGGAGATTTGAGATTAATTCTTGTACCACGTTGTTCAGAGAAACTCCATTATTTTCGATAAGAGTATTGTGTGAATAATCGTGTTGTGAGATTTTTGTACGCCGCTTCCTCATTCCCCGAATTGCATTTTATCGGTAGACCGAAGCGTAATCCCGTTCCTGTCACCACTAGGATTTCCGAGAGAAACCCTCTTCCGTGTTCGAGGCGTTTGCTTTAAAACTGTTTCAGTGAGATACGCTCAGCCCCGAAGGGGCTTTTTGGGGATGGTATCGCGGAGCAATCAGAAATGGCGGGGCCTCATTATGATTATCAGATTCGTGAGAGTCCGCGCGCGAAGTATATGAGCTTGCGGGTAACGATTGATCGGGGCCTGGAAGTTGTTGTTCCTCGCGGATTTAACCGGTCGCTGATCCCCCATTTCCTGCGGGATAAACAGGAATGGGTCGCGGCGGCCCTCTCGAAAGTCCACGAGGCTCGCCAACGCCGACGAATCGAACCGGTGCAGACCCTGCCGACGGAAATCCTGCTTCCCGCACTCGGACGCCAATGGGGGGTCGAATACGAGCGAAAAGCGTCGTCGACAATCCGCTTAACCGATGATGGCCAGGGACAAATCCGAATTGTAGGTCCGATCGAGGACTTGGCCGGATGCCATGCCGTGCTTCAAAACTGGGCGCGACGCCAGGGATTTAACGCCCTGAACCCCTGGCTACGCCGACTCAGCGTTGAGACGGGAATTGCATTCGTCAAAACCGCCATCAGATGTCAAAAAAGTCGCTGGGGAAGTTGTTCGAGTAGCGGCACGATCAGTTTGAACCTCAAATTGCTCTTCGTCGAACCCGACCTGGTCCGTTACGTCCTGATT
>JBIKZJ010000367.1:0-6500 GCA_044354755.1 Schlesneria sp. | reverse complement strand
GTTCCACCACAAACCCAATTCGCAAGGTACTACCACTCGACTCTGCAGCAAACAGGACGACTTTCTTCGCTGATCCGTTCCCCTTGTCGGCCATCACGATCGGACTTCTTGGTCTCGAACCGCTTCGTGGCCCCTGCTCAAGCATCGATCTGTCAAATCCCTGAAGTTCGGGAGTCGATGGCGATACCGTAGTCGATTCGTAAACCCCGAATCATCCGCATCACGCGCACAGGAACAGAAAAGGAATCGAAGTTATGAAAACTGAAAACGGATTCGGACACCTCGATCTTACTCCGGTAACAGATTTTCCGAGTCCTTTTGCTGGGTTATCACGACAAACAATCTGTCGATCATTTCCCTCTTCATGGGCTCTGCCACTTTAAATCCCGTTTGAGAATCTGCGGTTGGTTGTGAGCCGGGTCGATGCAGGCCAGCGTCACCCACCCGTTGCCGAAGAGTTTCTTCAAGACATCCTGCTCGCGAATAATCTCATCCAGCATCGCACGTGGTGCATACACGACCGTCAACAGCCTTAGCGGCTCGTGGTACGGTTCGTCGTCGGTCGCGTAGACGGATTGCAGCGGTAGACCGTGCATCAGATCACTGGCGTTGCCTTGCATGACACCGAGCTTCCCAGTCACGTTCTGGGTGATCTTACTTCCGCTGCCGTATGCGGTGTTGTCCACCGTCGAGAACAAATACTGGCTGTTGATCCATTGGGCCACAACCATGGGGGCAGTAAGGATTGCCGTCAGGAATCGCCCCCCCTCGTCGGCTTTCCAGTCATAAGAGTGTAAGAAGGAACGGCCATCCAGATTCACCGACCGGGTCAGCCCTCTTGGGCCGACAATGAAAGCCGCGTTCTGCGCCAAGCCCCATTCCGGCCTGACCTGCGCCCAATCCATACTCCGTCGTTTCGTTTCCTGGGCCGCCGAATCACCCCGTAGCGATCCCATCCCAAACTTCCGTGTACGGGTTTTCGTGTTCTCGATTCTCGCTTTCGCAAGGTCGGTGTACAGACGGGCGATCCCTTCTTGGTGTGGCTGCGAAAGGGATGACGACTCGTATAATTTCATCTCATCCGTGGTGGTGTCGTGTTCGGCCGCGACGAACAGCGTATCCGTAGGGATTGCCAGCCCCCTGGTCGCCAAGGTGGAGCGGACCTGTGGATTGTTGAGGATCACCGCAAGAATCCGGGCATTGCTCCCGCCGTGATTTCCGCCACACGCACCACAGTCAAGGGCCGATGCATAGGCGTTGTTTTTCGTGCTGCTACCATGTCCACACAGGGCCACTAACGGTGCCAGGTTTTCGGTCAGCCCCATCATCCGGAGCGCGAATTCCCCATAGTCGACCTGCTGGTTCAGTGTGATACCATCCAACGCGGGTTCGGTTGGCACGGGAGGCATCAGGGCGTCGCGGGCGGACGCCGGTAATCCTTGAAGTCGCGATGGGATCAACGTCCGTGCCAGCATCCGTATTGCCATCCAAGGCCCCAGCATCTCAACCAATGCGAACGGGGTGGCCATGTTGTCCTTCAGCGAATGATAGCAGAATGCGGGCAAACGCAAGAGCGCCCGCCCGCGGTTGTGTCGCTGCGTACAAGAGGAATTCGACGCCAACGCGTGCTCACACACGTCGTGTCTTGGCTTCAACAAGACTGGGCACGAGTCATGCGGCTGGTCGTCATCATAGCCCTTTACCCGCACCGGCAGACCAAAGAACCCGGCGAAGCCGAGTGTTTCGTATGCACCTTGCGCCTCGACCGCTCTCCGAAATGGCTCGGACCGAACATCAATGCAAAATACGAGTTGGGCGTCAGGCCGAATCATTGTGGCTGCTGCGGATGCACGCGCTGCAAGTCGGCTTGCTTGCGGAAGAAGTTGATTCAGCAGTGCGTCTCGGTATCGCGTTTCTGCGGCAGGCAGGTCCGTCAAATACGACGGCTTGGTGATTTCATGCGTCTCTGCACAGCGCGCTTCTGGCCAGAGAAGGCAAGTCAAAACCAATCGTACCGCCAGGTAATCGATCAGCGTCGCGGGACGTTTTCTGCTCTCGGTGGGATTCTGCCAGTTTTCTTTCCATTTCACGTAACCCGACCAGCCCGGCAGTGCCGCCAGCGACTGCCGGAGGAAGTCCTCTCGCTGGACTGCTGGGATCCCGAGTTGATCAAGGCATTCCCTGACGGCCTCGTCCGATGTGCCCGGCAAGCCAGCCAGTAATGTGCCGTCAGCCTTTGATCGGTTCAGCCGTCGGTCATATCTTGCTAGATCGGCAAAAGCCCGGTAAAGACTGACCTCGCGACTCGGCATCCCAATCGTGGCCTGTCCGTCGTCGAAAAAGGCGGAACACCATTTGATGAGCTCCCGATTGACGGACTCACGCCCCGAAAGGTCGCTGCCGTTGATCACGCGGTGACGCTCGGCTTCGAGCACCGCCTGCTCGAAGGGGAGCTCTTCGAGACCTTGTAACGGGTTGACGGCGATAAAGGTTTTTAAGGGCCAGACCGGCGCCACAATATCCGCAGCGCTGGCGACAAGTTCCTTGAGCGTAATTTTTTCCAACAGGTCGCTTCGGCTGTGCTCGGTATTTGACATGGCGAGGACGTTCATTGGGGGTTCCTTTCAAGAGCGATAAGAGGCTCGGGTTGCGGTGACCGTTTGCGGGTGCGGCTGACTCGCATTCAGAGCGCTCATATAGAGCCGCTTCCATGAGCTCTGGGATGCGAGCCTTGCCGGAAGGTTGAGCAGCATGGCGATCCACACGAGGTAGATCAGGGCAAGACCGGCGAAGTAAATGGCATCCATCGGTTGTGGCGATGAGGCAGGAAACGACCCGAGAATGGTTTCGACGAGACAGATATTCAGGCCGTATAATCCCCCTGTACCAAGGCCCGCTATCAACGTACCAATCGTGCGGATGATGGTCAGCCGAGTGCCCAGCAATCCGATTGCCAGTTGCGTGGATGCCATGAACGCGAGCGCACCCACGATGCATCCCGTATCTGCGAAGTGAAAGTCGATCCCGCTGGTCAGAGAACAGGCCAAGACTCCCATAACACCCGCCAGGCTGGCAATCGCCACCCGCGCGGGAGAAACGCCGTTGCTGCGGACCGTCCGTTGTTCGTGTACGACGGACCCCGCGTTCAGGAACAAGTAGGCTTTGAAGAGGCCATGCCAGCAGAGATGCGAGACGGCCGGTGCGAACAGGCCCATCCCGCACTGCATGAGCATGAAACCCATCTGTCCCATGGTTGAACAGGCCAGCATTCGCTTGACGTCTGTTTGAATCAGCTTCCAAAAGTTGCCCACAAACGCCGTGACCAACCCCACCACAAACAATCCGTGAAGCAGGACGGGTTGGGTTGCGTAGAGCGGGCCAAAGCGAACAATCAGGAAACCGCCACCGTTGATCAGTCCTGCGTGCATCAGCGCTGAGACAGGCGTCGGCGAATTCAGCGAAGAGATCAGCCAGCGATGGAAGGGCCAGGCTGCCGATTGCGTCATCGCGGCGAGCGCAACCAAAAGTAGCCCCCAAAACTTCATGCTCGTCACAGTGTCAGTCGTCGTTGTCCCTGTTGTCACAGCGTCTGTCGCCGAGATCATGCCACTGATCGATGCGGTCCCTGCGGTTTCGGCGAGAAGCCAGAATCCCGCACCCAGAAACGTGATCCCGATCCCAAACGTTTTCAGCGCGAGCAGGCCCGAGTTCCGAGCGGCCATCCACTCGGCCTTATGGATCATCAGTCTGACCAGCAAAAGATTGCTGCTAGTCCAGGCGATGAGCATGACAAGAAGATGGTCAGCAAACGCGATGCACAGCACGCAAATCCCCAGCAGCAGGATCAGCAGCTGCTGGCGACGTCGGTTCCTGTCACCGGCGAGATAACGACTCGAATACGCCGTCACGTTGACGATCACGAACAGGATCAGCCCAGCCATGACCGACGCGAGGTGGTCAGCCCGAAAGAGATCCGAATCAGGGATGCGAAACAGGGGCATTGGAACTCCTTTCTGAAGGAAGTGTATGGTTTCTTGAGTATGGTGCTTGACAGGGTACCGACCGTAATGATATTTGTAAAATTGATAGTTCTCATAATTTCAATGAGTTTTTCGAATAGGATGAAACATGCCCTTCTTTGTCGATACGTTACAGCTCAAGAGTTTTGTGGCCATTGCGGAAACGGGGACGTTCGGTCAGGCCGCCTCGATGGTGAACCGGACTCAGTCGGCGCTCAGCCTGCAAATCAAGAAACTGGAACAGCAACTCGGTTGCAATCTCTTCGACCGGACCAGCCGCAAGGTCTCGCTCACGCCACAAGGAGAGATTTTTCTGGGCTATGCCAAGCGGATCATTCAGCTTCAATGGGAAGCGATCAGCCGACTACGAGAGCCCGATATCGAGGGAGAGATTCGTTTCGGCACTCCCGAGGACTTTGCGACGCACTACCTCCCCGACGTGCTGGCCAGCTTCCGACAGCATCACCCCCGCGTTCAGTTAAACGTCAAGTGCGATCTCACCCTCAACCTGATCGAAGACTTCCATCGCGGCGAGTATGACGTGATTCTCGCGAAGCGAGATCCGCAACGGGTCAAGGGAGGAACGAAGGTCTGGCGTGAGCCACTGGTCTGGGCGGCCGCTGACGGATATCAACCCGAAGAGCCGCTCTCACTGGTGCTTTCTCCTCAACCCTGCATTTACCGGGCACGAGCACTCGCCGCCCTCGACCGAGCGAAACGAAGCTGGCACATGAGTTACACCAGTCCCAGTCTGGCGGGTACTCTGGCCGCAGTCAAAGCGGGACTTGGCATCACCGTACTCCCCGCGCACATGATTCCCGCAGGGATTCATCCCATTCGGAAAGAAACCAAGTTACCCCACCTCGCAGACGCGGAATTGGCGCTCATCAAATCGGACGAGTTGTCAAAAGTTGCGGAAATGTTTGCCGAACATATCACACTCAGCCTCGAGAACATCAAACTGTAGCCATGCACGGGGCTAGGTTCGGCAGAAAACAAAGACAGGATTTAACACCGAAACACCGAGAAACCGAGAAACCGAAATTCAAGAAAAAGCTCAGCCGATCCTGGCTAGAACTCAAAATATGATAATGGATAACACATAAATTAATTAATAATTTTGAATTTTCAAATTTTTTGTCTCTTTCTTCGTGCCTCTGTGCCTCTGTAGTGAATCCCCTCTTCCCTGAGTTGAAATCGCATCCGCATGCTGTGACGGTGGGGGTTGATACCGAAGTCGCTCAGCGTTGGTTGTTGAGTTGTCTCGTGCGGAAGAATTCAGCAGCCGATCCGGAAGAACTCAATGAATGGGAACACAATTCGATCGGGAATGACTCGCGTAAACTGGAAATCATCCGCTGGCGTTTGAGTGATTTCGGTGGGTGGATGCGGGTGTTTTTGCCGACACATCGCGGTTCGCGTTCATCGAGAAGACCGTGAACTCGAAAAATTTTCGCAGAGTCGCTTTCTGGCAGTCCACTTGAATTACCCGCAGTGCGAGGTGCTCGTCCCACTTTGTCAACAGACTTTTGAGATGCTTTTGCCCCCCCGCTCGGCCACCATCACCCGTACCGTGTCGGCCAACTGCATGGATTCTCATGTTCCCGGGGTCCCTCCCCCCTCAACGAGCATCAAGTTTTCAAAATCGCTCAGAATTCGAGTTAACGGACCGTCGCGATCACGGTTTGTCATTTTGGGGAGTCTTGGACGCGTTTTCGTCCAAGATTTTGTTGACAATTAAAATCCTGGGAGATGAAGATGACGACTGAGCACTCAACAAACTGGCCCGATTTGGCGATGGGACTTTACGAACGATTGACAGGGAAGAATGCTGTGATCGCGTACGAATTTTCGGACATGCATGTGAAGATTCCGTCGGGAACTGGTCCTGGGGCTGAACATGCCGAATGGATCTTGAGCGGGACCATCAAGATTCGTACAGAGCAATCGACCCAAGGCCCAAACTGATGTTGGCCGGCCGTCTTGATGGCAATGTGAGAGGCCGGCCAGTCAATCTCATCGCAGAGAACCGCGATCTGGTCTTGGAAGTGGGCAATTTGAGAACATTGCTCACCCTGAGACGGAGTTGGCGACTCACCGCCGAACCTTTACTGGCGATCCTTCGGGCAACTGACATTCGCGTCAGCGTTCAGACGAGTTGGTTAGGACGGGTGGAAATCTTTCCGAAACCCCAGTTTTTCGTCCGCCTGATGCTTCCTCGTTCTCATTGACTGATTGGGAATGGAACGATCGCGATTGAGTCGTTGGATCGCGGTCAGGATATGTTGAGAAATCCTGACCGCAGGATCCAACGATGAGTCGTTAAATGATTTTCGATGTGGTGTATTCGATGCAATAGTTGGGCGTAATCCTTCAGGGTTTCCAAAACTCTTCGCTCGGATCCTTCTGACGCTGGTTTCTTTTCATAGGAAAGAGCCGAGACAACAGTTCACGGCGCGACGGTCCCTAGATTTTTTTTTC
>JBIKZJ010000366.1:0-6509 GCA_044354755.1 Schlesneria sp. | reverse complement strand
ATCAAAGTCTCGAAACATCCCCGGCAGGCTCTGTCGATCGACCATCCCATACACCGTCCGGCAGCGACTTTGAGGATTGGTGATCTCAACCGGTCGGCCACCACTGCGGTGTTCCAATCGCCCCGAAATGGCCAACAACGTATCGCGCATCGCTTCGAAACTGAGTCGTTGCCGATTCGCTCGTGACAACAACCGATTCTCATGATCGGTCGCGAACAGTCCCGTGGCATCCTGCGACGAGGCTTGCTGGTAAGTTTGGGAATTCATGATCATCCGATGCAGCTCCTTCAGCGACCAGCCGCTCCGCAAAAACTGCGAGGTCAAATGGTCCAGCAGCGCGGTATGAACCGAAGGAGTGCTCCGTTTTCCGAAGTCACTCGGAGTCGCCACCAGCGGTTCGCCAAAGTGCTGCATCCAGACCCGATTCACGATCACGCGGGCCGTCAGCGGATTGCTTGGCGAGGCAATCGATTGGGCCAGTTCCAGCCGACCGCTCCCCTGAACAAACGGAGTGTGCGGAACGGGTGACAGAAGTTCGATAAATTGCCGAGGAACACGTCGGCCCAGGGTCGTCGGATTGCCACGAACAAAGATCCGCGGGTCGAACAGTGTTTCCGCATCGACCAGCGACATGGCTCGCGGCGGCGCTTGAGCCCCCTTCACCGCCATTCGGTCCAGTTCCTGCAACTTGCCGCCGAACTGGTCGGTCTCTTGCCGCGACATGTAACGCCGCGTCTGACTTTTGGGAAAATAAGTGGGACTCTCACGACTGGCAAGGACCTCGAGTAACTGCCGCTGCGCCTCATCCAGCGGGTGGTTCGAGGTGTTTTCGGCGGAACTCGCCACGGCCTTGGCTTCGGTATCAATCTGTTTCAATAAATCGCCATAAACCTTCGCCACCTCCCCACGCGAGGCAATCGGCGTCTTCAGCAAGGCTTCACGCAGTCGGGGATTGATTTGGCCGCTGGCCGTTCCCGCCGGCTTGGCCGTCCATCGCGCGACGATCTCTTGTGACGCTTGGACAAAAGCAGCGGCCGTAGCAGCAGTTGTGTCAGTAGCAGCTGCGGGTTCCGCCGGTTGTTCGGCGGTCGCATTTGGTGTGACGGTCGCCACGGGGATTTCCATGAAATCATGCCACGGACCGAATACGGGGTCATCGGGAGTCGCACGCTGGTCCAGATACTTTCGCCAGCGAGCAATCACCGGGGGCCTGAGATCTTCCGGAGCAAGCGAAAGAAAAAAGATCGCCGTTTCCAGGGGATCGGGTTTGGTGGTGGCGACTCGTTCCAGGTAATCACCGACACGCTGCCGCGCGGTGTCGGAAAGCAAGGTAAACTGCTCATCGCGAAACTTACGAATTTCCTCCCGTTTCGCATTGGCCTGTTGCTCAAACTCCGCCGCTTCCGCAGAGATCTGCGTCACGGTGAGCGGCAATTCCAGGGGGGCTTCGCTGCTGGCGAACACCCCATACAACGAGTAATAATCGGCAGTCGAAATGGGATCATACTTATGATCATGACATCGGGCACAGGCGACCGTCAGCCCCAGGAATCCGCGCGTCACCGTATCGATCTGGTCGTCGATAATGTCGTGGACGTTGTTGTCATACATTCGCCCGAGTGTCAGGTATCCCATCGCCGCCAACCGCCAGGGCTCAACGGGAGGCTCGATCAGGTCGGCAGCCAGTTGCTCGCGGACGAACTGGTCAAAGGGGGTGTCCTCATTCAAGGCCCGAATCACATAGTCACGATAAGTGTACGCATACGGCCGCACCCGGTCGTCGCCATACATCAGCACTCCATCTTTCGAGTCGGCAAATCGGGCGACATCCAGCCAGTGTCGTCCCCAGCGTTCGCCATAACGAGGTGATTCCAGCAGGCGATTGACAATTTTGGGAAACGATTCACGGACGGGAGCCGGGTCATTCACAAATTGGGAGATTTCATCCCACGTCGGGGGGAGCCCCGTCAAATCATAAGTCGCCCGGCGTAACAATGTTCGCCGATCTGCAGCGGGAGACGGTGTCCCCTGGGCTTCTTCCAGCTTGGCCAGAATGAAATGGTCAATCCCCGTTTGCGGCCAGTCGGTGTTTGCAACCACCGGCATCGAGGGATCAACGAGTGTTCGGAAAGACCAGTGTTCGCGATCAGCAGCCGTGATCGCAAATTCTTTCCGCACAACCTCAGGACCCGTCGACTGCGGCCAGGGAATTCCCAACTCAATCCACCGCGCCAGCAGCGCGATTTCATCGTCGGTCAATTTGCCGTTCGGGGGCATCTTCAGCGGGCCGGTCTGCAAAACCACCTGCAGCAGTCGACTCGCGTCCGGCTGTTTCAATACGGCGGCCGGACCACTGTCTCCCCCCTTTAACAGGTGGACGCGCGAGGTGAGTCGCAAGCCCCCTTCCGGTTCAGTCTCGCCGTGACATTCAAAGCATTTGGCGACCAGCAGCGGACGAACCTTTTGTTCGAAGAACTCGTCCCCCTCGTTACCACCTGCTGCACGGACCGAAAAGCCTGGTACGATCAGCACCAAACCCAGGCCAATCAGAGCGAGATATTTTCTCATGCTGCTTAACATGCTGCGAAACCTCATTCCAAACCTCTGTTGCCCATCGTGACTTCCCCCAGCATACCAAATCCAGGGCGACAGGGCTGCGGAGAGACGCATCACGTATTGCCTCAGCCTCGGTTGCCTGCCGAGCGGGAACAGGGGGTATTGACTTTACTCCCGCTGCGGAATTTCCAACGAGACTTCGGCAGCAAACAGATTGGCCGGATCCCCATACTCTTCCAATGTCTTCGCCAGCACGCCGATCGTTCTCGTCACCAGCTTGTTCCAGACCGGCTTACCATTCGCCTGGATCTCTAACGGCTTGTCGAGTTCGCACATCTGGTCATTCAGTCGGATCGCTAACCGTGAAATCCCGTCCGACTCTATCTCGATCTGCTGACCATTTCGAGTCGCGATCACCTCGGCTCGATCAGGAATCTCCTTGGCATCCACCGCTAACCAGTAGAAGCGATCGTGCCTCACATCGTCCTGCTTCCAGACCACGCGGGTTGGGTAGGTGTTCCGTTTGAATTCCGCCATCCAGGGGATCGCCACCGCGTCCTGTCGATCCATCCAATGCCCTTTGTCTTCATAGATTTTGACCTGATGGAGATAGCCATCTGGATCCAATTTTTTCAGATCACCCAGCTTCTGCTCCCATTCCCGCGCCAGTCGATTTCGGTTGTAGGCGGCGTCGAGACCTCCCATCTGAATGTTGAACGGAAGATTCCGCAGCCCCAGTGGCGAGGTTTCATTCGGGTGCCCCGCCATCATCGCCGCCGCCGCCAGCCGATCTGCCATCCGCGGTGCCAACTGGAAAACCCCATCCCCTCCTGCAGAATACCCCATCAGATAGACCCGATCGGGATTCACGTCTTCGAACACAATCAGGTTCTCAATCAAACGACTGAAGAAGCGGTCGATATGTCCCTGATGCCACAGATCCCAGGTGTTCGTCGCTGCACGAGGGGCCAGATAAACCCCTTCTTGCAACCGATACAGTTTTTTCTGGTTCTCCCATTGCTGGTCGTTCACCTGTTTCGGAGCTCCTCCACCCCCGTGCATTGAAATGTAAAGGCTACGTCCTTCCTTCGGTTTTTCACCGAAGATCTCGTAGTAGAACGGCATTTTGAGTTCGCCGTCGGTCAGCTCTCGTGCGGTCATCTCGGCCTCGCGAGACTGACGGATACCCGTAACATGATCGTCCCAAAGCAGCGTTTTCGCCGCAGTCGCTTCATCGCGTGATAAACCAACCTTCGCAAACGGCTCTTCCTCTAACGGCCGACGTTCACTTCGGCCCATCGACAGATATTGTTTGAGTCCCGCCAGAGCGACCGAGTTCGTGTTCTCGATGCGGGGCGGATTGGCATCGGTCACCTCGGCTGCCGAGAGATCAAAGGTCTGTGGCCGATCTTGTGGTTCGGCCTGGAACGCCTGGACGATCCGACGATCCCCGGCTTTCAGTTCGACCATGTACGATGCCCCCCGCTGAAGCAGGACTCGAACGTGATCATTCGCATCAAACGATTCATCGTTCGTGCGCCCCTCAAACACGACCTTGCCCGTGGTGTCGGTCAGCTTGAGTAGCGCTCTTTGTCGTTCGCCCCCTCGTTTTTCCAACGCACAAAACAGGACCGGAACCATCCCCTCCGGCAATTTTTCGGCTCGTCGAGTGTAAAAGTCGGTGACATTTACCGCACGGACATAATCGATTTCCCCGTCCCAGACGAGTGGAAATTTTTGCGGTGTCCGCTTGAAGCTGACGGCATAAATGGCATGCTGCGGATCATCACGCAAGGCGGTCGAGGCATTGCCGAGAAACCAGGCTTGATCCAGTGCATTCCCCGAAGGTTCTGCCGCACCCGTGAAGTGCCAACCCTGATCCCAGACTTCGACCCAGGAATGGTTTCCGGTTTTGTTCGTCCAGAGCGGCGTTCCAACAAACCGAGCGGGGACACCGACGGCGCGACAGGCGTCAATCAGCAGGATCGAAAGCCCGGTACAGGAGGCCAACCCCGTCTTGATCGATTCCGCAGGACTTTGATCCGCTCGACGACGTTGCGTCGAATAACGGACTTTCAGCAACGGAAAGATCTGCTGGTTGAGGATCGCGGCCGCTTCAGCCGGAGTTTTGGCCGCTTTGATCAACGGTTTGAATTGTTCATAAAACTCTTTTCGCCAGCGTTCTCGCCCTTCGTTAATGTTGGCATAAGGGAGCACGTTATTCAAAAAGATTTCTTGTGGCAGTTCATTCTTCCACGGAGATTCTTCCCAGGCCTGATAGGCGAGCTGCACATTTTCCAACAGAAAATCGGCGGTCAGATTCTTCAAATCCCGATCGGGCATGTGAGTGATTAAAAACTGCATCCCCACCCGCTGTGCGGCGGGAACCTCGGTCAAGGCACGCTGCAGCTGCTCACGATTCTGACCGGATCGATCGAGCGCTCCCTGCACCCCCTGCGGCAGTTCCCCGGCCGGCTCAGGCTCGGCTTGCAGTGACGTATGGTCATGAACAATCACCCAGGCCCCCTCAATCTGGCGGAACACGAGCGAAAAGTTTCCGCCGAGAGAGGCCGGTTTCCGCTCCAGATTCCAGCGACCCAGCACCAGTGCTGCGGAGGCGTCCAGCGGTGTCACTTCGATCGCACCGAACGAGAGGTTTCCCATCAATTCCCGCGTCGGGTAACGACGCCGATAATGAGCTTTGGTGGTCGACCAGCCGCGAGTCGTCTTGCCACCCGAATTGAATGTCAGCTCGTCCGACTTCCAATAGTGTTCCATAAACGAATCTAAATCCCCCCGATTCCAGGCGCTGGCCTGCTCGCTCAAGAGGCGTTCGAGTGTATCGCTCAGTTCGTCCCGATCCGCATGATATCGACGGAGTCGCGAGTCTTGCCGAATCGCCCATTGCTGTTTCGCGTTCCCCTCGGCGGGAACCTCGACTACAGCACGATAACCCGCTGCCGTCGGTTTCAAGGAAACGAATCCTGCTTGCTTGAGTTGTGCGGGATCCAGCCCCAGTTCTTCCAGGCTGATTGCCCAGCGCGCCTGCTTTTCCTGAAAGGCTTTTTGCTGGTGGTAAATTCCGACGAGTGCATCGCGGCTGGCAAGTGCCGGATCGGGCTTGAACGGGACTCCCCCCGGGGCGGCTGTCGAAAATTGGACATAGCCCCAACGCTCGGGCCGATGCATGTCGATGATCCCCTGTGGCGACCAGATCCAGTTGTCCTCTTTGGTGTTCGGAACCTTTTGGTATTTTCCGTCGACGATCTGATGCTGCCATTCCACCCGCGAAAAATTGACTCGCCATTGATCGCCATCGCGGGGGGGAGCGGGACGATGGGCGAATTCCTGGAGCGCCCCCCACGGAATCGCAATTTCCACCGACCAGCCTTTGTCCTGATCTGACGGATCATTCAGGGTTCCATCGATATGAACTGCGGTGAGCAATCCCGGAATTTCCCAGCGGTTTTCCGCCACACCTCCATCTTTATAGGGTCGAGGCAGAAACAGATCCCAGCCGGTATTCAGTGCGTTCATTTCGAATTCGTAGTATTCGTGATGATCCCCATCGGGATCAATGAAGAATTCAAAATCGTTGTCAAAGAAGATCACCGAATCATGTTTTGTGAGTGTCCCCCAGACATGGGGCTCTTCAAATTCGGCACCGATGTAGAAATATTCGGAATTCCACAACATTTTTGCACGGGTTCGCAGGCGTGGACGGGGTCGTCGGTCCCCTTCAATGTCTGCAAAATCCTCGGTCCAGGGAGCGGTCTTCCACGCGGCCTCGTCCAATCGTCCATCGATTTGGAGGGGGGCATCTGTCGGGGAACAGACATACCCTCGCGGGGTGATCGGTTTCATCCGCGACCAATCTTCGGCAGAATCGGCGAAAACCCTGTTTTCCACGAGGAACATGGCGACTAGACCGAGCGAAAACCGCATGGTCGTGA
>JBIKZJ010000365.1:0-6529 GCA_044354755.1 Schlesneria sp. | reverse complement strand
CGGCAACACATTCGCCGCCAGGACAATCGCCACCCGAAACTTTCGGGCCAGCTCGACCAGTTTCTCGACATCGGCGGTGGCGAGGGATCGCCGACGGGGAGCATGGACATAGCCATCCACCGCATCAATCACCATCATCGAAACCGCGACCCCGCTGGCCCGTAGCCTCGCTAACTCGGCCTCAAGTACCGGCAAATCCTGATGCCACTGAAACATGCGCGGCCGCAAACTCGAACTGTCCGCTACCGAATCCGCGTCGGCAACGATTTCGCCCGACCCGTTCGACCCGTTAGTCCTGCCATGCCCCGCTTCCAGGTGATCTCCTCGACCTGAGCCCATCCCACCAGCCTGCACCGTCCCAACAGCACGCCCGCCGTCAGCACGCGATGTCCCTCCGACCGGCGCTCGTTCGAGTTGTTCTCGTTCACGTTGACACAGTGCATAAACCTTCCCCAGATCGGCTCCTGCCTCGATCAATCGAGGCCGAACCGCATCCGCCAGCATGTTGGCCGTGGAAAAAATCACCACTGCTCCCGGTTTGGGGTCTGCAGCATTCGGCGAGCGATGCCGACCCGCGCTGGTTGCGGGCGCGATGCCGTCAGGCGTACCGGGCGAGTCCGCCAAAATTTCCCTTGGAGTTGTGAGCGGATCGGTGTCGCTGTCGGCGCTCCCTTCGAAGCCCACCCGATCGTCGGCATGTCCCAAATCCGCGGGGGAACCTGAATCCTCGAGGGATAGAGCATCACGAGGTCCCGGCCGTCCTCGCGTGACGTTGGCAATCAATCCGCCGAGAAAACCACTTTTCCCCACACCCGCTTCCCCGGTGATGAGCGTCAGTTCCCCGCGTGGAATGACCCCCTCGACGACCCATTCGATCGGCTGATCCACGATCTCCGCCAGACTGAACAGCGCAGCGGGGGGTTCGTCCGCAGGGGTGGGACTGGGAACCCCGTTGGCCGTCGTCAAGCCGCGACCCTTGTCCGCGGAAAATCGCCCGGCCCCGGTAGGAATCGACTCGGTTATAACAGCCGCCGAACCGGCGACACCCCAACCGACCCCCTCGATTTTATGAGCCTCCCCGGCCGAGGGAAACGCCCAAGCGGGGGAGGTACTGAAACTTCTTTTTCTTCTTCTACTTCCCATCAGCCAACTCCTGTCGATTAAAGAGATTCACAAGCAACGACAACCACTTTTTGGAAAACCCAGTCATTTGGAAAAAACCGAGTGATTGGGGGGCCAGCCAGCCGCCCGAGTTCCCGACCCAGACGACTTGCATCCCGAGATCCACGATTGAGAAATCCCCAACAAAAATCTCGCCCCCCTGGCGACGCTCACCCGAGAACCTCGCCGCAAAACACCTCTCAAAAAATCATAAAAACACAAATTTTGTTTGTCAAGAGTTTTTTTGATTTTTTAAAGTGATTGCCTCATGCCGAATCACTGGCATCTGCTCCTGTGGCCGCTGCAGGATGGTGACCTGGGGTGTTTCATGCAGAAGTTAACCACAACGCATGGGCGTCGCTGGCATTTGCATCATCATTCCGTCGGAACCGGCCACCTGCATCAGGGGACGTACAAAACAGTTCCAACCGAGGAAGATGATCATCTCGATACGGTTTTGCGTGACGTGGAACGGAACGCCGTACGACCGACAATGGTCGAATGGGCCGAGGAGTGGACTTGGAACAGCCTTTGGCGATGGCTACATCCGACAGAACACCAGGAGAAACCGATTTTTCGCCCATGGCCAATCGCTTGCCCTCACGATTTGGTCACGCGCGTGAACCGAGCGTTGACAAAAAAGATCGGGAAGCTGTGCCAGCCTCTGTCGTCCGAGGCTGCCCCTTCGGCTTAGAGTCCTGGCAAAAGGCAACCGCCAAACAACACGGACTCGAATGCACATTTCGCCTCCGAGGACGCCCTAAAATGGCGATCAACGACAGCAAATCCTAAGTTATTGGACTTATCCCCGTTTCATCTCTCCGCTTTTTGGGAGGGGCAACCCTGGGGACAATCTGGGGATATTGGGGAGACGAATCCCCAGGATTCGAGGCAATGTCGGCAATCAGTAGCGACTGGCATTCTTGTAGCCGCAGCATCCCCGCAGCAAGGATTGATGCGACGTCGACCAGTCGCTGCTCGTCGGGTCGGCGCGCAGTGTCAGCGCAGCGGGTCATGGGCAAAAACTCCGCAAAGAGAGAATGGCAGGTACTTGGCCAGGCGCGGCCTCGTTTGTTCACTCTACCGGGCAGCGGTTCGAGTTGATGGAGAATTCTATTCCACGACAACATCTACCTGCAGACTCATCATACCTAGAATAGAGAACTCTGCTTGGTTTTTGGGGGCCAGAACACTCCGAGCACGAGCCATGTATTGTAGGGAAAGTGGGTTCCCATGAAGAACCGCGTATCCTTGTCATCGCGACAAAGTTCGCCGAGAAATTTGTCGCGAACGCTTTGTGCAGCGGCCTGTTCCGAGCCGAGTCGCTGGGCTTCGTTTAGAAAAAGCATTCCCAACTCCCAGTCTTCGCACATGGCAGTATGCGACTTGCCATTGCTGTCTTCACATTCGAACACGTAATGGAACGTGAATGGAATTTTTCGTAACGGCTTCTGGGGCGGGCCGAAAAGAGTGAGCTGAGTGAATAGCGATTGCCACTCTGACTTCCACTCTGTATTTGCCGGGCGAATTTCCAAATCGAGCACGCGAGCAGGGCGGACGATCCCTAAAGAGGTTTTGTCTTGTTCGTGCAGGCTGACGAGTTCGTTGCGAGTGAAATGGGGCAATCGATCAATGATCGCTCGCCGATCTTGCCATTCGTTTTTTGTATTGAGCGGTTCCCCCAGCAATTTGATCGATTCGAGATCTGGACGCCGGCTTTCTTTGCGATTGTCGTTGCCAGCACCGTTTGGACCGAGAACCACCTCAATCCACTGATACTTCTTGAACTTCTGGTGTTGCTCGCGGTATCGATAGTCAACCGGGTAGAGACGGATCCACTCGCCAGACTCAGTCACACCCGCAGTGCAGACTCACTCCTGATACCCCCGTGAAGGATGCGGATATGTCATCACGGTGATTAGTACTTTAACCGTGAGCGTCTTCGACATTACGTCGCTCCCATGAGGTGCCTAATCGGGAGTTTGATCTCCTTTGAAACGGCCGCTGCCAGTCTTGAACGGTGGCAGCACGTCGGTTCCGATTCCCTACACACCAGAACGCTCGGCAATTCCGTCACGAGTCGTCCAACCTGCTGAATGGACGCGCGCTCGTCCTTCAGGATTGTTTTCTCATACCTATCGAAAAGAGTGTCGTAATCGTCTTGAACAACGAGGCTCTGCCGGTCTTCACTTCGGATTCCAAGTTCCGGCAAGTGGACATAGTCGATTTCGAGCCGATCGGTCAGTCGCTGCAATGTCGATTTGTGGAAACCGTATCTTCTGGCGATGGGATTATTGCGAACATCAATGAGTCTCTTGATACCCGTGACAATCAACAGGTTGAGGAATCCATCGATGCTCAGTCCTTCATAGCCTGCTGTGAAGACTGCAGGTTTAGCCTCTGGGCGGACGCTGAGTTTTCGTCGCTTGCTGTTGACGGTAAATGCCGGGTATCGCTCATAGACATAGTCGACAAGGGAGGTAATCTCTTTCTTTCCGAATCGCGAGACCAATCGCATTGCATCGCGTTCAACGCTCCTTCCCGGTGAGCCTGCGGAAGCTGCGACCTCGGAGTTAAGTGACCAGTGGTTTTCTCCGTCATCGTGCAGGTAGTTCTGCGATACGAGTTTTTCGGCTTCCTGGTACAGGGCGAAGGAGAAAGGCCCATACAGATAAGGAACGAAATCGTAGAACGCTGGTCCACCCAAAGTCTCGCTCTCGGACCGTAACAGAAAGCACCATTTGGTCAGTTCGGTTCGGGAGACCGGGCGATCAGCGAGTTTCAGCAATAAGATCAATAGTTTCTGTCGGTTCAACATCGCGTTTGCCGTCCATGGTTTCTCCCAGCACGTCGACCTGATCGCACTGGACGGAATTGTAGAGACCGCAAGTCGAGACGCCAAGGCAAGTTCCCGCGTATCTGCCTGGCCGGGCCACTCAGGAGAGGAGACAGTCAGGAGAGGAGACAGTCAGGAACCGGAAACCCGCCATTGCGTTTGAGATTTCTACGTTGTTTTCGTAAGGTGTGGTCTTGGCGAAATCTTCGTCCGTGTCCCTGAATGACTTTAATCTGAAAACTTCATGAGCGATTCAAACCTTTCGTCTTTTATTTGGTCGGTCGCCGATCTGTTGCGGGGTGACTACAAGCAATCGGAATACGGCAAAGTGATTCTGCCGTTTACTGTGCTGCGGCGGTTGGATTGCGTGCTCGACGACACCAAAGTGGGTGTGCTGGCGGAACTGGAGAAACGGACGAAGGCGGGGTTGAATCCCGAGTCGTTCCTGTTGCGCAAGTCCGGGCAACACTTTTTTAATACCTCACCGCTCGATATGAAGTTGCTGGTGGGTGACTAAGACAACATCAAGGAAAACCTGTTCGCGTACATGCAGGCGTTTTCTCCGGCGGTGCGAGATATCTTCGAGAGTTTCGACTTTCACACGCAAATCGATCGGCTGGCGAAGTCGGGACTGCTGTACCTGGTCTGCGAGAAATTCGCGAACATCGATCTGCATCCCGAGACCGTCAGCAATGCCCAAATGGGAAACGTGTTCGAGGAGCTGATCCGCAAATTTGCGGAAATCTCGAATGAGACGGCTGGGGAACACTTCACACCGCGCGATGTCATTCGGCTCATGGTCAATCTGATCTTCATTGAAGATGACGACGCGCTGAGCAAGCCGGGGGTGGTTCGGTCAATCTACGATCCGACGGCGGGGACCGGGGGGATGTTGTCGGTGAGTGGTGAACATCTCGCCGATTACAATCCGGACGCGCGGCTGGTGATGTACGGGCAGGAACTGAACCCTGAGTCGTACGCGATCTGCAAGGCCGACATGCTGATCAAAGGGCAGGACATCGCCAACATCATTTTCGGCAACACGTTGTCGGACGATGGGCTGGCGGCCAAACAGCTCGACTATATGCTTTCTAATCCGCCGTTCGGAGTGGAATGGAAGAAGATCGAGAAGGAAATTCGCCAGGAAGCGGAACAGCAAGGACACAACGGGCGATTCGGGCCGGGGTTGCCTCGCGTCAGTGATGGGTCATTGCTGTTTCTGCTGCATCTGATTTCCAAGATGCGACTCGCCAAGGATGGGGGAAGCCGGTTTGGAATCGTCTTGAACGGCTCACCCTTGTTCACCGGGGGAGCAGGCTCGGGCGAGAGTGAAATCCGACGCTACGTGCTGGAAAACGATTTGGTGGAAGCGATCATCGGACTACCGACCGACATGTTCTACAACACGGGGATCAGTACCTACGTCTGGATCGTCAGCAATCGCAAGCCGGACAATCGCAAGGGGAAGGTGCAACTGATCGACGCCAGCAGTTTCTGGCAAAAGATGCGAAAGAACCTGGGAAGCAAAACCAAGGAGTTAAGCCGCGAGCACATCGAGGAACTCACTCGCGTTTTTGGCAATTTTAGGAAAGTCACGAAGGAGCAGGTGCCCATTAGTCGCATCTTTAAGAACGAGGATTTCGGTTATCACACGATCACGGTCGAACGCCCCGAACGGGACGCGGCTGGGAACGTTGTGAAGGCAACGAAGGGGATGCTAAAAGGAAAACCGCAACCCGACGCCAGTCTACGCGACACCGAGAACGTGCCGCTCAGCGAAGATGTCGGGACGTACTTCAATCGCGAAGTGTTGCCACATGCAGCTGATGCATGGATCGATCATGAAAAGACGAAAGTCGGTTACGAGATTCCCTTTAATCGGCATTTCTACGTCTTCAAACCGCCACGTGAACTGGCCGAAATCGACGCCGAATTGAAGACCGTCACGGATCGCATCTTGACGATGATTGGCGGGCTGACGAAATGAGCTTTCCGAGATATCCGAAGTATAAGGACAGCGGTTTCGAATCGCTGGGTGACGTCCCCGAACATTGGGGGATTAATCGACTTTCAAACATATGCCAATTTCAGTCGGGAAAGGCACACGAGCCATATATCGATGACGATGGTGAATTCATTTGTGTGAATTCAAGATTTGTCTCCACCGAGGGATTGTCGCGCAAATTTTGCACTCAGAACCTGACGCCGGCAAAACTGAACGATATTCTAATGGTTATGAGCGACTTGCCAAACGGCCGGGCACTGGCGAAGGCGTTTTTTGTTAGCGACCATAGTGAATATGCTGTGAATCAACGGGTTTGCATTCTCACGCCATGCAAAAACAACCCAAGATTCTTGTTTTACCTTCTCAACAGAAATCCACTGTTTCTACTGCACGATGATGGTGTAAACCAAACTCATTTGTCGAATGCAACATTTACGAAATTCCCGACGCTCACACCACCCGTGGTTGAGCAATCCATAATCGCCGCCTTCCTCGATAGCGAAACCGGAAAAATCGACGAACTGGTG
>JBIKZJ010000364.1:0-6557 GCA_044354755.1 Schlesneria sp. | reverse complement strand
ATGGTGGGCAATTTGTTGAACGTGCCATGGAAGCGATCTCACAGCGATTGGCTGCACGCGCAACACCCCATTGGCCATTACCGCCGACATTAGTTCCGCTTGCGCTTGAACGAATACACCAAAGCCGCAAGTCCACCCAGACCCGCTAACATCGCCGTTGACGGCTCGGGGACGGCGGGTACCGTGAGGATGTCTGATATACCGTAAAGGTACCTCGTAGTGGTGTTAGAAGCTGAGTTAGCCTCCAACCATCCGCTATTGTTTTGTACAGCGTTATTTCCTATGGCAGGTGTGGCTTCACCTACCGCGTACCCTGATCCAAGTGAAACTCCTGCTCCAGTTGTACCCGTCCAGACTGTTCGGGTGTTTTGAATGTTACCGTTGCTATCCCTGTTGACTTTTGCTAAGAGCGGCGTTGACCATAAATTACCGTTCGATACCCTCGTGCCATCGGCAGTGTAAATTGGAACGATAGATGTGCTCAGCAGCCCTATATGATCTCTGGCGTTGGTCGACAGGTTTGACACGATTGCCTTCCACGTCACTTGATTTCCGTTGTACGTCGTGCCAGACGCGTCGTTAGAAACGAAACTATCGTACGTTGCGAGATCGCTGCTGGTTGCTTGCGATTGAGCTGTCGTCGTAAAGATAATTCGGAATTGATCTCCGGGGGTCAAGCCTGTGGGTGTTTTAATCGGCCCCGCAGAGGCGGAACCGGCGGCGAGCGCCGCGAGCGCTAATACAGATAATACTGACAACAATTTCTTCATCTAACCTCCCCTTTAGGTACAGAACAAACACATTGGCTTAAAACGGCCCCAACAACGCATCGGGAACGAGCGTAGCCACTTCTCGCGATGACTGGACAATTCGCATGTGACGCTGCGGTAGGCCATGTTTCGAAAAATGATCTCCATCAGTCTGGAAATCGCGAAATCGCTTTGATGGGCACGTCGCCGCACCTCACGGAAAGTGAGAGCAATCCGAATCCCCCTCATCACACGCACAACCGCCACAGCGGGGTATGTTAGGCTCTAGTTTTGAGCTTGCAACTATGAACATCGAATCTTTACTTTTTTAATTTAAAAAACGTAAATTCCCATTTCTCAGATTGAGCACGTCCGTCAAGCGAATTGCTTTGCGATGCGGAGATTTCGAGCGAATTCGCCAAATTTCTTGCCGATTTCCGAGATTTGTCGTTCCGTTTTGGCGGGTTTCTACCTTGGCGGATTCCCACTCGCGTGACGAGACCGTCAGGAAGAATTTCTCGGGTTCGTTACCGTTCACAGAATGACCGCAACGCGAGAACGGCCAATCGATTCCCGCTGTGGCGAAAAGACAATCGTCAGATTGATGGGTGGTTGATGTCTCGCCGAAACGGGCGGAATGCGAGCGGCGTCGGAAAGCAGATCCACCCACCTGGAAAACTCGCTCGCAGAATGTCGTGAACGGGTGACGATTGGGATCAACGAAATCGTGAACAACGGAATATTGCGGCAGGGATTTGATCGTTTCACCCGAAGCCATCGGCGCCGGCCGATCGGTGTACAGCCGATCTCTGCGAACTTGGCCGAGCATCAATTGCGAATGACGCCCACAGCGGATTGCTGACAGCAGCAGATGGCAATCGTCAAACTCGCCATGACACCGCGGGTTAGTGCCGGGGCGCCGGTTGACGCGATTCTCTTCGAGGCGCGGTGAAACTGTGAATCGCAGTGAAACTGTGAATCTAAGTGAAACTTTGAGTCGCGGTGAAACTTTGAAACGGATGCGAATGCACGCCGGAAAAAACCAGGTCGCTGACGGGCATTTGGACGCCACAGCCCAGGTCCCGCAAAACAGGATTGCACCCTATGAGACTGCACTCTGAAAGAGAACACGGCACCAGAAAGAACTCTGATGCCGTGTTTCCATGTTTGGGATGAATCGGATTGGGAGCCGGAGTCGGGAAGTCCCGTACCATTTGAGCCAATCGTTTTGAACCAATCGTTCTCAGCCAATGATTTCCGGGTCGGTTTCAGGGACGAGGTCGCTGTCGGGGTTGAACCATTCGTCTTTGAACACGATCCGTTTTCTGTGCTTCATGGCGAGGTTCGAACTGAGTGCCATGATCGCGTCTTTCATCCCTTGCTTCCCGGGACAACGGAGCGGTGCTTCGGCGGGGTTGTTGCCAAAATTCCGAATGCAGAACGCAAAATGTTCCATCTCTTCGGTATAGCCGCGACTCACCTTACCGACGTCGGCGACGGCCGCCGCCTTGGTGGGTCCGAGGCTGGCACTGGCAGCGAGGGCCGGCTGGCCGTCGCTCCCTTCGATCGCATACAGCCGCTGATCAATCCCCCCTTTGGATGCACCCGTCGCTTCCTTGTAGAGGATCGCTTCGAGTTCCTGCTTCATGATCAATGTCCCTCGGCTACCGAAGACAGTTTCGCCGTAAGGCTCGCTGCGATTGGTGCTGATGGACGAGTAGGTCACGATACAGACATCGTTTTTATCCTCAGCGTAATGCTTGCCGGGGAATTCAAAGGTCATGAAGACCTGGTCATCGATATCCCGATCATCCAACTGCTGATCGGGTGAGCCGATCTCTTTCACGCCGTAATAGTTTTTGCCCCCATAACCAAAGCAGGCAATCGGCTGAACTTTGTTGAGGAAGATGCTGGCTGCATCGAGTTGATGGCTTCCCAGTTCGGCCATCAATCCCCCACCGGTATTGTTATACAGTCGCCAGTTGATCAATCGTTCCATCGAAGGATAGCCAAACTCGGTCGACAGGAATTCGTCCAGATTGGTGATCGCCTTTTCCTTGGCGTGATCGGTCAGGCCTGCAATGTCTTGCCGGAACTTGGCGGCGAACGATTCCTTGGTGTAACCCCCTGGTCGCCAGCTATCGCTACCAGGAAAGCTGTTATTGCGATGCCATTGAGCCCGGATGAACTTGAGGTCACCGAGCATGCCGTTCTGAATCAGGGCATTGGCATTGTCATACAGCACGTTGTAGTGACGCTGATGGCCGACGGCGAGCAGCTTGTTTTCCTGCTTGGCGACGCGGATCATTTCTTTACACTGCATGACCGAGTGGGCCATCAGTTTTTCGGAGAGGACATGCTTTCCCGCCTTGAGGCAGTCGATGGCGACCTGTGCATGTTGACAAAGCGGCACAGCGATGATGACCGCTTCAATCTCGGGATGCTTTTGCAGCAATTCTTTATGGTCACGGTAGAGGTTGACCTGCTGGGCTTTGGCGGCACCGAGCTTGCGAATCAAGCCCCAGCGAATCTCGTCGCCGTCACCTTGCAGGGCGCGAACCCGATTTTTGGCGCGCAAATCCGCAATCCCGACGATCTCCATATATTCGGGGGGATGTTGAGTCAGCAGCACGGACCCTTCATCACCAGTACCGATGAAGCCGACTTTAATCGGATCACCTTTGAGGGACTCGTAACCGAAATAAGCGGCTCCGAGTGTCGGGACCGCCGCAGCGGCTCCGACGAGAAATCC
The DNA here is from genome assembly GCA_044354755.1 of Schlesneria sp. Taxonomy (GTDB): domain Bacteria; phylum Planctomycetota; class Planctomycetia; order Planctomycetales; family Planctomycetaceae; genus Schlesneria. The sequence goes on along the minus strand of JBIKZJ010000364.1, from coordinate 3,056 downwards.
GCGCCGCGTAAATGCGACCGCTTCATGGAAGTTGTCTTTGCCCAGTCGTTCCTGTTCGGGAGTAAGTTGCATGGTGCGAGCTCCTTATGAGTAGCGATAAACAGCGAAAGTGGATGGAATTTCAGGGGACAGAATCAAAAACGGTCAGACTTTTTCCGGTTTCTTCCGACGGTTCAACAGGGCCGAGACGGCAGCATCCAGCCCAAACCACTTGCCAGATGGCATCGCGGCAATGGCCAGGAGCGCCATCAGTTCGACGAAGATCTTATTCACAAACAGATTATGTTCGACACTGGGGATTTCCTGCACACCGGGCCAGGGGGGCATCGCGAGGTAAAACAACAGCAGGAGGCCCGAAGCCCCCAAGGCTGAGAGGCGTGTAAACAGCCCTAGAATTAATAATAGTCCAAAAATCGTCAGCGACCACATCGTCCGCGAATTGATCTGACTCATCTCGGTCACGGCGGCAGGAACCGGACCTGCGGCGAGTTGTTCGGGCGAGAGGAGTTTGCTGGCCTCGTCATAGAGATCCTTTTCCAGCGACTGCACGGGACCAACCAGAGTCCGGCGAGTCTTTTGCAGGTCCCACCACTGTCGTTCGAGGTGATCCCATTCGAATTTGGTTTTGGCTTTGGCGTAGTTGGCCTCATAACGATCGATCAAATCTTTGTAGTACTTGACCTCCCCCACGACAACCACTTGATCAGGGTCCCCCTCTTTTTTGGCTTTTTGCACGATCCCGACACGTTCAGGGTCCCCTTTCAGCATGGCGGCAAGTCGCTCGCGGTAAGAGAGCTTTGAGGCTTGCTTCGAGACGGTCGAGAGGGCTTTCAGCAGATTCTGAAACGAGGCTTCCTGATCGGATTTGGCTTTGGCGTTATTGATCGCCTCGAGCAATTTTGCTTGTTCCGAGGGGAGCAGATGCAGTTTTCCATCCACGACCAGCTGTTTGTTTTTCTCGTCATATTTAATTGCACCCTTGGCGATACCCGCCCCCTTGACCGCTTCTTCAAAGTTGAAGCCGGCCGGAAGTTCGGGCAGAGCGACTTTGAAACCCGCTTCAGGGCCATCCAGCAGCCGGTCGACTTTGTTTTGCTCGACCTGATAGTGCTTGACAAAGCGATCTCGCCACGTATCCCACTTGGCCGACATGGTGTCGAAATCAAGCCACTTGAGATCACTCTCGTCGCCGGTCATCTTGCGGAAGGTTGTGCGGAGCGGCCCGGTTGAGTTTTTCAGGTAGCCTTCTGCGGTCCAGGGAGTCGCCGTTTTTTGCGTTCCCAGTTTCCAGAGCCCTTCATAAAAGAGGTGCCAGCCAATGGAAATCCGCAGCACCACTAACAGGGCAACTGCGAGCCAGGAAATTTTACGCAGGTCTGACGACACTCGGGATCTCTTTCCATTCAAAACCAGGGTGAACAGCGAACCATCGCAGTCAGTTTGGATACCAGTCTTCCGCAGCAATCTGATGCAGAATCGGCTCCAGGGTCTGACCCTTCTTTGGCAGTGGGAAAAATATCACTCCGACCGCCTCAGGAAGATTATCACAACACGCGAGACTCTTTTCGACTCCCAACACAAAAAAAGCGGTGGACAGCGCATCGGCCATCGCCGAATCGGGTGCGATGACACTCACGGATAGCAATGATTCTACCGGCCAACCCGAGCGAGGATCAAGAATATGTCCGTAACGGCGGCCCTCATGGCGAAACCATTGAACGGCAGTCCCACTGGTCGCCAAAGCCTGATTTCTCAGTACGAGCGTTGCAAAGGGTTTATCCGGCAGCAAGGGATTCCTCAGTCCGACCGGCCAGCCAGCATGGTCGGCATGGCTTCCGTGCGCTCGAATACTACTTCGTCCCCCATGCACCAGCCAATCCGAGACCCCCCGTTCCTGCAGCAACGCGCAGGCGCGATCGACGGCATACCCTTTTCCAATGGCTCCCAGATTCCATTGCACCCCCGGTGGATCAAAGCCAATCGATTTTGTCTGTTCATCAAACCGGACATTGGCCAGACCACAGCGGGTCAGCCCCTGTTGAACTTCGTCTTGAGTCGGAATGCGGGCTTCAAGGCGGCAATCGCGCCACAACTGGATCAAGGCCCCGGCACAGGGATCAAAGGCCTGAGCGGTCTGTTCGCTGAGACATTTGGCTCGCAGCAGTAGCTCAAATAACGCCGGTTCGACCGTGACGGAACCTGCAAGACACCGTTGATTGAGCAGGCTCAGCTCACTGTCGGGACGGTAGACAGACAGTTGTTGTTCGAGTTCGTGGACGAGATCGAGTGCTGCCGAAGCGGCTTCCAGTTGATCGGCGGGACCATGCGGATTGACCATCACGTCAAAGTCACAAGCCATGGCGGTGGTGCGAAGTAGCAAAGTGGGGCCGCGTGCGGGGACTTCCCGACGCAGCAGTTCTTCCGCGAGCTCGCCCCCCGCGTGTTCGATCGCGGTTCGCACGGCCCGACCCGAGAGAAAATCGCGGCGATGAGATGTCGGTTCCGTCATTTCATCGCCTTTGGTCACGGTCAATGCGTTTCGAGGAATTGTGGCGGGGGAACCGACTTGGTCTTGTTAGTGAATACTATCGGGAAACAGCCAGTCTGGTACACTGAGAAAAACTGCGGCCTCGCGAAGAAAAACCGCGATCCCGCGAAAAAAACGTCGCCGCCAGCCGTCTTCGAGATGAATCCCCATGCCCTTCCAGTCTGAACGCGAGTTGATTTTGCTGGGAACCGGAACCAGCCATGGCGTACCTGTTATTGGCTGTCATTGCGAGGTCTGTGAGTCGACAGAACCTCGGAATCATCGGACCCGAACGGGGGTTGCCATTCGCACTCCGCAGGGAACATTTCTGATTGATACGTCTCCGGAATTGCGGATTCAACTGCTGCGAGAAAAAATCGATCTGGTTGAAGCGGTGCTGTATACTCATGGCCATGCAGACCATCTGTTCGGACTCGATGATTTGCGCGTGTTTGGTTACCGGATGGAACGTTCTGTGGTTTTGCATTGCGAAGAGAATGTGGAACAGCAGATTCGAACTTGTTTTTCT